>NZ_JBSQBM010000025.1:0-96616 GCF_059417685.1 Paenibacillus sp. LT-B23 | reverse complement strand
TTGAGATTGTGGTCCTTTTTTTGGTGCGTATATTTTAGAAATGTTCTTACAAAAAGAAGGTAACATTTTTGTTACGGAATGTTAGAGGAAACCCGGTATAATATAGGTACTGAATCCCATATACACGCGCTGCGTTCTTGCAGAATTATGCAAATTCTCGAATAGGGTTTGTATAGTGAATCAAGCTGGTAAGGAGGGAAGATCATGCGGCGAAATAAATGGCTTGCTCTTTTGGTGCTATTCAGTGTCGCTGTCGCGATTCTTACCGGGTGCGGGACAGAGGAGCCTTCTTGGACATCGTTTGAGGGGGCAGCGAATGAAAAAACGTTTCCGGTCCCTAAAGAAGCGAGTAAAACCGATCGGGCCAGCAGCAACTCGGATATGGACTATGTACGCTATGCTTTACCGGCTTTGAAGGAAAGCGATAGCTTGCCAGCTCCCTATCTGGAGGAAATTGCAGCCTGGGGCTGGACGGAAGAACCGAATCTATCGACCTTTAATCAGAAAGTATTCCTGAAAAATAAACATATGGTGCACTTATCTGTGCATGATGGTTCTTTTACTGTATTGGTCCCGAAAGATGGTAAAGCTGCTGGGAAAAGCAAAAGTGTGGACCTTAATTAATGATGTTACGGTTCCCCACTGGATACAGGAGTTGCGGACATAGGGGGTTGGTTTAAGTAAGTCACAGACGACCTCAATGTAGCAGATAGGTGCTGTGCATATTGAATAATAAAGCTGGATATCAGGAAGCACTCAAAACTGCGGTTAAGTAGATGGGGCTTCCTTTTTTATATTGGCATATCAGATTGGCTCGGAACTTAAGGGTAGGATAAAGAATAAGGGTTAGACAATCCAACGAGAGTATTAGAGGGTAGTGTCGGTGGATGAGGGACATAAAAAGGAACAACCTTATGGGGTTGCTCCTTTTTTTAATATGCGGTTCTAGTCATTGGATATATGCGAGATCGGGTATAAGCTCCTATCTATACGGATAGAGAATAGCTAGTCTATTGTTGATAATACGAGGCATCTTCGTCGGTGAACTTCAACATGCCGTCTTTCCTTTCGCCTGTAAGACGGCTCAGGATGTATAGGCGCGGCGCAATAAGCCACAGATGCCAAAAGAGCAAGGATACAGTAAAGGCTGGTGGAGACCAGAGAATGAATACAGCCGACAAGCAGATGCCGATCCATAGCGTATGTATATGCACACGGCGAAAGAGGCCGTAGCCTATGTACTGGTCTGTCATATAGCCCAGCCAAGGCAGCTTGCGGTGAAACGCCCAGCGCTTGCGGAAGGCTGTTTTGCTTATGAACAGTACAGATCGGGAGATCACGAAGTGTACCCATAAGGTCAAGAAAAAAGCTAAAGCAAACAAAAACAGGCTGGTCCATGAAAAGGCAAGAAGCAGGAAAAGAAGCATAATAACAGGCAACGAGATGTGACTCCATATCAGCTGACGCGGAATACTGATTTTTTTAATAAGCTTGTAGTGATAGTAGGTAGCTTTGGTTCCGGTTTCCTCTGTCATGCAAACAGTCCTTTCATTAATCTACTGCATCACAAGTGGCTTCTCGACCGCCCACAGCCGGAAAAAGGGACGGTGCTGCGCTCATGCGGCTCTGACAAGTACTAAATCGTTTGGGTAAGGCTATAGAATGATCGGCTTCTCGTGTGAGCCAACCTATTCTATAATTACAGGGAAAAGCTATCACGAATGAAGTATGCAACGGCTCCAATGAAAGGGTATCCATATGTAGGAGCTTTTCTTATTATATCGGCATAGACGGCTGTTTTTTAAACCTGTGGGGTACAAACACCATAAGGGCTCACATGGAATATATATAGAGTATATCGTCGATCTGGGCTATGAAAAGGTTTAAAATAGTAGAAAGTGCCCCATACTAATAGTAAAAGATACAAGGGTGGGATGGATATGCATGATCAAGGCGGCCACCGCTGCATTATATGCGGACAACACAAGCATGAAGGCATCTTTATCGTTTCCGAGTTTATCTGTGATGCGTGTGAGGCTGAAATGGTGCGCACGGATGCGACAGACGCCAAATATCATTTTTTTATTGATCAACTAAAGCAAATTTGGGTACAGAAAAATGCATAATATCCTTTGTCAGCTAGTCTTTAAAGGGTTAGTATTCTAGGGCCTGTCGGTACGGGCTTTTTTTTCTGTGAGTAAAAGTAGGATTCCGCTTGATTTTACGATAAAATAGGGTAGATATAAAGCTTTGTTTCGGAAGGATTGCAGAATGATGGGGAAAAAGGCTTCACATGCACCATTAATGGAAGCTCTATTACGTTACCGGGCTCAGGACAATGCTTCTTATCATGTGCCTGGCCACAAAAATGGACAAGTATATGAAAATGAAGATATTGCATCTCTCTTGAAAGAAGTAATGTCTATTGATGCGACCGAAATTACCGGACTGGACGATCTGCATCATCCGGAGGATGTGATCCGTGAGGGTCAGGGGCTGGCCGCGATGTGCTTTGGTGCAGAGGAAAGCTTTTGGCTGATTGGAGGAAGCACGGTCGGTAATTTGGCAATGATTTTGACCGTGTGTACGGAACCGGGGGATTTACTGCTGGTACAGAGAAATGTACACAAGTCAGTCCTGAATGGTCTTATGCTGTCCGGGGCTGCTGCGGTGTTCTTGGAGCCGGAAATAGATACGACCAGCGGGCTTGCGGTTGCTCCTTCGGCGGATACGATACAGACCGCATTAAAAGCCTATCCTTCCGCCAAAGGCGTACTGCTTACGATGCCTAACTACTACGGGATGGGACATGACCTAACAGCGACGGCCAAGGCTTGTCATGCGGCCCATGTGCCTCTGTTGGTGGATGAGGCGCATGGCGCCCATTACGGCTTGCATCCCCGTTTGCCAGTGTCTGCTTTGTCCTGTGGGGCTGATGTGGTCGTCCAGTCAACACATAAGATGCTACCAGCCATGACTATGGGGGCCATGCTACACGTGCAGGGAGGACGGATTAACCGAGAGTTGCTTCGTCAGCGATTAGCAATGGTGCAAAGCTCCAGCCCTTCATACCCGCTAATGGCTTCTCTGGATTTGGCAAGGCGGCATATTGCAGTTCATGGGGCCAATGCCTTTACGGAAGGTTTGGCGGCAGCAGATGCTTTTAGAAAAGGTCTGAAGCAGCTTCCACGCTTTCGACTCGTAGAGCCTATTCAGCTAGCACATCAGGAGAATGAAGCCCAAGAGGGCATTTCTGAGCGCTTGGAGAGGGATGAGGGAGAAGCGGACGGATATTCGACTCATGACCCTTTTAAAATGGTGTTGTATGATACATTTGGTGTATTGGATGGCTTTGGCTTAAAGCGTGAGTTGGAGGCGTATGGCTGTATTCCGGAGATGAGTGACGAAAAACATGTTGTTTTATTGTTTACGTTAGGCTCCATGATTAAAGATGCTAATCACCTGTTGCAGGCTCTTGTGCATATAAATGATGATATACGGTTTAAGGAGACGGCTGGTGGGCCGGGTTCTATGCAGAAGGAGCAATGTGGACTGGATTTAGATTTTTCCACGTGGAACAATGATGGTGCGATGGTTTATTCTAGTCCGGTGCAGTTTGGGCTTCAACCGGTTAAACCGGATCGGATGGAGGTAGTAGCTGTTGAGGACTCTGCGGGCAGGGTGGCTGCGGAAATGATTATCCCGTATCCTCCAGGTATTCCACTGTTATACGCAGGAGAAACAATCACGGAATCCATAGCTAAACGAATGAGACGTCTCCGTGAGCTGGGAGCCAAATGGCAAGGGGCAGCAGATGAAAGGTTGCTTACAATTCGGGTATTCCGTTTAAAATAAAGATTAGATGTTGGAGACTTAACCAATAAAGAAGACTGAATAAAAGAAGCATACGAGCCTGTAGGTGACTCTTATTTTTCAGGCTGGAAAGCAGGGAATGGCATGAATCGCAAAGGAATTTTTATTACGCTGGAGGGGGGAGACGGCTCCGGTAAAACAACGATGATCCAACGGCTGGCTAAGTTTATGGAGGAAGAAGGCTATCCAGTTATTACGACGAGAGAACCGGGTGGTATCGAAATTTCGGAAAAGATCCGCTCTATCATTTTGGACCCTGCCCATACAAGTATGGATGCCCGGACAGAGGCGCTTCTATATGCGGCAGCCCGGCGTCAGCATCTGGTGGAGAAGGTAAAGCCGGCTATTGAAAAGGGAGCTATCGTATTATGTGATCGTTTTGTGGATAGCAGCTTGGTCTATCAGGGATTTGCGAGAGGCATCGGAATTGAGGAAGTGGCTTCGATTAATCGTTTTGCAGTAGATGATTGGGAGCCGGATGCTACATTTTATCTGGATATCGAACCTGAGTTGGGATTGGCCAGAATTAATGCATCCCGGGGAGAGGGAATGGATCGCCTTGATATGGAAAGCATATCCTTTCACCACAAGGTACGTGAGGCGTACCTGGAGCTGGCCTACAAATTTCCGGAGCGAATTACGATTGTGGATGCATCTCCCGCACCGGAGCAGGTAGAGCAAGTATTGAAGGATTTGCTGAAAAAGCGGTTTATTCAAAACTTTAGCATGTAATTGTCGAAGGATATACGGTAAAATTGAGCTAGGGACTAGCTTGTTCCTAATATGGCTTGAAGGAGGAATACAGGATGAAGCTGATTATTGCGATTGTGCAGGATAAGGATAGTAACAGATTATCCAGCGGACTGGTGAAAGCTAATTTCCGTGCTACCAAATTGGCGAGTACAGGCGGATTTTTGCGAGCAGGGAATACGACATTTATGATCGGTGTCGATGACAATCAGGTGGACTCGTTGATGAATGTCATTCGCAGCAGTTGCAAGGTACGTGAACAGCTAGTCACACCCGTTACCCCTATGAGCGGTACGACTGACTCCTATCTGCCTTTGCCTGTTGAAGTACAGGTGGGCGGAGCGACGGTGTTCGTGATGCCTGTAGACCGTTTTGAGCACTTCTGAATCTACACAATAGGACCTATTCTGCCGATATGATAGGGGAATTACCTGTTTCTTGCCCGTATCATGGGAGTAAGGAACAGATCCACTATAACGGTAGCGCCAAGGCGCGGTCCCTGGAAGGCCGCTGGTTTCCCTCAGTTCCATGTTGAACTGTTTTATGAAGGGGAAAAGCGGAAGTATTCGGGGGGAAAGCAGGTTTATATGAAAATAAATCCGGGCTATCGCCCTTTACAGAGTACGTTGTCTACCAATGAAATGAATGCGAAGCCGATCCAGTCCAAGAGCTTTTCCGATGTTATGCAGCAAAATGGGCAGCAGGCTTCACAGGAGGAACTAAACCGTCGCTTCAAGGAAATTCAGATGCAGGGAGACCGTCTGGCACGCTCGATGACGATTCGTGAGCTGAAGGCTTATAAAATGCTGGTTAAACGGTTTCTGGAGGATACGGTTCGGCGTGGCGTGTCGATGAAGGACACAAAGGGCTGGGATCGTCGGGGACGCAGCAAACGATATAAGCTGATTGATGAAGTGGATGAGCTGTTGCTCAAGATGGCAGATGATCTGCTCGAAACTGAGCAAGGCAAGATTGAGCTTTTGCAAGGAGTCGGTGAAATTAGAGGGCTGCTGATTAATCTCTCGTTTTAAATGTAGACTTCTGCCATAAACGAATACGAACGGGCTGTCGCCACGAAGGAATAATCTGCTTGCTGATGATGCTAGCAGATTATTTTTGACTATATTCAGGTAGGTAACGGTTGGAAATATGGAAAAATAGCAGCAAAGCTGCCCTGAAGGACAACTATTTGATGATAGATAACAGTTGTTTTCAGGAGAGAAGGTGAGGAAATATGTCTTTCCAAAATATAATGGGGCAGGATATAGCTAAAAAAATGCTGCAAAGCGCACTTCGGAATGAGGCGGTCAACCATGCCTATGTATTTAGCGGACCGCCGGGAAGCGGACAGATGAAGATGGCGCAGACCTTTGCCAAGGCATTATTTTGTGAACGAATGACGGATGATGCATGTGGCGAGTGTCTGTCCTGCCGTAAGGTAGAGCACGGCAATCACCCGGATCTGTTTATCGTAGAGCCGGATGGAGCTACGATCAAAATTGACCAGATTCGCGGACTTCAGCGCATATTCTCTTATAAATCGGAAAGCGCCAATCCGAAGGTATATATTATCCAGCAGGCGGATACCATGACAGTGCAAGCTGCAAACAGCCTGCTTAAATTTTTGGAGGAACCTCAAGTGCCTGTGGTGGGCATACTCATTTCGGAAAATGGACAGGCATTGCTGCCCACGATCCAATCACGTACGCAGCAGGTTCCTTTTCATGCTTTGCAGCCTGAAGTGATGATGCAGGCCTTGATTGGGGAAGGCTATACGGCAGGACTTGTCCGGTCGGCGGTTCATATTGCCTCGGGACTGGAATCATGTAGAGAAATTCTCCAGCAGAATTGGTTTGCAGAAATTAGAAACGTAGTGTTACAATTAGTGAAGGAGTCCATGAGCCGGGGAAGCTCGTCCATTATTCTCGCTCAACAGAAGATTTTTAAAACTGGACTTTCTGAACACCTGGATATTCTGTTTCATCTGTTTCATTTGTGGTTCAAGGATATGCTTCATTTCCGTTACGGAAGGCACGAAAGCATTGTTTTCATAGATCATTTGGAGTCCGTCTCCAAATTGGCAATCACCCGCAGCACGGAACAATGGGTCTCTTATATGGATTTGGCCGCGAATTGCAGGAAGAAGCTCCGTTTTCACGTCAATGGTCAATTGTGCGTAGAGCAGCTTCTGATCGGGTTGTCCGATACAAGCGGTTCCATCACCGGCTAACAGGAAGGCGCGCTTGTTCCACTCTGCACAATCCGCGACGCCAGGTTCCCGGTTTGTGCGACAGTGAGACTTCAATTGCGGCCATTCGTACATGTCGGCTTCAAATGAGGTTTAGTGGCATACAAGGGGGTTAATTTTTGTATAGTGTAGTGGGTGTCCGTTTCAAGAAGGCGGGCAAGACTTATTATTTTGATCCACTGGACCTTCCGGTGGAGAAAGAAAACTGCGTTATTGTAGAAACCGCGCGCGGTATTGAATATGGCAAGGTTGTGGTGGGCAAAAAAGAAGTAAATGATTCGGACGTTGTCCTGCCCTTAAAGAAAGTCATCCGTATTGCCGGAGATGATGACGCCCTTGTTGTAGAAGAGAATAAATTGGCGGCCAAGGATGCATTCGGTACGTGTTTAAATAAAATCAAAGACCATGGCCTTAAAATGAAGCTGGTAGACGTGGAATTTACATTTGACCGCAATAAGATCATTTTTTATTTTACGGCAGAGGGCCGCGTGGATTTTCGGGAGCTTGTAAAGGATTTAGCCAGTATTTTTCGTACACGGATTGAGCTGCGGCAGATCGGAGTACGGGATGAGGCTAAAATGCTGGGCGGGATCGGTCCTTGCGGACGTATCCTGTGTTGCTCTTCGTGGCTGGGGGATTTTGAACCGGTATCCATTAAGATGGCGAAGGATCAGAGCTTGTCGCTGAATCCGACGAAGATTTCCGGGTTGTGTGGAAGATTGATGTGCTGTCTCAAGTTCGAACATGATAACTACGAGAGTATGAAGGAAGAATTGCCGCAGGTTGGCAAGATGGTCGTCACCTCTCTTGGAGAAGGCAAAGTTGTAGGCGTAAATGCTGGCCATCGTACAGTGCATGTTCAACTGTTTGAGATTAGCAAGGTCAAGGAACTTCCAATGGACGATGTAGTCGTCAAGTAAACCATTAGGTTGCTTCGGGGTGGAAACTTGGATAAATTAAATGTTTTTGCGCGTATTCACGAAATGGAAACCCAAATGGGACAGTTGCATAGCGATCTGGGTGAATTGAAACTGGCAGTAAAAGAGCTGCTGGAGGAAAATCAACGACTAACGATTGAAAACGAACAGGTGCGCAAGATGCTCAAACGTGAAACCTCCAGAGAAGAAAAGACGGCAAAAAGGCCGAAGCTTTCTCCTCCGATCGTCATTAAGGATGAAGAGGAAACGGGTGAGGTTGTGGGCGAAGGCCACGACAATCTGGCGAGGCTGTATCATGAAGGATTTCATATATGCAACGTGTATTACGGACATTTGCGAACGGAAGGCGATTGCCTTTTCTGTCTGTCATTTTTGAATAAATAAAAACAAGCCGTAGGAGCAAGGTGCCTACGGCTTTTTTGTAAGGAAGTATGGGTTTAGAACGATTTGGGATAAAAAGATGGGAGAGCGCTATGTACGAAAATGAACAGAAGTCTGAACGAATTGACGATCTATTGTCACATAATTTGCGTATTATCCAAAGTGATGAGGTGTTCAGCTTTTCCATGGATGCGGTTTTGCTGGCGCGGTTTGCCGGTATTCCGCAGCGTGGAAAAATTTTGGATCTGTGTACAGGCAACGGGGTCGTCCCCCTGCTGCTAACGACACGAACTAAAGCGGCTATTGAAGGAATTGAGATTCAACCACGCTTGGCTGATATGGCTAGACGCAGCGTCAGCCTGAATGGACTGGAGGCAGCGATTCAGATTCGGGAAGGGGATCTGCGCGAGCTGGTTCAAATCACGGGGCATGGTGTATATGATGCAATTACGGTAAATCCCCCCTATACGCCGCTAAACGGCAGTGATATCAAGCTAAACCCTCATCAGGCGATTGCGCGTCATGAGGTACATTGTACACTGGAAGAGGTCATTCAGGCGTGTACGCGGCTTGTCCGTAATGGTGGAAAAGTGTCGATGGTTCATCGTCCGCAACGGCTGGGTGAGATTATAACCCTGATGCGTGCTAACAGATTGGAGCCGAAACGGATTCGGTTTGTCCACCCACGAGCTCATATGGAGGCGAATATGGTGCTCATCGAGGCGCTATGCGATGGTAAGCCGGAGGTTCGTCTGTTGCCCCCGCTCATTGTATATCAGGAGAATGGGAATTATACTCAGGAAATAAGGGATATCTATGGAGAAGTAAGCAAGGGGGATTTACTGTGAAGGCAGCGGTGCAAAAAAGTTTTATAACCAGCGGAGAAGAACGGGGTAAGCTGTATCTCGTTGCGACACCGATTGGTAATCTGGATGATATGACCTTTAGGGCGATTAACACCTTAAAATCGTGCAGTATTATAGCGGCGGAGGACACGCGGCAGACGCGCAAACTGCTCACACATTTTGACATCACGCCGGAAATGCTATTCAGCTATCATGAACATAATAAAGCTGCCAGTGGGCCTGAGCTGATACGTTATATAATGGAAGGAAAAAATTTGGCATTGGTTAGCGATGCAGGTCTGCCGGCCATTTCGGACCCGGGTTCGGATCTGGTCAAGCTGGCGCTGGAAGCGGGAATTAGCGTTATTCCTATTCCTGGGGCGAACGCAGCCTTATCAGCTTTGATTGCCTCCGGACTGAATACGGAAAGGTTTACATTTGCCGGATTCCCTCCACGGGAGAAAAAGGAGTTGGAGAAGCTGCTACAGTCATTTCAGGTATCTCACGGCACGATCCTGTTTTATGAATCACCTCATCGTATTGCACGGACGTTGACGGTATTGAAGGAAACACTGGGGGAACGCAGAGTGGTGCTTGCACGTGAGTTGACCAAGCTGCATGAGGAATGGATACGAGGAACGGCGGAGCAATGCCTTGCCAGACTGGAGGAGCATCCACCGCTTGGTGAATATTGCCTGGTAGTTGAAGGGAAAAACGAAGCAGAAGAGGAAGAGGAGCGACAGGCATGGTGGCAGTCCTTGTCTTTGGAGGCCCACGTTGCGCATTATGAGACAGAAGGGCTGACACGCAAGGACGCTATGAAGCGTACAGCTACCGACCGCTCCATTTCCAAAAGGGATGTATATAACGCGCTTTTATGAAAACTTCCCGAAACAAAAAAGGGCCTTCCAACGGTTGGGTTCAAACCGTGGAAGGCAACAAGGAGTATATATGAAAAAGGTTAGAATTAACAATCTCTTATAAGTCTATTATATACTAAAAATCTTAGTTTGTCACAGGTGTTGGAATTTCTGAGATGCAATCTTGGCAAACAATTTTTCCTTTGAAGTAAATTACGTTCTCGGCGTTGCCGCAGAAGATACAAGCAGGCTCGTATTTTTTGAGCATAATGCGTTCGCCATCAACATAAATTTCCAAAGCGTCTTTTTCGCCAATACCCAATGTGCGGCGCAATTCGATTGGAATAACAACACGTCCGAGCTCGTCAACTTTTCTTACAATACCAGTGGATTTCATCATAATAAATCAGGCTCCTCTCGCCGTTTAAAATAATATAAGTGTCATGATTCGACAAAATTTTCTCTTTTCTGATATTTACTATACCAACGATTCCCAAAACAGTCAACCTTAAAAATGAGCTAACAGATTAATTATGCAAAAGTATTTAGAATAAAGAGCATGATGCGTGTGTATTACCTTATTTTATTGATGATTTAAGCCATTTGTCGATTTGGAAATGCCGAAAAGCTATAATTCGACATATTACGACAAGCTATGTCGAATGAAGGGAATCGTTTAGGATTTTATTGTATCTTAATCCATTATTCAGAATATTAAAGGAGTTGATATCTTGCACCAGCCACTCAGTGAAGAAAAAGTTTTTAAGGACCCGGTACATAACTATATCCATGTTCAGGATACAGTGATATGGCGTTTGATCAATACTCCAGAGTTCCAACGCTTGCGTCGTATTCGGCAGTTGGGTACATCTTATCTTACGTTTCATGGAGCGGAGCATAGTCGTTTTTCGCATTCGCTAGGTGTGTACGAAATTACACGGCGTATTATTTCCCAATTTGAACGCGATGAATTTTCCGATTGGCCGAAGGAAGAAAGTTTAGTCGCATTGTGTGCAGCTTTGTTGCATGATGTGGGGCATGGCCCGTTTTCCCATTCTATAGAAGAAGCCTTTCATATGAATCACGAGGATTGGACATGCCGGATTGTATTGGGGAATACGGAGATTAACGCTGTGCTGCGGCAAGTCGATGAGGAGCTTCCTGCGAAGGTGGCTGCGGTAATTGCCAAAACGTACGACAAGCCGATTGTCGTAAACCTGGTCACAAGCCCACTGGATGCGGACCGTATGGATTATTTGCTGCGGGATGCGCACTCAACAGGCGTCAATTATGGCACCATAGATTTGGATCGTATTTTACGACTGCTGCGTCCTCATAATGGAAGAATTGTTGTGAAGGAGTCAGGTATGCATGCGGTAGAGGATTATCTGATGTCGCGCTATCAGATGTATTGGCAAATTTATTTTCACCCTGTGACGCGCAGCTCGGAAATTTTATTACGTAAAATTTTCAAGCGGGCAAAGGAGCTATTTAGAAACGGATATAAGTTTAGTTTTCTGCTGGATCCATTGCCAGACCTCTTTCGGGGAGAGCTTACGGTGGAACAATATTTGATGCTCGACGAGTCTTTGATTCAGACAGTGTTCAGTCAGTGGAAACGGGAAAAGGACGAGATTTTAAGCGATTTGAGTACCCGTTTTATGGATCGCAAGCTGTATAAATATGTAGAGATCGAAAATATGGATACAGATACCATTGACAACATTCGGACAGCGCTAGAGCTGGTTGGTCTGCATCCGGAATATGATCTGGAAATTGATTTTCCGACGGATCTTCCTTATGATGTGTTTCGGCAGGGTGGCTCGACGGACAACCAGATTTTACTCCTGGGACGTAAAGGAGAAGTGAGAGAAATTTCCGAAGTGTCGGAAATTGTGCGCTCCATTAGCGGCATTCACCGGGGAAAATATCACATGTACTATCCCCAAAATAAATTGGATGGGGTAAAGGACAAGCTTCCTGCCGAAATAAGGAATTATTTTGTCAAACAATAGACAATTATATGCCAAATAAAGTAATAAAGGAGACAAAAAACCTTGAATTTATTCGACACTCACACTCATTTGGATGCGCCGCAATTTGACGAAGACCGCGAAGAAGTTATAGCACGCGCTGTCGAATCGGGAGTGACCCGAATGATTAATATCGGATTTAACCGTGAGACCATTCCGTCTACCATGAAATTGGCCGAAACGTATAATTTTATTTATGCGGCAATTGGATGGCATCCACAGGATGCGATCACGATGCAGGAAGGCGATCTGGAATGGATTGCATCGTTATGCAGTCATAAAAAAGTCGTGGCGATCGGAGAGATTGGCCTGGATTATTATTGGGATACGTCGCCGAAGGATGTACAGCATCGGGTGCTACGCAACCAGATTGGACTGGCTCGTGAGCTGAACATGCCTATTGTCATCCATAACCGGGATGCGCATGAAGATATTGTTAAGATTTTGCGTGAAGAAAAAGCGAGTGAGGTAGGCGGAGTGATGCACTCCTTTTCCGGGAGCTGGGAGACGGCTAAAATGGTGCTGGATATGGGCTTTCACCTCTCCTTTGGCGGGCCGATAACGTTCAAAAATGCCAAGCAGCCAAAGGAGGTACTGGCACAGGTGCCGCTGGACCGTCTGCTCATTGAAACGGACGCGCCCTACCTGACACCGCATCCGTTCCGCGGGAAGCGAAATGAGTCCGCACATGTGGGACTGGTCGCAGAGGCGGCTGCCCAAATCAAGGGAATAGCGGTGGAGGAATTAGTGTCAATAACGACCCAAAATGCCTTGGAACGATTTGACATTAAGTAAAAAAGTGAAGAAATCAATCAAAATAATGAGATAGACGAAGCTAATCATGAATTTGTTGCAGGAAACTCGAGAATATTACAATATTTTAACCGAATATTTTAGAAAATGTACTTGAAACCTGCTTTACAACATGCATAGAAACAGGATATCATCTTTTCAGTGAATTGTTGTTTGAATGTAAACACCAACAGCTCATTTCATGAACCAGTCTCGCTGAGTCCCTTTTACAGGGAACGGGGGAACCGATATGGCTTACTGTACGTCCGGTGTATGGGCAAGAAGGGAACGTCTCTTCCGCCAGCCGGCTCGACCTAGATTCCTTTCCCGGATGGGATTGAACAGGTGGAGGGGCCGTATTTTGATTTCTTTCTGGGTCTTCGGGGTGAATGTGAAGGCGACCGCCATGAGCGGTTGACCCAAGCTAGGGCGTCTCTCTACGTCCGAACCCGACAGCTAACCCCGTAAGCGTAACAAGAGAGAAGCCATCTCGTGCATGATTTTTCCGCATATTCGCACATGTCGGAAGCCACGAAAGAGCTCTCTAGTCTCTTTCTCTGGCTTTTTTTGTTGTGAATAAAAGAAAATCTGTCATCATACTGTGATTAAACAGGGGAGGACAGCATGCCGCGAAGACGGGTACATGGTGCAGGACAGTCGCAGTACGGGCTTGTCTTGTAGAAAATCTGTTATAGTCACGTCAATCTCAACTATGTCTTACTCCAGACGGCGGGCTATGTAAGGAGGACGGAGGAAATGGGCATTTTCCAAAAACAGGAGACCCATGAGTCACGCTCATCCAGCATGTCTTACGTATTGCGTTGGAAGCAAGAAAATGTGCGCCAGGCTGCTTTGGTTGCTATTTTTCTAATCGCACTAACGATTATGATTTCAATTCTGGTGTACACTCAATCTAAAAAACAGGTCTTTTTTGTCATCGATGGTAAGGCATCTGCGGTAGAAACCCGGGAATCCCAGCTCCAAGATTTGCTCAAAGAGCATTCGATTTCACTTCAGCCGCATGATACGGTTTCGATGCCGCTGAACGGAGCAGTTCAGGATGGGGATCGCGTAGTTATCAAACGTGCCAATCAGGTCAAAGTATCCTCAGGCAATGAGACGAAAAAGTTGTACACAACAGAAAATACAGTAGAGGGTGCCATTCGCACCTCGGGCTATAAATTATCGTCAAATGATAAAGTTTACCCTGCTCTGGATGCCTCTGTTTCGTCTAACATGGACATAAAAATCGTCCGTGTGAAGAAACAGCAGGTCGAACAGAAGCAACAGGTGCCTTATCAGGTCATCAAAACGGCCGATCCGAGTCTCTATAAAGGCGATAATCGGGTCATCCAAAGCGGTAAAACGGGTGTTGTGGTCCAGCATGTTCAAAAGGTATACCATGACGGAAAATTGGTATCCAAGCAACTGGTAAACAAGGAAGTCGCGCAAAATCGTGTGGATAAGGTGATTGCGGTAGGAACGAAGAAAAAACCGGTCGTTCTGGCTGCTTCCGTCGGTCCCGAAGATGCCGTTAAGGCAACACGGGTTAGTTCGGGCAATGCTGTCCGTAAAGCAGGTGTGAATTTCAAATACAGTAAAGTATTACAAAACGTCTCCATGACGGCGTATTCCTCACAGGAGTCAGGTATCGGTACACGTACCGCATCCGGCACGCGTGTCACGGAAGGGCGCACCATTGCTGTCGATCCAAGTGTGATTCCAATCGGCTGGTGGGTGTATATTGAAGGGGTGGGCTTCCGCCGTGCGGAGGATACCGGTGGCGCGATTAAAGGCCACAAAATCGATGTGTATTATGAGAGTTTGAGTCAAGCCAATCAGTTTGGTCGGAAGCACGGAAAAACCGTATATGTGATTGGACCCGTGAAGCCTGAAATGAACTAAAAACGTGTTGTATATGTTTGGGTCAATGCGATACTATTAACGTCATAGTTATGCCATGCTAAGAAGAGGATATCCTCTTCTTATTTTGTTTTCAAAAGCAGGGAAAGATGAATATAGCTTACTGTGTAGTAGTGGAGGGAAACGCAAATGATCAAGGAAGTGATCGTGGTAGAGGGTCGGGATGATACGGTGGCTATTCGCCGTGCTGTCGAGGCGGATACGATAGAAACGGGCGGCTCCGCCATCAATAAAATGACGCTGCGCAAAATTGCATTGGCACAGGAGCGGCGGGGTGTCATTATTTTGACCGATCCCGATCATGCAGGGGAGCGCATCCGCAAAATTATCGCCTCCAAGGTGCCCGGTTGCAAGCAGGCCTTTATACCGGAGGCGGAAGCGACGCGCAAAGGGGATATTGGCGTAGAGAATGCCTCGCCTGAAGCGATCAGACACGCTCTCGCACGAGTGCATACGACGGTGGAAGGGGCTGATCCTCTAATCGATTGGGCGGATCTGATTGACGCCGGACTTATTACCCACCCAAATGCTGCTGCACGGCGTATGGCTTTGGGTAATGTGCTGGGGATTGGTTACTGTAATGGTAAGCAGCTACATAAACGGCTCGCTGTGTTCCAGATCAGCCGTGAGGAATTTGCTGGTGCGCTGGCACAAATTGAAAGTGAAGGATTGTGATATCCGTATGACAGGGATTCAAGATATAGCAACACCGCGGCGCACGAAGGAGATTATTCAGCGGCACGGGTTTTCGTTCAAAAAGAGCTTGGGACAAAATTTTCTGATTGATCAAAATATTCTGAACAAGATCGTGAATGCTGCGGGATTGGACGATACGAAGGGTGCACTTGAGATCGGTCCAGGGATTGGCGCTTTGACCGAGAAGCTGGCGCAATCAGCCAAGGTAGTTACTGCTGTCGAGATTGACCAGCGGCTCTTACCTATTCTCGAAGAGGTACTGGCCCCTTATGAGCATGTGAAGGTACGCCACGGAGATGTGCTGAAGCTGGATTTGCGCGAGGTATTCGCTTCCGATTTTGCTGGGGTCAGTAAAGTGAGCGTCGTCGCTAATCTGCCGTACTACGTCACTACACCGATTCTGATGAGGCTGTTGGAGGACAAGCTCCCTCTGGAGAATATCGTCGTCATGATCCAAAAGGAAGTGGCTGAGCGTATGGCTGCGTCTCCTGGGACGAAAGACTACGGCAGTTTGAGTATTGCAGTGCAATATTACAGCGAGCCTGAACTGGTCTGCATCGTACCGAATACGGTGTTTATTCCTCAGCCGAATGTAGAATCGGCGGTCATCCGTCTGCGTGTGCGGGAAGTGCCTCCGGTAGAGGTGGTGGATGAGCAGCATTTCTTCGAAGTCGTTCATGCTTCCTTTGCTCAACGTCGCAAGACCATTTCGAATAACCTGAAAAGCCGTTTCTTTACCAAAGAGAACAGGGACACGCTGGAGCCGCTGTTGCTTCAGGCAGGCATAGAGCCTTCCCGTCGGGGCGAGACGCTGAGCATCGAGGAATTTGCGCGTCTGAGCGCTGTGCTGCTGGGGGCCGGGCTTTCCTAACCTGACGCACAAGTGATCGCTTAGCAGCAGTCAGAGGGCGTCTGGTTGCGCTTTGCACGGTTGTGGCTGGCTTGCATAAGCTCCTGAGCATGGATAAGGAACCAAACTGTGCATTCACCCATACGATATGGGAGGGGTGATACAGTGTGATGATTTTAGGAGACTTGGTCGTTCGAAAATCGTACGGCGGAGATGTCACGTTTCGCGTTGAGGACATCCAGCGGGATAAAGCGATCATTAAAGGGACGGAATTTCGGCTGCTTGCCGATTCCCCCGTGAACGATCTGGTCAAGGTGCCTGCTGACCAGATTAGCGGGAAGACACGGCAAGCCCATATTAAGGCGGATGAGTCTCTCAATCTGTTGCAGCAGGCACGGCAGAAGCAAGCTGCCCGCAGTCAGGCGGCTTTGATCGGGGAGTGGAGTGATCCGGTGGAGTCGACGTATTTTGAAATGCCCGGCAAGGTACTTCATCTGGATGGGGATGCCGGCTATTTGAGAAAATGTCTCAGCCTATATGAGCAACTCCGCGTTCCTGCAGAGGGGCATCATGTACATGAATCGGCAATGGCCGACACGTTGTATCGGTTGCTTCCCCGTATTCGCCCGGATATCGTAGTCATTACCGGACACGACGGGGTATTGAAGCAGCCGCAGCCTTATGATTTATATAGCCTGAAAAGCTATAAAAATTCGCAAAATTTTGTGGCGGCGATCCAGGTAGCGAGACAATATGAGCGTCATCTGGATTCACTGACGATTGTGGCGGGAGCATGTCAGTCCCATTTTGAAGCGCTGCTGCGTGCAGGAGCGAATTTTGCCAGTTCGCCAGGGCGCATTCTGATTCACGCGTTGGACCCGGTATATGTGGCTGCCAAGGCAGCCTTTACGTCGATTCGTGATACAGTCAACATGGGTGACTTGTTTCATCAGACGATCAGTGGCAGCCGTGGCGTGGGCGGTATCGAAACCCGGGGAAGCTATCGTATCGGTCTGCCCAAGCTCGAAAATTTGTCGACTCTTAAAGTAACGCCTTCTGCAATCTAGGGTTTAAACCTGTTGAATAGGATTTGCGTGGATAAAAAGCCTCTGGTTACAGGGGCTTTTTGGCATTTTTATACGCATATTCCTGTTCGCAAAAAATTAAATTGACAAAATATTTTTCGTGTTGATATAATATTTAGCTTGATTTGACATTGTCTCTAAAATTCGTTATAATGGACAAGGAAAGAGGTGGTCGTTAGGCAATGGCTAAAAATACGCTGTTGGAAATCAAACGCAGTCTCGACGCACATGTAGGGCAAAAAATTTTGCTGCGGGCTAACGGCGGACGCCGTAAGACCGTCGAACGAACTGGTGTCTTGGAAGAAACGTACCCTTCTGTTTTTATCGTCAAGCTGGATCAGGAGCAACAAACGTTCAAACGTGTCTCCTACAGCTATGCTGACATTCTTACTGAGTCGGTGGAAGTTACTGTATATGATCCCGACTCCCATACAAGTGTCGAATATTTTGACACACCTTAATTGATTTTATGTAATCTATACCGGCTTTGCAGGTTTAACGGCGGCTTCGTCATTTCAAATGACGGGGCCGTTTTGTATTTATAGGGCAGGATGAAGCATCGCGTCTCTGCGCATACTAAGGCGGGAATGATCTTCCTTATTACACTGCCGAAGGAGGCGTATGCATGAGTCGAAGAAGACGAAGTGTCATGTCGGAAGAGCTTAAGTATGAGCTGGCCAAGGATCTTGGATTTTACGATACGGTCAAGGAAGAGGGCTGGGGAGGCATTAAAGCCAAGGATGCGGGCAATATGGTCAAGCGGGCCATTCAGCTTGCAGAGCAGGCAGCTTCCCGCAAATCGTAGCCATCGTTAGTGCTTCGGTAGTACTGATGAAAAAGCGGGGATCTCCGGTTTTATACCGGGTGGTCTCCGCTTTTTTGAACCTCATGACTTGACACGCTGAGTCTGATATAATATGTTAAGCTGTCTTGAGGGAAAAGTTGAAGGTGGGTGAACGCCTTGAAAATATACGAAAAAGCACC
Organism: Paenibacillus sp. LT-B23; assembly: GCF_059417685.1. Lineage (NCBI taxonomy): Bacteria > Bacillati > Bacillota > Bacilli > Caryophanales > Paenibacillaceae > Paenibacillus > Paenibacillus sp. LT-B23. Next base: position 78,358 of record NZ_JBSQBM010000025.1, on the reverse strand, counting down.
GGCAAAAATCAATTTAATGCTTGATGTATTACGCAAACGGGATGACGGATATCACGAGGTCGAAATGATTATGACCATGGTCGATCTGTCTGATCGCTTGACCATGTCCGAGCTACCGCGTGATACGATTATTATTTCAAGCCAAGCCGGGTACATACCGCTAGATGAGAAAAATCTAGCTTTTCAGGCCGCGCGTCTGATTAAGGAACGTTATGATGTGTCTACGGGTGTGCATATTCATCTGGACAAGCATATTCCGGTAGCCGCAGGATTGGCAGGCGGAAGCAGTGATGCCGCGGCAGCACTGCGTGGACTGAACAAGCTGTGGAAGCTTGGCATCTCGGATGCTGAATTAAGAGTACTGGGCGCAGAGCTTGGCTCTGACGTGCCCTTCTGTATTACAGGCGGTACAGCTTTAGCGAGCGGGCGCGGGGAATTGCTTAAGCCACTTCCGAATCCACCCCAATGCTGGGTGATTCTCGCAAAGCCGCCGATTAATGTATCGACGGCTGAAGTGTACGGACGCGTCAAAGCGGATCAGATCACGCATCATCCGTCTGCCCGGCAGATGGAGCAAGCGATCCTTAACGCTTCTTTTGCCGATGTGTGTAATGCGCTCGGGAATGTACTGGAGGATGTCACACTCAAGCTGCATCCGGAGGTGGAGCATCTTAAAAACTCCATGATCCGACTGGGAGCGGATGGGGTGCTGATGTCAGGCAGTGGTCCTACGGTGTTCGGGCTGGTGTCGAAGGAAGCCAAAGTACCGCGCATCTATAACGGACTCAGAGGATTTTGCAAGGATGTATACGCAGTACGACTTTTGACCTGATTTTGGTTATTTATTTCTAATTTTAGTGGTATTTGTTGTACAAATACGTACGAAGATGATATATTTACTATTAAATATTCGGATTTTACTATATCACTTACATTCCGCCAGCAGCCGGCCAGTCCGCCGGTGCTTTTACTGTACGAAGCGGGCGGCAGGAGAAGAATAGATCGCGAGGAATTGTTGTGAAAAAACTTAAAAGAAGCTCACGATTGGTGGAAATGACACAATTTTTGCTGTCACGGCCGCATACGCTGGTGCCTCTTACGCATTTTGCGGATCGTTATGGGGCGGCTAAATCGTCCATAAGCGAAGACCTGGCCATTATCAAGGAAGTATTTGAGGATGAAGGTATTGGTGAGCTTCTGACGTTGGCGGGAGCGGCAGGGGGCGTCAAGCTGATCCCAAGACTATCCAAGGAACATGCGCTCACATTTGCGAATGACCTGTGTGCCCAGTTGGAGCAACCGGATCGCATCTTACCCGGAGGGTATTTGTATCTGTCGGATCTGCTGGGCCAACCGGCCATGATGAATGAGGCGGGTAAAATATTCGCTACTGCATTTGCCAACAGACAGATCGATGTGGTTATGACGGTGGAAACCAAAGGCATTCCGCTTGCATATGCAACCGGAGCACAGCTAAACTTGCCAGTTGTCCTCGTACGGCGTGACCATCAGGTGACGGAGGGCTCGGCAGTGAGTATTAATTACGTCTCAGGATCACAAAAGAGCCTGCATACGATGTCATTGTCCAGACGTGCTATGCGCGAGAAATCACGTGTACTCATCGTGGATGATTTTATGAAGGCAGGCGGTACGATTCAGGGGATGGTCGACTTGCTGGCTGAATTTGATGCTGAGGTAGCCGGAGTAGGTGTGCTGGTAGAATCGGGCGAGGTGGAGAACGAAGAGCGCTTGCTGCACGATTATATTTCACTGGCGAATCTGACCACAGTCGATTCCCGAAGCAAGCAAATTACAGTCAAGCTGGGGAATTATTTTGATGAGTCTACAGGTCAGTAAAATGTCACAATTCATCAAAAAATACCTAAATATGTCGAAAAGAAATCTTTTCAAAAAAATTACCTGAATTTAGGATACGTTTTGTCCAAAAAAAGAAGGAATTCGAAATGCTGTGTGGAATGTATACACCAAGTCCTATTTGGAAAAAGGTGGTGAAACACACATGCAGATTACGGATGTCAGACTCCGCCGAGTGAACTCAGAAGGAAGAATGAAGGCGATTGCATCCATTACGATTGATAACGAGTTTGTTGTTCATGACATTCGGGTTATCGACGGTAATAACGGGATGTTCGTGGCTATGCCTAGCAAACGCACCCCGGACGGAGAGTTTCGCGATATCGCTCATCCGATATCTTCAGGAACCCGGGAGAAGATCCAGGCTGCTGTACTTACTGAGTACGAACGCGCGGCGGTGGATGAAGAAGTAGCTATTGAAGAAGGCGCTTAATTCGCCTAAAGCAAGATTGGGGTACAAAAGAAAAAGAGGGCCACAAACTGTGGCTCTCTTTTCTTTTTGTCTGGAATGAGATATATTCTTTAATGAGTTAACAGTCAGTTTTAAGGCAACTTGGAGCCATCCGGGCTGCCGAAGCGACTTTTTCATAAGACAGGGATCAAGCAGCAATGCGTCCCAGGGGATGAATGTCCAGCACAAGCTGGCCTGAAAAAATAGCCATTAACTAAAGGTTCGCCGTTATTTTTCAGGAGGATTGTGAAAAGGTAAGAAAAATCTGATCTGGAAATTAACGTTTTAGCCAAAGGGAAATTGTTATTTTCAGGATAGGAGGTTGGACTTGTTGGAAAGGTTGGCAGTCATTCTTGCCGCAGGGCAGGGAAAACGTATGAAATCCAAATTATATAAAGTTCTGCATCCGGTATGCGGGAAACCGATGGTCGGTCATGTACTCGACACGGTTCGTGAAATCGGAGTGTCCCGCAGTGTGGTGATCGTGGGTCACGGTGCGGAAGCGGTACAGTCTTATTTGGGCCCGTCGACAGAATATGCGCTTCAGGCAGAGCAGTTGGGAACGGGGCATGCTGTCAAGCAGGCCAAAGACTTGCTCGGTCAGGAGAAAGGTACGACCATCGTCATCTGTGGAGACACCCCCTTGATCACAGCGGAAACGCTGGAGGGCTTGGTGCAGTTACATGAGAGTCGGGGAGCTGCTGCAACGATTCTGACCGCTGAGCTGGACGACCCTAAGGGGTACGGCCGGGTCATCTGTGATGCTGCGGGAGCAGTGCTCAAGATCGTGGAGCAGAAGGATTGCTCACCTGAGGAAGATGCTGTTCGGGAAATCAACACGGGAACGTATTGCTTTGATAATGCCAAGCTGTTCGCAGCGTTGGACAAAGTAACCAACACCAATGCACAGCAGGAATACTACCTGACAGATGTCATTGGTATTTTGCATGGCGAAGGCGAGAAGGTTGAGGCATATTTAACAGATGATATGTCGGAATCCATCGGTGTGAACGACAGGGTTGCTTTATCAGTGGCTGAGGGATACATGCAGGAACGCATTGTGCGCAAGCATATGCTGAACGGTGTGACCATCATTGACCCGTCCTCTACCTACATCGAGAGTGAGGTTGTCATTGGCTCCGATACCGTGCTGTACCCGAACACATGGCTGCGCGGCCGAACGCAAATCGGCGAAGATTGTGTGATTGGTCCGCAGACTGAGATTCAGGATACCCTGATTCATTCGGGCGCAACGGTGAAACATTCGGTGTTGAACGAAGCTGAAGTGGGCAGCAGTACATCTGTGGGTCCGTTTGCCTATCTGCGTCCGGGTGCGAAGCTGGGCGAGCATGTGAAGATTGGTGATTTTGTTGAGGTGAAAAATGCGACCATTGGTGATCATTCCAAGGTGTCCCATTTGAGCTATGTCGGTGATGCCAAGGTAGGTACAAACGTTAATATCGGTTGCGGGGCAATAACGGTTAATTATGATGGGTATAATAAATCTATTACAGAAATTGAAGATGATGCCTTTATTGGCAGTAATGTGAATCTGATCGCCCCGATTAAGATCGGAAAAGGTGCTTATGTCGTAGCAGGCTCCACCGTAACACATGCTGTCCCTGATAACGATCTGGCCATTGCCAGACCGCGTCAAGAGAACAAAGCCGGATATGCGGATAAAATCCGCGCGCGTGCCAAAGCGAAGAAGAAAAGATCGGAATAACCTTAATCAGCAAGCTGTTGGATCTGTAATGAATGAATCAGCACGGAGGGTTTCTATAAATGACTTATTGCGATTCCAAACTCAAAATATTTACTTGTAACTCCAATCCGAAGTTGGCCCACCAGATTGCGGACTACATCGGAATTCCAATGGGGGAATCCCATACCACATCGTTTAGTGACGGTGAAATCCAAATCAAGCTGTCTGAAAGTGTGCGCGGTTGCCACGTATACATTGTGCAGTCGACTTGTCTGCCAGTTAACGACAACTTGATGGAGTTACTGGTTATGATTGATGCACTCAAGCGGGCTTCCGCCAAAAGCATTAATGTCGTTATGCCATATTACGGCTATGCCCGTCAGGATCGGAAAGCACGTTCGCGTGATCCGATCACGGCGAAGCTTGTCGCTAACCTGATTGAAAAAGCGGGCGCTCACCGTGTAATTAGTATGGATTTGCATGCGATGCAAATTCAGGGATTCTTTGATATTCCGGTGGATCACATGTTCGGCGCGCCAATTCTGGCCCAGTATTTCCGTTCGAAGCAGATTGAAAATCCGGTTGTCGTTTCCCCTGACCACGGCGGTGTTGTGCGTGCGCGGAAGTTAGCGGATTTCCTGAATGCTCCGCTGGCTATTATCGACAAACGTCGTCCTGAGCCGAACGTAAGTGAAGTAATGAACATCATCGGAAATATTGAGGGTAAAACCGCTATTCTGATTGATGACATTATTGATACAGCGGGAACCATCGTGCTGGGCGCGAATGCGCTCAAGGAAGGCGGCGTAACGGACGTATATGCGTGCTGTACGCATGCCGTGCTCTCCGGGCCTGCTATGGAAAGACTGGAGAATTCACCGTTAAAAGAGGTGGTCGTGACGGATACCATTCCAATCGTTCACCCCAATCCGACAAGCAAGCTGAAGGTATTATCTGTGGCCCCATTAATGGGAGAAGCCATTATCCGTGTGCATGAGGAATTGTCAATCAGCAAACTGTTTGAAATCGAATAAGCGCTGGCTCATTAAAAAAGGGGTTGCCTCTTCCAACTGGAAAAGGTAACCCCTATCAGCATGTCAAGCTAAAAGCCTGGTCTGGATATAAACGTGAAGCACTGACGATTGTATAGCGTGTCTTCCATTTCGACAAAATGCTCGTTAAAACGCGCAATGATGCCAATCTGGATATGTACATTCCCGTCATAGACTTGGACAGGAACCGAATGTTTTAAATGATATAGAAAATGGCTGTCATATAAGAGAATATCACCCTGATTGAGCATACCAGCACGCACCTTCCTGTTCAGTATAACTATTTTACCAAAAAATCAAGACTTCGAAAGAGGGTGTCACGGTTTATGAAGTGGATTGTAGGATTGGGCAATCCCGGTCCCCAATACGAAAAAACGAGACATAATGTTGGATTTATGGCGCTGGATGCTCTGGCCGCCCGTCATAACATCCAGATTAACCAAAGCAAATGCAAGGCATTGATTGGAGAAGGACATATTGGCGGAGTAAAAACCGTGCTGATCAAGCCGATGACCTATATGAATCTCTCGGGCGAGTCTCTGCGTGCTTATATGGACTATTACAAAGCGGATATGGATGATTTGGTCGTGGTTTACGATGATTTGGATACAGAAGTCGGCAAAATAAGACTCCGCTATCAAGGTAGTGCAGGCGGGCATAACGGGATCAAGTCGATTATCCAGCATACCGGCACACAATCCTTTAATCGGGTTCGTATGGGTATTTCCCGCCCTGAGCCTGGATACGCCATTGTGGACTACGTTCTGGGAACCTTTCCTAAGAAGGAGAAGGAATTGCTGGCTGGAATGATAGAGGACACGTGTGATGCTTTGGAATACAGCTTGGATCATCCTTTTGAACGGACCATGGCTGAATTCAATAAGTAAGGTCTGGGACAGGCAGGATGGGCTTAAATGGAAGTTTGTTGGACATACTGAAAGGTATAGAAAACTTTCAGGAGGCATATACATTACATGATTGTGAATTATGTATGCAGACATTGTCGAACTTTCTTGGGACGGATTGATTCCGCTGCGATAACCGAAGAAAGGTTGGGCTTCCATTCCTTGACCCCTGCCGAACGTAGAGATATAATAGCGTATAATTCGGGCGGTGAAGTGACCGTCAAAGTCATTTGCGAGCATTGCAACCAGGCGCTGGAAAATAATCCCGAGCTAAGCCTGCTCGTAAATCCGCTCCAATAACAGGTATTCAACTGGTCTCATGTACCAGCTTGAGAGGTGAAGCGGTAATCCCGCTTATGGAGCCTTGGCAGCCTTGCTGAGGCTTCTTTTTCAGTTTGCTGCTCTCTCCAGAGTAAGCATGTAATACCTGTTGCTATTCAGTTACCTGCCGTTATTGTGAATAAATTTACATGCAACTATTTATAAGCATAAAGGGGTGCCTTTTTTGTTACAAGCACTTATTCAGGCTTTTACCAAGGATGCTGATTATGCATCCATTGCAGCAGGTATATCATCAGGCATGAAGGAACAGCTCATATCTGGTTTATCGGGCTCTTCCCGACAGGTACTGATGGCTGCGCTTGCCGAAGATACCGGACGACCGATCCTGGTCATGACGCACAACATGTTTGCCGCTCAAAAAATAGCAGATGATTTGCAGGAAGCGCTTCCTCCAGAACGGGTTTTGTTGTACCCCTCGAATGAGCTGGTAGCTGCTGAGGCCGCCATATCCAGCCCGGAGACGCTATCCCAACGAATTGAAGTATTGATACGATGCGCCCAGGGTTTTCGTGGGATTGTTGTCGTGCCGTTTTCTGGTGTCCGGCGTTTGCTGCCGCTTCTAGAGACATGGCGTGAAGCCCGAATCGAGCTGAAAGAAGGCGAAACGATCCAACTGGAGCCGTTTTTGCTGCATATGGTCGAGATGGGGTACCAGCGGGTGGAGCGTGTAGAATCACGTGGAGAGATGAGTGTTCGTGGCGGGATTATCGATTTTTATCCGATGACAACCCGTTGGGGCTACCGCGTGGAGCTGTTCGATGATGAGATTGACTCCATCCGTATGTTCGACCCGCAAGATCAGCGTTCGGTGGAAAAGGTACAGGAAGTTACCGTAACGCCGTGTAAGGAAGTCATCGCGGATAACGCTCGTATGGATCAGGCGGCAGATGCCGCTGCGATTCTGTTGGAGGAGCAGCTCGGCAAAATGACAGACCGTCAGGCCAAGCTGCATCTGAAAGAGGAGATTCACCGCGAAATTGAGCTGCTGCGGGAGCATGTGTATTTTGACGAAATCTATAAATATATCTCGTTGTTGTATCCTGAACGCAAAACCTTGGCAGATTACATGCCGGAAGACACCATTCTGATCATTGACGAGCCGGCGCGGATGCTGGAAACAGCCAAGCAGCTTGAACGGGATGAGTCCGAGTGGAATTTGCATTTGCTTCAAAACGGTAAAACGTTACCGCAGCTAGAGCTGTCGGATAACGCGGACAATCTGCTGTATAACCGGAGATTCCAGACGTTGTTCCTGTCGATCTTTCTCCGTCAGGTTCCACATACACAGCCGCAAAATATTTTGAATTTCATCTGCCGGGGCATGCAGGATTTCCACGGTCAAATGAATGTGCTCAAGGCGGAAATGGATCGCTGGCGCAAGGCGGGCACACAGGTTATGATGCTGGCGAGTGGAGACGAGCGGCTGGATCGGATGCGCCGGGTGCTTCAGGATTACGGTATTGATGAGCCAACGATGGCTATCGGCAATTTACAAAGCGGTTTTGAGATGCCATCTATTCATTTGGCAGTGATTACTGAGGGCGAAATGTTCTCGCAAAAGCAGCGCAAAGCACGCAAGCAGGGCCGTCATGTGGACAACGCAGAACGGATTAAGAGCTATAGCGAGCTGAAGGTGGGCGACTATGTCGTACACCAGAATCACGGGATCGGGAAGTACATGGGGATCGGTACGCTAGAGGTTGGCGGTATCCATAAGGATTACATGCACATTCTCTATGCGGGCGGCGATAAGCTGTCTGTACCGATTGAACAGATTGACCTAATTCAGAAGTATGTCGGCTCAGAGGACAAGGAACCTAAGATTTACAAGCTGGGCGGAAATGAATGGACACGGGTGAAGAGCAAGGTTCGCAGCTCGGTTCAGGACATTGCTGATGATTTGATCAAGCTGTATGCAGAACGGCAGTCAGCGCCGGGTTTTGCTTTTGAAAAGGATTCACCGGAGCAGCAGGAATTTGAGGATATGTTCCCGTATGAAGAGACGCGCGACCAGATTCGGGCGATTGAAGAGATCAAGAAGGACATGGAGCAGAGCCGTCCGATGGATCGTTTGCTGTGTGGTGATGTGGGCTACGGCAAGACAGAGGTTGCCATTCGCGCTGCGTTTAAGTCGGCTATTGAGGGCAAGCAGGTGGCCGTGTTAGTACCGACGACGATTTTGGCACAGCAGCATTATGAGACGTTCCGTGAGCGCTTTTCCGGGTATCCGTTCAACATTCAGGTGTTGAGCCGTTTCCGTTCGCGCAAGGAGCAGAATGAGACGATTAAAGGGGTTCGTCAGGGGACGGTCGATATTGTCATTGGCACCCATCGCTTGCTTTCGCAGGATCTGGTGTTTAAGGATCTGGGGATGCTCATTGTCGATGAGGAGCAGCGGTTTGGCGTGACGCACAAGGAAAAGCTGAAAAAGCTGAAAACGAATGTGGACGTGCTGACGTTAACGGCTACACCTATCCCGCGTACGCTACATATGTCTATGCTCGGGGTTCGCGACTTGTCGGTCATTGAGACACCGCCGGAAAACCGTTTTCCGGTGCAGACTTATGTTGTCGAGCACAGCCAGACGTTGGTGCGTGAGGCGATTGAACGCGAGATGGCACGCGGAGGACAGGTGTACTACCTATATAATCGCGTACAGGGTATTCAGGAAATGGCTGCCGAGATCAATGCGCTTGTGCCGGATGCCAAGGTGGGCGTGGGTCACGGTCAGATGTCCGAATCCGAGCTGGAGAAGACCATTTTGGACTTCCTGGACGGTGAATACGATGTACTGGTCAGCACCAGCATTATTGAGACCGGGGTGGATATTCCGAATGTGAATACACTCATCGTGCATGATGCCGATAAAATGGGGTTGTCCCAGCTTTATCAGCTGCGTGGGCGGGTAGGCCGTTCCAACCGGATTGCCTATGCTTATTTTACGTACCAGCGAGATAAGGTGCTGACGGAAGTGGCAGAGAAGCGTCTTCAGTCGATCAAGGAGTTTACGGAGCTGGGCTCCGGGTTCAAGATCGCGATGCGCGATTTGTCTATTCGCGGAGCGGGGAATTTGCTCGGTGCAGAGCAGCACGGATTCATTGCATCCGTCGGTTTTGACCTTTACTCGCAAATGCTGGCTGAGGAAATTAATAAACGTAAGGTTAGCGTACTTGGAGAAGAGGATCTGTCGAATCGAAATTGGAGTACATCCATAGATTTGGGCGTAGATGCTTACCTGCCGGGAGATTATATTTACGACAGTATTCAGAAGATTGAGATTTATAAAAAGGTTGCGGCAGTCAGCACGTTTGACGAGGCTATGGAGCTGGAGGATGAGCTGGTCGACCGCTTTGGCGACTTGCCGGAGGCTGTGCGTCATTTGCTGGCTGTGGCCCGTCTCAAGGTGTACGGACGCATGTATGGCATTGAGTCCATTGTCCAGCGGGATGACAACATCGTGTTGAAATTCCACGAAGGGCGCCAGCAGGCGGTACAGACCGCCAAACTTGCGGAGATTGGCAATCGCTTTGAAAGACGTGTACAATTTGAACAGGGCACTCCTATGAGCGCACGCATCAAAGGCAGAGGTCTGGATGATCCACAGATACTAGAGCTGCTGGAGCAATTTTTGAGTGCACTAAAAGATGCATTCACATTGAAGGAGGAACTGCAAAATGTCACAACCAAATAAAAGAAAACCTTGGAGAATGCTATCGGTGGCCATTGCCGCGGTGCTGGCTATATCGGTGCTGGCGGCATGTACGAAGCAAGCCGAGGAGAGTAAGGTCAAGGACCAACCGAAGGATAGCAGTAAGGTTGTCGTGACCTACACTGGCGGAACCATTACGGAAAATGAGTTTAACCAGGAAATCAGTATGATGAAATTCCTGTATCCGGAATATGGAGCGATGCTTGCTTCGGATCAGGTGCGGGAGCAAATTGCCAAGCAAGAAGTGGTGTACAAGCTTCTGGCTGAAAAAGCAGACGATAAGTCCAAGGAACAGGGCGCCAAAGAAGGAACCGAACAACTGGAGCAGTATAAAAAGTCGGTTGGAGATGCTAAATTCAAGACATTTTTAAGTGATCAAAAGCTGACTGAGCAGGGTGTGAAGGATTACTTTACGCGTGTGATGACGGTGATCAACAGTGAGACAAACAAAGTGACGGACGATCAGCTGAAACAGGAATTTGAGAAAAACAAAGATCAATTCACGACAGCAACTGTGCGTCATGTACTGATTAATTTCCAGGATCCAAAAACGAAAAAAGAACGCAAGAAAGAAGATGCTCTCAAGCTGGCCAAAGAAGTGAAGGCGAAGCTGGATGGCGGAGCTGATTTTGCGACGATTGCCAAGAAATACTCAGAAGATCCGGGTTCGGCTTCCAATGGCGGTTTGTATGAGAATGCATCCGTAGCCCAATGGGTGCCTGCTTTCAAAGAAGCAGCCGAGAAGCAGCCGATCAACAAAATCGGTGATCCGGTGGAAACAGAATACGGATATCACATCATCAAGGTGGAATCCCGCAATGAGCCTACGTTTGATAAATTGAAGGACAACGAGAAGGCTGCTTTGAAAAACAAGCTGGCTGGTGAAAGTATTCAAAACTTTACCGAAAAAGATTTGGCCAAACTTAATTTGAAATTCAACCTGCCGAAGGCACCTGCTACGCAAGAGAAAAGCGGCACCACACCGGGCGCTGGCAGCACAACTGCGCCTGGAGGCACAACAAGTGGCACCAGTGATACCAAAGCAGGAACAACCAAGGACGGAGCTACAACCGAAGGTAAATAACTGAACATGCATAAGGAATTGGGAACAGATGAATACTATGGTCAGATATCACCATAAACACCATGACCGTGACGTTCTTCGTGACCGCTTCCGGGGGGGCGGAAGCGTCTTTCGATACCGTCAGTAGTTGACTAAATTCTTCTTGAGAAAGTGGGGCAACATGTGAAATGAAAGCTACTGGTATAGTTCGCCGTATTGATGATCTGGGGCGGGTAGTTATTCCTAAGGAAATTCGCCGCACCTTGAGAATTCGTGAAGGAGATCCGCTTGAAATTTTTGTGGATCGTGACGGAGAAGTCATTTTGAAAAAGTATTCACCTATCGGTGAACTTGGTGATTTCGCCAAAGAATACGCTGAGTCCCTGTTTGAAAGCACAGGCCATATTACGATGATCACCGACCGCGACACCATTATTACGGTGGCCGGAGGCTCCAAAAAAGAGTTTCTGGACAAGCCGATCGGCAGCATTATCGAAGGCAGTATGGATAATCGCAAAACGGTACTGGAAACAGCCAGCGGCTCCTATGAGTTGACCCGAGACCACGAAGAAACACTTTCGTCCTTTGTGGCGGCTCCCATTGTTTCGGGTGGTGATCCTATTGGTTCCGTTGTGTTGCTGAATAAGGACGAAAACGTGAAGATGGCCGAAATGGAGATCAAAATGGCTGAAACAGCCGCTGGTTTCCTGGGCAAACAAATGGAACAGTAATCCCCCGTTCCGACCCTGTAAGACGTACTGAATGGCGAAAGCCGTCTGTCGTCTTGCAGGGTTTTTTTCTTTCCGGAGAAAGAGGCGGTATAATAGGACTCGTGAAAGATGCATATTTCAGGTAGGAGTGGGGAACGGACGATGCAGGAAAATCGCGCCGCTTCGCGGCTGCTACGGGGTGCTGTCATTTTGACACTGGCGGCGGTAGCGAGCAAGCTGATCGGCACATTGCAAAAAATCCCGCTGCAAAATATTGGCGGTGACGGCGTTTTCGGTATTTATAATACGGTTTATCCTTTCTATACGCTGTTGATTACCATTGCTGCTGCTGGATTTCCGGCAGCGATATCCAAATTTGTAGCAGAGTATGAGGCGGTGGGAAACCGGGACGCAGGGCAACGTATAGCCCGGTTGTCCTCCCTTGTATTGGGCATGTTTGGTGTGATTCTGGGTGTGCTGATGTACACGTGCGCACCGCTGATCGGTCAGTGGATCGACAATGCTCATGTCATTCCCTCGGTGAGGGCGGCGGCCTTTGCCTTTTTGTTCGTGCCGGTTATGGCAGGGCTAAGGGGATATTTTCAGGGCTTGCAAAATATGATCCCGACCGCTGTTTCCCAAGTGACGGAGCAGACGGTACGGGTGGGTGTGATGATCATGCTGTTGCTGCTCATGCTGTCGCAAGGAGCCGGACCCGATATGATTGCTGCTGGGGCTGTTTTTGGTTCTGCGGCTGGCGGGTCGGCGGGTCTGGTCGTCATGCTGCTGTTCTGGCGCAACCACAGGAAGAAGCTCAGAAGGCAAGGGAGGCCGTCTGGGCAAGTTTTGCAGCCTGCTGGGAAGACAGAGCAGATGGGCATACAGGAGACTGCGTCTGGACGTTCTGACGTCATAGAGAGAACGGCAGATGATTGGGTGAGTGGCAGTCGTGTTGTCGTATCAGGTATGCTAGAGAGTGCAGCCGGGACAGAGCCGGAACAGGCTAAAGAAGTCCACCGGACGGAGAGTTATGGTACTTTGCTAAAGGCATTGCTTCGTTATGCCTTGCCTGTTTGCCTGGGAGCGCTGGCGGTTCCGCTGATTAGTTTGGTGGACACGTTTACAGTACCTCGCTTGTTAAAGCAGGAGGGATTGGACGATACAGGGGTTATGGTGGCTTTCGGTGTCTATAACCGAGGTCTGCCGCTTGTACAACTGGTGATGATGTTTGCCACCACGCTGTCGGCATTGTTCATTCCGTCGCTGGCGGAAGCCCGGGTAACGGGCGGCACGGAGCTGGCGCGCCGCCAGTGTGAGCAATCGCTGCGCTGGTTCTGGCTGTTGGGACTAGCCGCCGCGACAGGCTTAATTGTGCTGGCGGTGCCCGTCAATGTGATGCTGTACGCGGATGACACCGGCAGCGGAGTCATGCGCTGGATGGCGCTGACTGCCGTAGGCGGCACGCTCAGCATCATCTCGGCGGCGCTGCTGCAAGGGCTGGGCGCAGTTCGCGCCCCAGCCTTGGCGATGCTTGCCGCAGCTGCAGCCAAGGCGCTGCTGAACTGGCTGCTCGTGCCGCAGCTGGGCACGGCTGGCGCAGCCATCGCAGGAGCCGCCGCCTATCTGCTGGCAGCGGCGATCAACATCGCGCTGCTCGCCCGCCTGGCGGGGCTGCGCTGGAGCTGGTCCGCCAGCGTGCTCAAGCCGGCGGCACTGCTTGCCGCCTTGGCCTGCGCAGCCGCGGCAGCAATGTGGGGCACCAGCGCGGCGCTGGGTGCCTTGGGGTGGGCCGCCGAAGGCCGTGCCACGGCGGCGGCGGAAAGCCTGCTGGGCGTAGCCGCAGGGGCCGTGGTGTTCGTGATCGGCCTCGCACGCTTGAGGCTGATCACGGAGGCGGAGCTTGCGGCGGTGCCCAAGCTCGGACGCCCACTGGCAGCCGTGCTGCGCAGACTGCGCGTGCTGGCGTAGCCTTGTGGCTATGCCGCTTGCGGTTGCGCGGCGGGGGTAGCGGTGACAGCCATTTTATGAGCCTGTATATACTTTGTGGTATAGTAGTGCCAAAGCAAAGGAAGCGGAAGCAGGCTACGCACCGTGCATGTATGGAGCGTTTGCCGTGTCTCTGCGGAACGGAGGATTGGACATGAGCGCAACATTAACAGTCGTGGGATTAGGCTCGGGAGACCCGGATCAGCTTACGATAGGGATATTGAACAAAATGCGGGGCGCCTCGGCGTTGTACCTGCGGACGAAGGAGCACCCGGCGGTTCAAGTGCTGGATGAGTTTGAAGTGGCCTTCGAGTCGTTTGACACCGTGTATGAGACAAAGGAATCTTTTCCAGAGGTATACGAGGAAATTACCAGTCAGTTGTTAGCAGCTGCTAAAGCAGCGGACGGAAGCGAAATCGTCTATGCCGTTCCGGGTCATCCGATGGTAGCGGAAGCAGCGGTACAATTGCTCAAAGAGCGTTGCCCTGCGCAGGACATTAAACTGAACATCCTTGGCGGCGAAAGTTTTCTGGATGAAGCTTTTGTGCGTCTTGGTTTTGACCCGATTGAAGGTTTCCAGTTGTTGGACGCAGGTACGCTGGATGCGAGCTGGCTTCAACCTCAGTTGCACACGCTGATCGGACAGGTATATGACACGTTTACGGCTTCGGATGTGAAGCTGTGTTTAATGGAGCGCTATCCTGACGACTATGAGGTCTATGTAGGTCATGCGCTTGGTGTGGAGGGCGAGGAAGCGGTGCATAAAGTGCCACTGTACGAGCTGGATCGGGTGGAGGGTTACGGAAACCTGTCTCTGGTGTACATACCGCGCAGTGAGGATGAGGCGCTGAAACGGCGTTCTTTTGACCGTCTGCATGAGATTGTTGATATTTTACGCAGTCCGGAAGGTTGTCCATGGGACCGGGAACAGACGCATCAGTCGATCCGCAAAAATCTGATCGAGGAAACCTATGAAGTCATCGAAACGATAGATGAGGACGACCCTGAGCACATGAAGGAAGAGCTGGGTGATCTGCTACTGCAAATTTTGCTGCATGCCCAGATGGAAGAGGAAGTCGGAACCTTCAATGTGTATGATGTGATTCAAGGGCTGAATGACAAGCTGATATTCCGCCATCCGCACGTGTTTGGAGACAATCAGGCGAATGATGCGGAAGAGGCGCTGCAAAACTGGGAACAGATGAAAGCCGAGGAAAAACGGATGAAAGGCACAGCGTCAGCCCAACCTTCCGTACTGGATGGTGTCCCGCGTGATTTGCCTGCTCTCATGAAGTCGTACAAGCTCCAGAAAAAGGCGGCAAAAGTAGGCTTTAACTGGGAGAACATTGAAGGTGTATTCGATAAATTGGACGAAGAAGTGGCTGAGCTGAAGGAAGCGGTCCGCGAGGGACATTCCGTGGAGGCGCAGTTGCTGGAGTTGGGCGACGTACTATTTGTTGCCGTGAACGCAGCCCGTTTTATGGGAGTTGATCCAGAAGAGGCGTTGTCTGCCACCAACCGCAAATTTGTCGACCGATTCCAGTACATTGAGGAACGATTACGCGAGCAGGGACGACGTCCCGAGGACAGCAGCGTAGATGAGATGGAGACGTACTGGCAGGAAGCGAAAAAGACTCTTGGCAGACACTAGGCCGTAAAGGCTGAAAATCCCCTTGTGAAGCGTGTCGGTTTGAGAAGACTTGCCAATGGGGAGGCTTTTGTAGTAGGATGTTGGCTTAACTGGGGTCGAATTAAAAAACGACTGCCATTGCAGGATTTTTAAGGCCAAGCCAGAATAACTTGTAGTAATTCTGAAAATAACTGTTTTCTACGGGCAACCGTATTCCAGTTGTGTTCAGAGCGGCTTCGGCCGCAGTTTGACCTCACGTCTGCCCCATTTCATGGACATGCAGCGTGATGATTATTTTTTGATATTTGGGAGGCTTTTAACTTATGAACAAGACAGATCTGATCAACAATATTTCCAGCAAAAGCGGTTTGAGCAAACGTGACGTTGAAGCTGTATTGAATGGCGTTCTTGGTGAAATTACAGATGCACTCGCCAGCGGTGACAAAGTGCAACTGATCGGCTTTGGTACTTTCGAAACGCGCAAGCGTTCCAGCCGTACAGGCCGCAATCCACAAACCGGTAACACGATTGAAATTCCAGAATCGACCGTTCCTGCTTTTAAAGCCGGTAATAAGCTTAAAGAAGCCGTTAACTAATGCGTCTTGATAAATTCTTGAAAGTCTCGCGGCTGATTAAGCGGCGTACGGTAGCCAAGGACGTCTCCGAACAAGGGAGAGTCGTGGTGAACGGACGCGAAGCCAAGCCGAGCAGTGCGGTCAAAGTGGGCGATGAAATCACTGTCCAGTTTGGCCAGAAGCTGGTGACTGTGCGAGTGGAACGGCTCGCCGACACTACACGCAAGGACGAGGCTGCAAGTATGTACACTTTAGTGAAGGAAGAGCCCATTGCCAGAGACAATGGTTTGAACTGGTAGCTGGAATCTAACTTTCTAATATGCGGTACATTAAAGCATCCCTTCATATTTTCATGAAGGGATGCTTTTTCTTATGCAGTTTCTTATTCGTGCAGTTCTAAATCCCGTTGTCCCCTTCATAAGCTAAGAACAGAAGGAGGGGTACATGCCATGATTGAACAAGGGAAGCCCAAGCACCATGACCTGCGCATGCAAAGCCGAAAGCAGCTCGACATTTCAGGCGTCAGCAATGTGGAGAGCTTCGATAGTGAAGAGTTCCTGCTTCAGACCGAGCTGGGTCATCTCACCATTCGCGGACAGCATTTACATATCAAAAATCTCAGTCTGGAAGAGGGGCTGCTGTCCATTGAAGGTTTGATTACTTCCCTCGTCTACCTGGAGCCCGGGGCCCCGGCCAAAAACGGAAAAAGCCTATTCGGCAAGCTCTTCAAATGAACCCTCACACACAATGGCTGACACTGACGTGGATGCTGCTGTCGGGCATAGCTATGGGAGTGGTGTTCGACAGCTACCGGGTGCTGTCCATCCGCTTTCATTTTGCCCGTTGGAGCATTCATATATTGGACGTGCTGTATTGGGTGGCCTCGGCCCTGTTTATTTTCCGTGTGCTGTACGCGAGTAATCGCGGTGAGCTGCGGTTTTATGTCTTTTTAGGACTACTTTTGGGGGTTTGGCTCTATTTTTGGGCCTTTAGTGTTACAACCCAACGTTTTGTGGTAATGTTATTAAAGATAGTCCGCAGACTGACGTTGATCGTGAACAGCATACTGCGCATCCTGATTGTTCATCCGGTGTTGGCGCTGTATCGGCTGGTACGCAAGCTGGTCGGATGGACATGGGCACTCATTGTGTTCCTGGGAAGGATGCTGATATACATCCTGATGCCGGTTTGGAAGCCGCTCGTTTGGCTGATCGGTCCGCTTAAAGCGCGCTGGAGGACTCCAGAATTGCTTGTGAAGCTCGGCATCAGACTGAAAAACACAGCAAAAAGATGGTTTGGAAGGAGGTAGTATCATGCGTAATTCGTCTGTAGATCGCCATTCATCTCCTACGTCCAAGTCCAACGCGGGCGGGCGCAGGCGAATCATGATTTGGTTGCTATCGCTTGCCGCCTTTGGTAGTTGGGCTATTTTTACCTTTTTTTCTCAAGGTATGATTATGGCCGATCGAAGTGAACAGCTCACCCAGAAGGAAAAACAGAAGCAAGCTGCTACACAAACGGAACAACAGCTCCAAACTGAAGTGAATCGTCTCAAGGACCCCGAGTATATCGGAGAAATTGCCAGAAGCAAGTACGGTCTTTACAAACCGGAAGAGACGCCGATCATCGGGGAGCAAAAATAGGCACATCATCGGGCCAATGCTTAGTTGACCTTGGTTCCGCCATTTTGTATAATCAAATCACCACAGCGGGATTTTTTTGCAAAAAAATCGGTTGTATATTTTAAGGGAGGATCATTTTATTCTATGGCAATTGAAGTGGGCACCAAGTTAGAGGGCAAAGTGACAGGCATCACGCATTTTGGAGCATTTGTGGATTTGTCTGGAGGTGTCACGGGTCTCGTTCACATCTCGGAAATCGCCGATAACTACGTTAAGGATGTTAACGATCACCTGAAGATTAATGATGTCGTGACGGTGAAAGTCATTAATGTTGACAAAGACGGCAAAATCGGACTTTCCATTAAGCAAACGATTGACAAGCCGGCAAGTGAAGCCCGTCCGCCAAGAGCTCCAAGACCGGAGCGCACAGGAGGACCAGGCGGAGGCGACCGTTTCGGCGGTGGAGGTTCAGGTCCAAGTCAAGGACGCGGTGGCGGTGGTGGCGGTGGTTTCAACCGCGATCGTGGAGGTCGTTCGTTCAAGCCTGCACCGGGTAAACCTTCATTTGAGGATAAAATGTCACGCTTCCTGAAAGATAGTGAGGAACGCATTTCGTCGCTGAAAAAGAACACCGAAGGTAAACGCGGAGGACGCGGCGCGAAGCGTGTTTAATTCACTTTGACAACCGTATCAACCATACACGGAAAACCGTACAGTCGAAAGACTGCTACGGTTTTTTTGCGTTCTGCCGACAATAGTTGAAATACGTGCAGGCGATGGGAGCGTGGGAGATCTATCCGACTGTAATCTTGCATGCGTTTTATGATATTCAAGATTTGTTGAAGAAAAAGCAGGGCGATCAAGCTGAAAAGTGGACGTTTTTTTTGTCGTGTGGACATAATCGTCCGACAAACTCCAACGGTTTTCCGTCTATCTTCTGGGCTAATCGCTACTCTAAGCGAAAGTGTGGGCGACAGGAAGAGGTCTTGTAAGGAGAGGGAGTTCGTAATTACCATACGCTTCCAAGCGGACGTAGCTTGGCATTGGGGCGGATGCTCTGTGCTTTCGCGCGGAACGTTTTTTTGTCGGAAATTTCTTGGAATAAGACGTGAGGTTCTGACAAACTTTCTCAATCGTTCCGGTTTAAGATGGGAACATCAAATTGATGAATGGGGTGCCTGACGCATGATGGAGAAATGGAACGTGGTACATTTTCCAGGGTTGAAATCCAGAAAGTCCAAATCTAAAGAACGTACGGAAGGTTGGTCTTCCAGACTCAAGAAGCGGCTGGATTCACATAAAGCAGTGCAATGGGTAACGGCGCAAAGATGGATGCTGCTATTGTCTGCTATGGGATTTTTACTGGGACGCGCTACCATTTTGGACGAGCTATCCCCTTTTGCCCTCGCTTACTTTGCAGTCATCATGTTCCTGCGGCGTGATCTGATGCTACCTGTGGCTGTATCGGTCGTGTTGGGCAGCCTGCTTGCCCCTTATCCATCGTTGTTCATGATTGGCGGCGAGCTGCTTGTATTCTATCTCCTGTATCGCGGATTACGAACCTTTGATCGGCTGGAATTATCTTATGCCCCGCTTATGGTTTTCCTGTCTGTATTTATGGTCAATTTATTTTACGCCGTGATGGCCCCGTCCTTCACATGGTATGACCTTATCATCGTGGGAACGGATGCGGTTCTCAGCTTTATGCTGACACTCGTTTTTACGCAGGCCATTCCATTGTTTACGTATCGCAAAAAGACAAGCCAGCTCAAAAATGAGGAAATTTTGTGTCTGATCATTTTGCTGGCCTCTGTGATGACGGGAGCGGTAGGATGGACGATTCACTCACTGTCTGTCGATCATGTGCTATCTCGCTATTTGGTCTTGGTGTTCGCCTTGGTGGGGGGCGCTTCGCTAGGTGCTTCGGTCGGTGTGATTACCGGTTTAATTTTAAGCTTGGCCAATATGTCTGCGATTGTGCAGATGAGTTTGCTCGCATTTGCCGGTTTGCTGGCAGGGATGCTGCGTGAAGGGCGAAAAGGCGCAGTGGCGCTAGGGATGTTGCTAGGTTCCTCAATTCTGACGATCTATTTGGACGGAACCGGGGATGTGCTGACATCAACCTGGGAGAGCTGCGCGGCGATTCTATTATTCTTAATAACCCCAAAAAGTTTCTTTAAAGCGGTTTCTACCTATGTTCCTGGTACGCAGGACCATGCCAAATCCCAGCATGAGTATGCCAAAAGGGTCCGTGATCTCACTGCCGAGCGGGTAACGAAATTTTCCCGCGTATTCAGTCAGCTATCCCGCAGCTTTCACCAGATATCTGCGAGTGAGAGCGCGAAGTCGGATGGTGAGATCGAGCATTTTATGAACGCTGTGGCGGAGGGAACGTGTGCCTCCTGCTTTAAGTGCGAGCAGTGCTGGGACGGAAAGTTTATGCAAACTCATCAGTATATGACGGAAATGATGAGTGCGATTGAGGAGAACCCGGATTTGGAGCCGGAGCAGATGCCGCCGCAGTGGAGCAAGGCGTGCGCCAAGACGGGCGCGGTGCTGCAAGTGATGAAGCAACAGTATAGCCTCTACCAGCATAATATGCAGTGGAAACGCCAAGTATACGACAGTCGTCAGCTTGTTGCTGACCAGCTATCTGGCGTTTCACAGATTATGGAGGATTTGGCGCGGGAAATTCAGCGTGAAGGGCAAACGATGCATCGGCAGGAGGAACAAATACGAGAGGCGCTTGATCGGCTGGGCTTATCCATACAATCCATTGAAATTATTAATCTGGATGCAGGCCAAGTAGAAATTGAGATTGTCCATGCCTATACAAGGGGATTTGACGAATGCCGGAAGATCATTGCTCCACTGCTGTCGGACATATTGGACGAGCATATTGCTGTGATGCGCGAAACAGCGGCAGATCGCCGCCAGGGATTGGCCACGGTCATGTTTGGCTCCGCCAAAACGTATGAAATTGCCACGGGAGTAGCAAGCGCTGCCAAAGGAGGGGATTTCTTCTCGGGAGACAGCTACAGCATGATGGAGCTGGGGAACGGAACCTTTGCGGTCTCTTTGAGCGATGGCATGGGCAACGGAGAGCGGGCGCAGCAAGAGAGCAGTGCGGCGCTTAATATTTTGGAGGAATTACTGCAATCCGGCATGGATGAGAAACTGGCGATCAAGTCGGTCAACTCTGTCCTGATGCTGAGATCACCCGAGGAAATGTATGCTACGGTCGATATGGCGCTGATTGATCAGTATACGGCCCGGACGACATTCATGAAAATTGGGTCAACGCCGAGCTTTATTAAAAGAGGGGAGGAGGTCATTCCCGTATCTGCCAGTAATTTGCCGATTGGCATTATACAGGATATTGAAATTGATCTGGTGTCGCTTCAATTACAGCCGGGTGATATTTTGATCATGATCACAGATGGCATATACGACTCGCCGGGTTATGCGGTAAACAAGGAAATATGGATGAAGCGCATGATTCAGGAAATTGAAAGCGATGACCCGCAGCAGTTGGCCGACTGTCTATTGGAACGAGTTATTCGCTACCAGCAAAATCAAATCTATGATGACATGACGGTAGTTGTTAGCAAAATAGATCATTTCCGCCCAGAATGGGCCACGCTTCATGTACCGGGTATGAGCTGGATGGAGCGCCCGCGTACGGTTAGCTGAATAGACATTGCCCGGGAAATTCCGCCTCCATTTTAAAAATCCGTATTCTTCGTTTGAATCGTTCCAGATTCGGCAAAGATAGAATCTATCGGAATAGATTACGAGGAAGCGGGAGGTCAAAAAGCTATGAAGCAAATTTTGATCATTACAGACGGATGCTCTAATGTGGGTGTCAGTCCGGTCATGGCGGCGGCTCAGGCTTTACAGGAAGGCATTACGGTGAACGTAGCCGGAGTCATAGATTACGGGACGATTGGTGAGCTTGGAAGTACGGAGATTCAGGAAATCGCTAAAGCGGGGGGAGGTTTTAGCCAAATTGTAGGCACGAAGCAGTTGGCGCAGACCATGCAGATGATGACGCGCAAAACAGTGGTTCAAACGATTCAGCAGGCGGTTAATAGAGAGTTAACGCATATTTTGGGTGAGGGGGGTGCCCGACATATCGGTGAGCTGCCGCCGGCCAAACGGGCACAGGTGGTTGAGGTGATGGATGAACTGACAGAAACCAGCGCTTTGGAAATTGCTTTGCTCATTGATGCCAGTGCGAGCATGAAGCCCAAGCTGCCTGCTGTAGAAGACAGCATTCGGGATTTGCTGCTCAGTTTACAGTCCAGAAGCGGGCCTAGCCGTATTTCTGTCTTTCATTTTCCTGGGGGACGGATGGGTGAAGATGCGGTCATGGATATTGGTTGGACCTCTGAACTTAGCCAGGTCAAGTCGATATTCGGCCGTTTGCGGATGAAGGGGGCGACGCCAACGGGTCCAGCCATTTTACAAGTGATTGATTATTACCGATATGTTACACTAGGGGAACAGAAAGATATGGAAGAATCCTATGGCAAAGGAGAAGGGATGCTCGGTGACTACGTCGTCTGATCCCGTTCTTGCACCCGGAACGGTCATCAAGGGCAAGTGGAAGCGGAGCAGCTATGTCATTCAGCGTCTGCTGGGCCGGGGGGCGAACGGAACTGTATATTTGGTAAAAGAGGCACAGGCAGATCGACAATTTGCTCTGAAAATGGGGAAGAACACGCTTGATCTGCAATCAGAGATTAACGTGCTGACCACATTGCAGTCGCAGGGAACCCAGTCCGCTCTCCAGCAAAACGGACATCCATCCTTTTTGTTCGAGGTGGACGATGTATCCTTGCGTAGCGGTGGGGAAATACCCTTTTATGTCATGCGATATGTCAAGGGAGATCCGCTTCATCGTTTTGTGGCGCTCAAGGGAGCGGAATGGTATGGTGTGGCTGGAACTGGCATACTTAATCGTTTGGCTGATCTACATCAGGCAGGATGGGTATTTGGCGATTTGAAGCCTCAAAATATTTTGGTCAATGCCTATGGAGAAGCCGAGTTGATTGATTATGGCGGGGTGTCCCTTGCGGGACGGAGCGTTAAGCAATTTACAGAATGGTATGACAGGGGATTCTGGAATGCGGGCAGTCGAAATGCCGATTCCCAGTATGATCTGTTTGCCTTCGCCCTTCTAACTATTCATATATTGGAGGGCGAATCGTTAAAAGTAGCTGCGGGCAGGCTGCCACAGCTACGTAATACGGCGGAATTGACCATCATCATTCGCCGTAGCCGTGTATTACGACCCTATGCCGAATGGCTGGTGGGTGCAGTGCGTGGAGAATATCCCGATACCCGTGTGGCGGCTCGTTCCTGGTCGCGTCTGGCTTCTGCTCATGTCAGGCAATCGTCCGTGAAAAGAGGAAATCCGCGCTGGCTGGGATATGCTTTCACGCTCTCGCTTTTGCTGCTTGCCGGAGCGCTCTGGATTGCGCTAAGGTAACGGCAGGACTTACATAAGATAACAGATGATCATCATTTTTACGGTCGGCAGAAAAGAGGGTCGTGAATGGGAACAACAAAACCGACCGGTGTTGTGCAGGAAGTGCTCGCCCTCGCGCGAGATCATTCGCTGTGGAGCCCCGGAGACCGCATTGTGGTTGCTGTATCCGGAGGGCCGGATTCGGTGGCCCTTTTGCACATTTTACATGAGATATCCGTCGTACATATGCCTTTGCAGTTGATCTGTGCTCACGTCCATCATGGCTTCAGGCCGGAGGAATCGGATGCGGAGGCTGAAGAGGTACGCCACATGGCCCGGAAACTTGAGGTTCCGTTTGAAATGATTCGGGTTGATGTGCCCGTTTATATGAAGGAGAGCGGCAAGGGGCCGCAGGAAGCGGCTCGCGAGCTGCGCTATGCCTTTTTGCATGATACGGCTGCAAAATGGGCGGCACAGCATATTGCGATGGCTCATCATGGGGACGATCAGGCCGAAACCGTTCTTCTGCACTTGCTGCGCGGTAGCGGCCCGGCGGGTCTGGCGGGTATGCGGCTGACACGCAAGGAAAAAAATGTGCAACTCATTCGCCCGTTGCTTCGTATGTACAAGGCTGACCTGATCGAGTTCTGCAAGTTTCATGACCTTTCCTATGTAACGGACAGCACCAATTTATTATCGAAATACCGCCGTAACGCCATTCGTATGGATGTGCTTCCTTTTTTGGGGCAATATAATGAGCAACTGACACCGTCCCTGAACCGGCTGGCCGAAACGATGGCTGAGGAAAATGATTTTATGGAGTCATCCACGCTGGCGGTATACGAGGAATTAGTACACTTGGATAATGGCAGGCATATGTTTTCAATCGCTTCCTATCGTAAGCTATCCGTTGCTTTACAACGGAGGTTGATTAAACTAATATTAAATTATCTGCCTTCGGACAGTGAAAATTTAGATTTTCGTAAAATTGAGACCGTTCGACTGAGGCTTCTCCAGGAACGGCCGTCCACGTGGAGTTTGGACTTGGGCGGCGGTGCGGTTGGAGTCCGCGAATATGACCAAGCGGTTTTGTTTGACCGTACGCAAGGCGTTATGGGCGAATGGTGCTATGGACTGAACGTATTGCCTATTTCCGGTGAGCTTGAATTGCCTGAGGCGGGTGGTGTACTTCGGTGGCGAAGAACTTCCTATTCGGATGGACCCAATCCGCCGAATGAGGAGGAAGCGTGCTTCGACGCGGATGAATTAGCCCTGCCTTTGACAATACGCTCGCGATTACCTGGAGATACCATGTATGTAATGGGATTAAACGGAAGAAAAAAGGTTAAAGATATTTTCATTGATGAAAAAATACCTCCTTCGCTGCGTCCCATTATTCCCGTCGTCTGCGACCACTCCGGAGCTATTCTCTGGATTCCGGGGGTGCGGCGTTCTGTACATGCCGCAGTGCAAAAGCACACGTCTTCGGTTATATATATGTCATGGCAAAGACAGGAGAGTCCAGGGCACCGGTAATTGCGCAGGAACGGCTTTCATAGTATAAACTTAGGAGGTTTACACCGTTGCAGAATGATATTCAGGAAGTATTGATCAGCGAAGAAGAAATTCAGAGTAAAATCAAGGAATTGGGCGCACAGCTCAGCGTGCAATACGAAGGAAAGAATCCGTTGGTGATCTGCGTGCTGAAGGGTGCGTTTATCTTTATGGCGGATTTGGTTAAAGCTATTACAGTACCATTGGAGCTTGATTTCATGGCTGTATCCAGTTACGGTGTGTCCACCAAATCATCGGGCGTCGTTAAAATTATTAAGGATTTGGACGCTTCGGTTGAAGGACGCGACGTTCTGATCGTCGAAGATATTATCGACAGTGGCCTGACATTGACTCATTTGATTGAATTGCTTAAGAACCGTAATGCCAATTCGGTATGTGTCGTAACCTTGTTTGACAAACCTGCCCGTCGGACGGTTAATCTTGAAGCTGATTATACCGGCTTTACTCTTCCGGATGCGTTTGTTGTCGGTTATGGTCTGGATTATGCCGAGCACTACCGGAACCTCCCATACATAGGGATTTTGAAGCCGGAAATCTACACCAGCTAATCTCAGCCTCCAGTCCTAGGACTAAATAGGGTCCTTTGTTGAGAAGGGCTTATAGGCTATGGTAAAATAACTTAAGTGTTTCGAGAGGAGGTAGGGGATGAATCGGTTCATCCGGAATTCTGGTTTTTATTTGATTCTTTTTTTAGTTGTGGTGGGTATCGTTCAGTTTGTCAGCAACAGTAACGAAGCCTCCGATCTCCCTAGATATGACCAATTACGGCAAGAGGTTAAAGCTAATAATATCTCTAAAGTAACGGTCCAATTTGACGGTTACGCCTATCTTGTAACCGGTGCATATAAGAAGCAGCCGGCTAATGCCAAATCCACCAATTTTTCTGTGTATGTTCCGCCAACGGACTCTGCTTTAACCGAACTGGTTAATGCTAGTGAAACGAACGGATTTGAATACGTACAGAAGAAAATGGAAGGCGAAAGCATTTGGCTGACGTTCTTGACTTCTATTGTTCCTTTGGTGATCATGTTCCTGTTGTTCTTCTTCCTGTTCAATCAGGCGCAGGGCGGTGGCGGCAAAGTTATGAACTTCGGCAAGAGCAAAGCCCGTCTTTATAACGAAGAGAAGAAGAAAGTTACCTTCGAAGACGTGGCAGGAGCCGACGAAGAGAAGCAAGAGCTTGTTGAAGTCGTAGAATTCTTGAAGGACCCGCGTAAGTTCGCAGCTGTGGGTGCCCGTATTCCAAAAGGTGTCCTGTTAGTGGGCCCTCCGGGTACTGGTAAAACACTCTTGGCAAGAGCTGTTGCAGGCGAAGCCGGAGTACCGTTTTTCAGCATTTCGGGTTCTGATTTTGTAGAAATGTTCGTCGGTGTCGGCGCTTCCCGTGTACGGGATCTGTTCGAAAACGCGAAAAAGAACGCACCATGTATCATTTTCATTGATGAAATTGATGCTGTCGGCCGTCAACGTGGCGCTGGATTGGGTGGCGGACATGATGAACGTGAGCAGACGCTTAACCAATTGCTCGTTGAGATGGATGGATTCGGAGCAAACGAAGGTATTATCATCGTAGCTGCAACGAACCGTCCGGATATTCTGGATCCGGCATTGCTTCGTCCGGGACGTTTTGACCGCCAAATTACAGTTGATCGCCCAGACGTTAAAGGCCGCGAAGCTGTATTGTTTGTACATGCACGCAACAAGCCATTAACTAAAGATGTTAAAATGGATGTTATCGCGAAGCGTACAACAGGCTTTACAGGCGCTGATCTGGAAAACCTGTTGAACGAAGCTGCGTTGTTGGCAGCCCGTCGTAACCGTAAAGATATTTCGATGCGAGAAGTGGATGAAGCGATCGACCGTGTTATCGTAGGTACAGAAAAACGCAGCCGCGTAATCAGTGACCGCGAGAAACGGATTGTAGCTTATCACGAAGCAGGCCATACGATTATCGGCTTCTTCTTGGAAAATGCCGACATGGTTCACAAGGTAACGATTATTCCACGTGGACGCGCAGGCGGATATGTCATCATGCTTCCGAAGGAAGATCGCATGCTGACGACCAAGCAGGAATTGCTGGACAAAATCACTGGTTTGCTGGGTGGACGCGTATCCGAGGAACTGTTTATTGGTGAAATCGGAACAGGTGCCTACAGTGACTTCCAACAAGCAACAAGCATCGCACGCAGCATGATCGTGGAATACGGTATGAGTGAGAAGCTCGGTCCAATGCAGTTCGGCACTTCGCAAGGCCAGGTATTCCTTGGACGGGATATCGGTCATGAGCAGAACTACAGTGATCAGATCGCTTATCAGATTGACCAGGAGATGAACCGTTTCATCACTGAGTCTTATGAGCGTGCCAGAGAACTCCTGACGAAGTATTCCAAAGAGGTTCATTTGATCGCCCAAACCTTGCTGGTAGAAGAAACCCTGGAGCTTGAGCAAATTAAACGTTTGATCGAGACAGGTTCTTTGGACGGCAGCACGAATGAGGGAGAAGGTACACCGGAAAATGGTGAGCCTGTGATCGACAACATCGGAGACGTTCGTGTACGTATTCAAGGCAAGGATGACGAGCCAAAGAATACAACGGATCAACCGAATGATATTCCTAATCTGCAAAAGCCAGAGGGCGGTAATAATTCGGGCAACTCTGGTGGTACTCCACCGACAACAACCTGATTATCAGGTTGACAGTTGAATAAGCGTATATGCAAGCTCCGGAAAACCAGTAACTATTGGTTTTTCGGAGCTTTTTAAAATACTGGAGATATAGCTGAGGTGATTTGACAGACGGAGGAACGTTGTGTACATTTATTGATAAATAAACGGCTGTTTGTGTGCTTGACTATAAAAGCTTTCTGCCGCTGTAATCGACTTTCAATTTTTTTGAACATATACCGTGAGCGCATACTGTACAACCTATGGTGTGCGCTATTCTCTGTGAAACAGGTGAAGGCATGATTCCAAGATATCTGGTTGATTTTGACGTAGCGGAATTGCCCAAATTTGAAGCCGACGTGATGATTATCGGCTCCGGCATTGCGGGTTTATACACGGCCATTAAGGCTGCGGAGAATCGGCGGGTGTTGCTAATTACCAAGAAGGCATTGTTGGAAAGCAACACCAAGTATGCGCAAGGCGGCATCGCCGCTGTCACTTCGGCTGAGGATGCACCCGCTTATCATATTCAAGATACTCTGATTGCAGGTGCAGGTCTGTGTGAACTGGAAGCGGTCAGGGCCCTTGTTCATGAGGGGCCAGGCGGTGTACAGGAATTAATACGTTTAGGGACGGCCTTTGACCGGGAGAATGGCGAGCTTGCGCTGACACAGGAAGGCGCACATAGCCATCGGCGCATCTTGCACGCAAATGGGGATGCCACTGGCTATGAAATTGTTCGTGCATTGTCAGAGAAGGTCGCTGATCATCCCGCTATCGAGGTGTGGAACGAGCATATGGTGATTGACCTGATGACCGAGCATGGCGAGTGCATCGGCGCTCTCGTTCAAAAGCCGAATGGCGAACGATTATATGTCACTGCGAATGCAACGATTTTATGCTCCGGGGGCGGTGGACAATTATTTCGATATACGACCAATCCGGATATCGCGACCGGGGACGGGGTTGCTATGGCATATCGCGCCGGGGCAGCTGTGCGGGATATGGAATTTATACAGTTTCATCCGACAGCGCTGTGCCATCCGGGTGCTCCAAGATTTCTGATTTCCGAAGCCGTGCGGGGCGAGGGGGCAGTGCTGCGCAATATTCATGGAGAGCGTTTCATGGAGCAGTATGATTCCCGGCAGGAACTTGCACCAAGGGATATTGTAGCTCGCGCCATCGTTCATGAGATGGAACGTACGCAGGCTGCGTTTGTATATCTGGATATTACACATGAGCCTTCTGAACGGATCAAGCAACGGTTTCCAACCATTTATCGGACATGCCTTTCCCATGGTTTGGATATAACGGCGGACTGGATTCCCATAGCTCCCGCTGCGCATTATATGATGGGCGGCGTCCAGACTAATTTGCATGGAGAAACCACCCTTGCACGCCTGTTCGCATGTGGGGAGGTGTCTTCCACCGGTGTACACGGGGCCAATCGTTTGGCGAGTAATTCGTTATCTGAGGCGGTCGTATTCGGCAGCAGGATTGTCGAGCGGTTACATTCTTTACCGCCGCTGGCCGGTCATACGCTGATATCCTACGATGACAACCGCGTGGACTCTCTGGCTTCGTCTATCATAGAGCAGCAGCTCAAGCTGCAAGAAACAATGGTTCATTATGCCGGAGTCCGTCGGAATGGGGAGGGGTTACAAGCAGCACTGGACCAGCTACGGGGGCAGTTATCCGTTTTCAGCGCTGCCCTGACCAGCCGGGAAGAGATTGAGTTTGCCAATTTGCTCACCTGTGGTTTGCTGGTCACGGATGGGGCGTTGCTGCGTGAGGAAAGCAGGGGAGCACATTACCGTGAGGATTTCCCTGTAGCAGACGATGGCGTATGGCGCAAGCATGTCCAGCAGCGACGTGAGCAAGGGATAACGGAGGAGTACATTCATGACATCTAACAGCGAGCACTACGGAGAATTCAGCGGGTATCAGGAAGAACTGACAGCACAAATTCGCAGCTGGCTGCGAGAAGATACAGGATCGGGTGATGTGACCACGCGCTGGACCATCGAGCCGAATCACCAATCCAAGGCGGTAATCCATGCCAAGGAGTCTGGCGTTGTTGCGGGCTTGCCCGTGGCAGAACTCGTATTTCGGGTCGTAGACCCCTCGCTGTCATTCACTCCACTGGTGACTGATGGGCAGTGGATTGAGCAGGGAACTGTTTTGGCAGAAGTGACAGGGAGTACCCATGCGATTCTGACGGGAGAACGTTTGGCTCTAAACTTGATTCAGCGGATGTCGGGCATTGCGACGCGAACCAAATCCTTTGTTGATCAGCTTCATGGACTCACGACACGCTTGGTGGACACACGGAAAACAACACCAGGGCATCGGTTGCTTGAAAAATACGCTGTTCGTGTGGGTGGCGGTTCCAATCATCGGTTTGGCTTGTACGATGCCGTTATGATTAAGGATAATCATATCAAGGGTGCGGGTGGGATTATACAGGCCGTGACCCGGGCTCGTACCCATATTCCGCACACGATGACGATTGAAGTAGAGACGGAAAATATGGAACAAGTTCAGGAAGCGCTGAATGCCGGAGCGGATATTATTATGCTGGATAACATGTCCGTTCAGGACCTGAAGGAAGCAGTTCGTTTCATTCGGGAACAAGCTCCACATGTCAAAACGGAAGCCTCAGGCAATGTATCGCTGGATACGGTGCGTGCGATGGCTGAGAGCGGCGTAGATGTGATTTCTGTAGGCAGGCTGACGTACTCTTTTCATAATCTGGATATCAGCCTTGACCTTAACGCAAAGAAAGATAGGTGACACCGATTGATTCTTGTAGTGGATGTGGGCAATACCAATATTGTGCTGGGGATGTATCAGGGGCGAGAGCTGCTGCATCATTACCGGATCAGCACCTCCAGACAGGCTACCGCAGATGAATATGGCGTGCTCATACATAATCTTTTTAGTATGGGCGGTGTATTGAAGGATGATATTAAAGGGGTCATTATCTCCTCAGTCGTTCCACCGCTGGTTCATGTGTTGGAGGAAATGTGCGACAAATACATAGGCAGAACACCCCTCATCGTCGGACCGGGAATCAAGACCGGTCTTAATCTACGTTATGAAAATCCGCGGGAAGTAGGGGCTGACCGGATCGTGAACGCGGTTGCTGCTGTCGAGCGGTATGGCGGTCCTCTGGTTGTGGTGGATTTTGGAACAGCGACGACGTTTGATTGTATTGATGACAAGGGAAACTACCTGGGTGGAGTCATTGTGCCGGGTATCGGGATATCGACGGAGGCGCTGTATCAACGAGCTTCCAAGCTGCCTCGCATTGAACTGGAAAAACCCAAGAAGGTCATCGGCCGCAATACGGTTCATGCTATGCAAGCGGGGATCATTTTCGGTTATGCAGGGCAAGTGGACGGTATTGTGGAGCGCATCAAGGAGGAAATGCAGGCAGAGCCTACGGTTATTGCTACCGGAGGTCTTGCCGAGTTAATTGCCTCGGAGACACGGAGCATTCAGAAAGTGTTGCCGATGTTGACGCTGGAAGGATTGCGTATCATTTACCAACGTAACGCTGAATAAAAAATAGATATAAGCTGCCGCCGAGGCCAGCCGGAGATGAAACCGGTTTGGATTGGCGGCGTTTTTCGTCTATACTGAAATATGTTACGTTTTTGAACGATTCGCGTGATCTGTAGATACAGGTTATTTATATAGCAGAAAATCATGCTTTGTAGTTATGCGGGAACACTTACTAACGAAAATAACAGCATATAGCTGCTCTGAGAATAGGGGAGGAACTCAATATGGAAAAGAAACAGGATCGACTTATTCGTGGTACAGCTATGGATGGAAGGGTCAGAGCCTTTGCGGTTCGGACAACAGAACTGGTGGAGGAACTGCGGAGAAGACATGATACGTATCCTACCGCCACCGCTGCTTTGGGACGAACGCTTACAGCGGGTGCCATTATGGGTTCTATGTTAAAAGGTAAAGAACGACTGACTGTTCAAGTTAAAGGTGACGGTCCAATCGGACAAATCGTCGTTGATGCCAACGCTGTAGGTGAGGTGCGGGGCTATGTGTCCGAGCCGCATGTACATTTGCCGAGTAATAGTATGGGCAAACTGGATGTAGCAGGTGCTGTCGGAACAGAGGGTTTTATTCATATCATCAAGGATTTGGGGTTAAAAGAACCCTATCGGGGCAGTACCCCGATTATTTCCGGCGAGCTGGGTGAGGACTTCACCTATTATTTTGCTAAATCGGAGCAGACACCTTCAGCAGTGGGTTTAGGCGTGCTGGTGGATACCGATAACTCGGTTATCGTGGCAGGCGGATTTATTATTCAATTGCTTCCGGGCTTGGATGATGATGAGA
This sequence comes from Paenibacillus sp. LT-B23, assembly GCF_059417685.1. Classification (NCBI taxonomy): domain Bacteria; kingdom Bacillati; phylum Bacillota; class Bacilli; order Caryophanales; family Paenibacillaceae; genus Paenibacillus; species Paenibacillus sp. LT-B23. The sequence goes on along the minus strand of NZ_JBSQBM010000025.1, from coordinate 46,656 downwards.
TTACGGCCATCGAAAATGCAGTCGGCTCCATTCCGCCAGTTACAGCTCTGTTGGATCAGGGTTTGGAGCTTGATGAAATGCTGCGCTGGATGCTGCCGGACGTTCGGGTTCTCGACGAAATGGATATTCATTTTCAATGTGAATGCTCGCGAGAGCGTGTGGAAAAAACATTGATCAGCTTGGGAGAAAGCGAATTGGAGCAGCTGATTGAGGAAGAGGGACAGGCCGAGGTCGTGTGCCATTTCTGTAATGAGGCTTATCAGTTTAATAAAGACGAATTGCAAAATCTGTTAGATCAAGTCAAAGCCTAACCGGATGGGCGGTGCGAGCGATGACTACACGGGAGAAAGGATTATGGACGGCTGTCATTATCCTGACCGTCAGTGTCGCCGCCTTGGGTGGTCTTATCATGCTTCGCGGGCTGTTAAAGCCGGGTGATGTAACCAAGGGCGACGGCGATCATGCTGTGGCGGAGATGGGTCAGGAAGGCATATCGGAGGAGCAGTGGATTGCGGAGCTGAAAAAACGCTATGGAGCCACTACACTGTTACAAATGCTAAACCGCAAAGTTGTGGAGGCGGAGGCTGGGCGTCTCGGTATCAAGGTTACCCAAGAGGATTTGCAGCAGGTTTTGGAGCAAGATAGCAAAGGGTATGCTTCGGATCGCGCCTATTTTGAGGAAATGCAGCAACAGTTTGGCTTAAATCCGGATGATTTGCGGAGTGAGGCGGAATACCGGATTGGGTTGGAGAAAATAGCCACACAGGGTATTCAGGTTCAGGAAGCTGATATTGACCAGTACTGGAAGCAGCACCCGGAGGAATTTGCAGTCGGCAAGCAGATCAAGCTGGCAGCTATATACGCGACCCAAGCGGAGGAAGCTGAGATGCTGCTGGAACGGGTCAAGCAGGGAGAAAGCTTTGATACACTGCTTCAAGAACATTCCAGTTATCTTTTCGGCAAAGACAAAAGCGGACAGCTGGGATGGGTGGATGAGTATGATCCTTTTCAGCCGCAAGAGATTATGAAGGCAGCGAGAGAGCTAAGTTCCGGTGATGTTGCTGGTCCCATCGCGGTTAACGAGGGTTATGCCGTCATTTTTGTACAGGATATCCGCCTGGAAGCTCCCACGAACGAACAACAGATTCGACAGCAAATTCGTCGCTCGCTTGCACTCGCTCAAGCTGCTCCTCTGGAAGAGGTAGAGAAAAGCCTGCGTGATAAATACGGGGTACGGATTTTGCCCGGAAAAGATATGCCATCCATTTCTCTATAAACAGAGTGAGCGATCCTTGATTTGAAGGAAGCGCGATGCTGGAAATCAGAGCTGGAGGCATCGTGTTTTTTATGGCTCGTATTGACAATGGATTTGAAGATTGTTATGATTATCATGGAAAACCCACCTTTTTTATCGGAAATTAAAATCAGGATATTAACAATGTGATTCTGCAAAAAATTAATATAACATTCAATGTCAGGGAGGAACTTATCATGGCTAAAGTCGTCAATAACGTTACCGAACTTATCGGGGAGACCCCTCTCGTCCGTCTTAACCGGATCGTACCCGAAGATAGCGCAGAAATTTATTTGAAACTGGAATACCAGAACCCGGGGTCCAGTGTAAAAGACCGCATCGCGATTAGTATGGTGGAAGAGGCCGAACGTGAAGGACTGCTCAAACCAGGCGGTACGATTATTGAAGCTACCAGCGGTAATACAGGAATCGGCTTGGCCATGGTTGCAGCCGCGAAGGGCTACAAGGCAGTAATCGTTATGCCAGAAACAATGAGTTTGGAGCGTCGCAACTTGTTGCGTGCTTACGGAGCAGAACTTGTGCTGACACCCGGATCGGAAGGCATGAACGGATCTGTTAAGAAAATGGAAGAGCTGCTGAGTGAGAATCCGGAGTATTTTGCTGCCGAGCAGTTCAAGAACAAAGCCAATACCAAAATTCACCGTGAAACGACAGGTCCTGAGATCGTGGAAGCCATTCGCTCCATCGGCGGCAGCTTGGACGGTTTTGTAGCAGGGATTGGTACAGGCGGTACTATTTCTGGTGCAGGGGAAGTGCTTAAGAAAGAATTCCCTGAAATCAAAATCGTTGCTGTAGAACCGGCTGCTTCTCCAATCTTGGCTGGTGGTAAGCCAGGGCCCCACAAAATTCAAGGAATTGGTGCCAACTTCATTCCTGAAATTTTGAACCGGGACATCTATGATGAAATTATTCATGTAGAAAACGATGAAGCTTTCGAAGTTGCGCGTACAGTAGCCAAGGCAGAAGGCATCTTGTCAGGTATTTCCTCCGGTGCGGCTGTTCATGCAGCTTTGAAACTGGCTAAAGAATTGGGCAAAGGCAAGCGTATTGTTGTCATCATTCCAAGTAATGGTGAACGTTACCTGAGTACGCCACTGTATAATTTCGAACTGTAATTACGTCGTAATTGTGTATACTATATGTAAGGAGTCCCTCATTTCCCTGTTGTCAGGGGGGTGGGGGATTCTTTTTAAAAATTAGCATACAGAACTTTGCGCAAAGTAAGGGAAGGGGAAGCACACGCATGAAATCGACAGCTAGAGTAACGGAGGAACAGTGGCAGGTCTGGCAAAAGGAAGGATGGAGTATACTCCCATATATTGCTGAGTATCAATTACCTGCTGACGGTTTACCGTTATCATGGCAGAGGGCATGGGAGGATTCGTCACCTTATGCCTTTTTACTGGAGAGCGCTAAAGGCGGGAGATACACCTATCTGGCCTTAAATCCGGTTGCTTTATTGGAAGGTAAAGGGGAACAGGCAGTCTGGACCAATCTAAAAAGCGGCAAGCGTGATCTCATACAAGGTCAGCCCCTGACAGTTATGAACGACTGGATCGCTTCCTACCGTGCGCCGCGCGTACCGGGTATTCCCTTTTTCACTGGAGGCTTTGCTGGTTATTTCGGCTACGATGTAGCTCGCTCACTGGAGCGCCTACCAATACAGGCAGCAGACGATACAGGCATACCGGACTATGTATGGATGCAAGTGAACGAGCTATGGATCTATGATCATGAGGAAGGTCGTATTTATTGCGCTATTCATACGCCCGCACCTGTTCACTTGGATACCGTCAGTAGTAACACCGCCAGTGTCGATGATGTCGCTTTGGATCAGCAGAAAGCCATACTTTCCGAATATTACGCAGAAGCTGTCCAGCGTGCAGAGCGTATGCTGACCCAGTGGGAAAACATCATACAAGCCGGAGCATCTGATCCTGCTTATATTCGCCGTTGCGCAAGGCTTGCCGAAGAAGAGCTGTTCTTTGCTCATCATGAAGCAGAAGGCTGGAAAGCAGCTTTCAACCAAAAGGATTTTGAACACGCTGTAAAGCGCGTGCAGGAATACATTGCACAAGGTGACGTGTTTCAGGTGAACCTGTCGATTCGTCAGCAACGTACGCTGGCAGCCCAACCTGAGGATATCTATGAGTGGCTTCGCCTGCTGAACCCTTCCCCTTACATGGGCCTGCTGCGGATGCCGGATTTACGAATCGTCAGCGGTTCGCCGGAATTACTGGTAAAGCTGGAGGATGGACGCGTCAGCGCACGTCCCATTGCAGGTACGAGAAGGCGAGGACTCACACCGGAAGAGGATACTGCCATGGCTGCCGAGCTGCTATCGAGCGAAAAAGAGCGCGCCGAGCATATTATGCTCGTCGATCTGGAACGTAATGATATCGGCCGGATTGCTGAATACGGAACGGTTCATGTGCCAGAGTTGCTGACTGTCGAGTACTATTCGCACGTGATGCATCTCGTTTCTCAAGTAGAGGGTAAGCTGGCCGCGGGTCGTACCGCTTTAGATGTGATTGCTGCTACCTTTCCGGGGGGAACCATTACCGGAGCGCCCAAGGTGCGTACTATGGAAATTATTGAAGAATTAGAGCCTGTTCGGCGTGGTCCTTATACAGGGTCCATGGGATGGATTGACTATAACGGCAATATGGAATTAAATATTATAATAAGAACACTAGCTGTCAGAGGCAGCACGGCCTATTTACAGGCAGGTGCAGGCATTGTCATTGACTCAGACCCGTACAGGGAATATCGCGAGTGCCGAAATAAGGCAAGAGCCGTCATGAAGGCAGTACAATGTGGTGAAGAAGAAGCCGCTTTGAGCAAAAGCGGTATCACAGGAGGGTGAGTCGTATGATTTTGGTGATTGATAACTATGATTCGTTTACGTACAATCTTGTTCAGTATTTGGGTGAGCTAGGCGAGGAAGTAACCGTAAGACGGAACGATGAGATTGATCTGAAAGGCATAGAAGAGTTGGCGCCGGAGCATATTCTGATTTCACCGGGTCCATGCACGCCGAATGAGGCGGGAATATCGCTGGACGTGATTAGCCACTTTAAAGGACGGATTCCGATCTTCGGCGTTTGTCTCGGTCACCAGGCCATCGGACAGGCGTTTGGCGGTCATGTCATCCGGGCTGAACGACTCATGCACGGCAAAACATCACCGATTCTCCACCATAATACATCGGTATTTGAAGGCTTGCCTTCCCCGTTTACAGCGACCCGGTATCATTCTTTGCTGGTGGAACGCGAGAGTCTGCCTGAATGCCTGGAAATTACTGCTGAAACTGCGGAAGGTGAAATTATGGGCTTGCGGCATAAAGAGTTTGCCGTGGAAGGAGTTCAGTTCCATCCCGAGTCCATCATTACGGACTACGGGCATCAACTGCTACGCAATTTCCTGAAACGCAAGGTAGGCGTCTGATTCATGAAATACATCGGAATCAATGGCGCCCTCACGGAAGCCGCAGATGCCGTGATTCACGTAAGTGATCACGGCTTTTTGTACGGAATGGGCCTGTTTGAGACCTTCCGTACCTACAAGGGAGTTCCGTTCCTGCTCGATCGTCATTTGCACAGACTGGCAGAGGGCTGCCAGATGCTGGGCATTCCTTTTCAACCGGACAAGAACCAGCTTACCGCGCATATCCACAGTCTGATGGCCGCGAATGGTCTGAACGAAGCATATATCCGCTACACCGTGTCAGCGGGCGAAGAGATACTCGGCTTGCCGTCTGGTGACTATACGCGCCCTAACCATATTTTGTTCGCCAAGCCGCTACCCGCTACGCATATAGAAGCTATGGGAACGACTGCCGTATCGGCGCTTCAGTTGTTGCGAACTCCGAGAAACACGCCCGAGGGCGAGATTCGTTTAAAGTCGCTCCATTATATGAATAACATTCTCGCCAAGCGAGAGCTTCAGCAGTACGTCACTGCCGTCCAGCATAAGGCTGAAGGTATGATGCTTACGGCAGACGGTTTCCTGGCAGAAGGAATGGTCAGCAACCTGTTTTTTGTCCGAAACGGTACGCTGTACACCCCAGACCTGTCCACAGGTATCCTGTCAGGGATTACACGTGGACTCATTCTAGAGCTGGCGCAAGCGAGAGGTATCCACTGTGAGCAGGGTCTATACGGTTGGGACGAGCTGCGACTGGCTGATGAAATATTTATGACGAATTCCATACAGGAAATCCGGCCTGTGAACCTGTTGCTGGAGCCGGATGGAACGACGCACCGGTTATCCGATGCCTGGACACAGACCGGTTCCATAACCGCTCTGCTGTTACATGATTACAGAGAGAAAGCAGGGATAAATTGAATATACCGACCATTTACCGACGAAGCTATCAGATGGGCGATGCCGAGCTTACGCTCGGAAATGCCACTCAGGTGATGGGTATACTGAACGTGACCCCGGATTCATTTTCCGATGGCGGATTGCACAATAGTCTGGAAATTGCTGTTTTACATGCCTTGAAGCTGGTGGAGGATGGAGCCGATATTATTGATATTGGCGGGGAGTCTACCCGGCCGGGGCATGATCCGGTAGGTGTGGAAGAAGAGCTGGCCCGTGTCATTCCGGTAGTACAGGCTATTCACCGTATTGCTCCTCACATTCCATTGTCCGTGGATACTTACAAAGCTGAAGTAGCCCGACAGGCCCTTGAAGCGGGTGCGCATATCATCAATGATGTGTGGGGATTTAAGGCAGATCCTGACATGGCACATGTAGCTTCACAATTCGATTGTCCAGTCATTTTAATGCATAATCGTCATGACCGTAACTATAGCGATTTAATACCTGATATGATTGATGATTTAAAAGAAAGTATCCGATTGGCGCTGGATGCGGGTGTACGTGCGGAACAGATCATTTTAGATCCCGGCATCGGGTTTGCCAAAGATTACAACGAAAATATTCATGCTATGACTTCTCTGGATACGCTAAGTCAGTTGGGTTATCCGCTGTTATTAGCGACGTCACGCAAAAGATTTATCCGTACAGCGCTGGATTTGCCTGTGGATGATGTGGTTGAGGGCACAGCGACTACTGTCGCCTTTGGCATTGCCCAAGGCTGTCAGATTGTGCGTGTACATGATGTTGCGCAAATCAAACGCACGGTGCGGATGTGTGATGCGATGGTGTATGGGTCTAAAAATGCACGGAGTTATGATGGTTAGAAGACGCTGCATGAATGATTTGATCCTGCGATCGCTGTTGCAACGGGATTCTTTGAATTGGTAAAACATTTGGCTGTAAGAATCCCGTTAGGTATATGCTTACGATGTAGCTTTTCTTTGAAAAGCTTTCAGGCGAGCGCTACGCTTCTTCGGATTCAAATCCTTCATTACGCTACTACCAGCATAAAGTCCCCGTATTTTTAGAGGAATTTACTATGCAAGATGAACTAAAGAATAGAATCCGACCGCGTAGTGGCACCTCGTGTACATCTTAGTTCGGCTTATATAGAAAAAATTTAAATAAAAAAGAGGAGTCTATCACTGATGGATAAAATGGTTTTGCATCGTATGGAGTATTACGGCTATCATGGCGTTTTCCCCGAGGAGCGTAAGCTGGGACAGCGTTTCTACATTGATTTGGAACTGGAGCTTGATCTGCGTGAGGCGGGCGAGCAAGACGCATTGGACAAAACGGTTAATTACGCTGAGGTGCATTACACCGTTAAAGATATTGTAGAAAAGGAATCTTACCAATTGATTGAAGCTTTGGGCGAACGTATTGCATCTTCCTTACTGGACACTTATACTAGTGTCAATGCACTGACTGTCAAAGTCACGAAGCCGCATCCGCCGTTCGATATTCATTTTGAGGGCGTGACGGTTGAGCTTTATCGCGCAAGAAAGTAGGAACGGTACATGAACGCACATTCGACCTCTGAGGCATCAGAGGCTTATATTGCTTTAGGGGCTAATTTGGGGGATCGTGAGCATACTCTGTATGAAGCCATCACGGCGCTGGACGAACATCCGGGTATACGGGTGCTGCGTTGCTCCAGCCTGTACGAAACAGAGCCTGTTGGGTATCTGGATCAGCCTTCTTTTTTGAATATGACAGCAGCCATATCCACAATACTTGCTCCAGAGGAGCTTCTGACCTTCATGTTAGAAGTAGAGAGCCGTCTGGGTCGAGTAAGACATATTCCTAACGGTCCGCGCACCATTGATTTGGATTTGTTATGGATGGAAGCGGTGGAGCTCGCTACACCGGATTTGGAGCTTCCTCATCCCCGCATGCTGGAGCGTGCTTTTGTGCTTGTCCCATTGGCTGATATCGTTCCGAACCAAGATCCATCCGGACTGTACAGTATCGTGCATACCGCATTGAAATCATTGGATGGAAAGGACGGCATACAGTTTTGGAAAACATGCAGTTGGCACAACGGCTTCGCGCCTTTCGGAAGCTAAAAGGATTTACGCAGCAGGAGTTGGCTGAGCGAACTGGCATATCGTTGGCCATACTGGGTGCTGTGGAACGGGGCAACCGAACAATAGAGCCTGACATGTTGGACATTATTGCCCAAACGCTAGAAATTGAAGTCCGGGAACTGACGGAATGACGATAAGTGTACGATATAAAAGAAGGAATAAAGGAGTGAACAGATATGTTGAAAATCGGCGGTATTGAAATGAAAAACCAGGTCGTGCTGGCTCCGATGGCGGGCGTGTGTAATCCTGCTTTCCGTCTAATTGCCAAGGAATTTGGCACAGGCTTGGTATGTGCAGAAATGGTTAGTGACAAGGCAATCATTCACGGTAACAAGCGCACACGTGAGATGCTGTTCGTAGATGAGCGCGAGAAGCCGCTCAGTCTGCAAATTTTCGGGGGAGACCGTGAATCCTTGGTGGAAGCGGCTAAGGTCGTGGATCAGGAGACGAACGCAGATATTATTGACATCAATATGGGCTGCCCGGTTCCCAAGGTAACCAAATGTGATGCGGGTGCCCGCTGGTTGCTTGATCCGAATAAAATTTATGAAATGGTATCCGCAGTCGTGGAATCCGTTAGCAAACCTGTTACCGTGAAAATGCGTATTGGATGGGACAGCGAGCATATTTATGCCGTAGAGAACGCCCGTGCCGTAGAACGTGCCGGAGGTCAGGCTGTCAGCGTACATGGCCGTACACGGGAGCAATTGTATACGGGACATGCGAACTGGGATATTATAAAAGAAGTTAAAGAAGCAGTTTCCATTCCTGTAATCGGAAACGGGGACGTGGCATCACCGGAAGATGCCCGCCGGATGCTGGATTTGACCAACTGTGACGGTGTTATGATCGGACGCGGCGCTCTGGGTAATCCTTGGATGCTGTACCGTACGATTGAGTATTTGCAGACAGGTGAGCTTTTGCCTGATCCTTCACCGGAAGAAAAAATCCGCATTGCCATTCTGCATATGGACCGTCTGGTGGCATTGAAGGGTGAAGCTGTGGCTGTCCGCGAAATGCGTAAGCATCTGGCCTGGTACCTTAAAGGACTTAGAGGCTCTGCACGCATTAAGGACGTTGTTATGGAAGAAACAAAACGTGATGATATGGTACGTATTTTGGATGGCTTTGTATCCGGACTACACACGGTAGAAAATGATGAACATTCCACAGGGGCTATTTCTCCTGCCGCCATTGCGCAATAAGGAAGCTGTTTCTGCCTTTGTATGTGATTGACTTTTCCAATTACTTGCCCTATAATCGTTCAGTATAAAATCTTGATGTATGCTACAAATTGTATGCAGCTCTCAAGACAACAGCAGGAAATGTTCTCATTCCCTCAGAGTGGCATATTATGTTTTGAAAGCGTGCATTCCGATGCACTTTTAAACTTTTCCCATGACAGGAGAATCGGTTAAGATGAGCGATAAAGAAGTCATTCTGACACAGGAAGGTCTTAGAAAGCTCGAAGATGAGCTTGAGAACTTAAAGTCTGTCAAACGCCGTGAAGTGGCGGAACGGATTAAGGTAGCTATCGGATACGGGGATATCAGTGAAAACTCCGAGTATGAGGATGCGAAGAATGAGCAGGCTTTCATTGAAGGTCGTGTCATTACACTGGAAAAAATGCTACGCAATGCCCGCATTATCAATAGTGATGAAATTGAAACCGATGTTGTGGGAGTAGGCGCAACCGTGACCGTTGAGGATATGGAATTCGGAGATGTTACAGAGTATGCGATCGTAGGTTCAGCTGAATCGGACCCGCTCCAGAATAAAATCTCCAATGAAAGTCCGCTTGGCAAGGCAATGCTTGGTAAGAAAAAAGGAACTGTTGTGGATGTTACCGTTCCAGCAGGCGTTATACAATATAAAATCGTGGATATCAAAAAATAAGACACGGACTTTGGAATTGAATGTAAAAGCTTCCTTGGGGAAGCTTTTTTTCTCACACCCGGACGGACCCCGGCCCGTCTATTCATATTGAAGGAGCTGATTTAGCACCATGTCGGATGAAACTACTAACCAGGAACCTCAAGAAAATCGTGAGGAACTAAGCGAACTGCTGCAAATTCGCCGCGCCAAATTGGACGAGCTTCGCTCGTTGGGCATTGACCCTTTTGGTCGTAAATACATACGCACAGCTGAGGCGGGTGTACTGCTAAGCAAGTATGACAGTCTGACTAAGGAAGAACTGGAAGAAAAGAATATTGAAATTAGCATTGCAGGCCGTATTATGGCCAAACGGGTTATGGGGAAAGCCAGCTTTGCCCATGTGCAGGATCTCAGTGGACGTATTCAAATCTATGTTCGTCAAGATACCGTGCCGGAAGCCAAATACAAAGCATTCGGTATTTTGGATTTGGGCGACATTGTGGGGATTAAAGGCGTACTGTTCAAGACCAAAACAGGCGAGACCACCATTAAGGTGCTGGACCTTGAGGTATTGTCCAAATCGTTGTACCCGTTGCCGGAGAAATATCATGGTCTGAAGGATGTTGAGCTGCGCTACCGTCAGCGCTATGTCGATCTGGTTATGAATCCGGAAGTACAAAAAACGTTCATTACACGTTCCCGTATTATTCAATCCATGCGCCGTTATCTGGACTCGCTCGGTTATTTGGAGGTTGAAACGCCAACACTGCATTCCATCGCAGGTGGGGCGGCGGCCAAGCCGTTTATTACACATCATAATGCACTGGACATGCAGTTATATATGCGTATAGCCATTGAACTTCATCTGAAACGACTGATTGTCGGCGGATTGGAGAAAGTATATGAGATTGGTCGCGTTTACCGTAATGAAGGTATTTCCACTCGCCATAACCCTGAGTTCACGATGATTGAGCTGTATGAAGCGTATGCTGACTACCAGGATATCATGCAATTGACGGAAAACATGGTGGCTCACATTGCACAAGAAGTGCTTGGTACACAGCGCATTCATTATCAGGGCCAGGAAGTGGACCTGACGCCGCAATGGCGCAGGGTATCTATGGTCGATGCTGTTAAAGAAGTAACAGGCGTGGATTTTGGCGCGCAATTGAGCAATGAAGAAGCTCATCGCCTTGCGAAAGAGCATAAAGTGCCGGTAGAGCCGCATATGACCTTTGGACATATCCTGAACGCCTTCTTCGAACAATTCGTAGAGGAAACACTTATTCAACCGACCTTTATTACGGGGCATCCAGTTGAAATCTCGCCACTGGCGAAGAGAAACGAACAAGATCCACGCTTTACGGATCGCTTCGAGTTGTTTGTTGTAGCTCGTGAGCATGCCAACGCATTCACCGAGCTGAATGATCCGATTGACCAACGCCAGCGTTTTGAAGCACAATTGCTGGAACGTGAGCATGGCAATGACGAGGCTCATGAAATGGATGATGATTTTATCCGTGCCTTGGAATACGGTATGCCGCCAACAGGCGGACTGGGCATCGGCATCGACCGCTTGGTCATGTTGCTGACGGATGCTCCTTCCATTCGCGATGTGCTGCTTTTCCCGCATATGCGTAACCGTACGGTAGAATAACATAACATTATGAATATAGAGGATCAGCCGGGCTTCCCGTGTCTTGTTCCTCTTTTTCATAAGAACGGATGGAGAGAAGACTTCTAATGAAACGCAGCGTCAAGCTTGCCCGGTTTGCGTCGCCTCCTTTTATATTGGTTATCGGATACTTGCTGATTATTGCATTGGGCACTTTGCTGCTAATGCTTCCTATTTCCAATCATAGTGGACATGTTCCGCATTGGATTGATTCACTGTTTACGTCCGTGTCCGCTGCTTGTGTCACCGGATTAGTCGTAGTAGACGTTAATTCAACTTATACGATGTTTGGAGAAACGGTCATCATGGTGCTGATGCAACTGGGCGGTCTGGGTTTTATGACCCTGGCGACCTTGTTTGCATTGCTGCTGGGGCGACGGCTATCGTTGAAGGATCGGCTGCTGCTAAAGGAAGCGATTAATGCCGACAGCATGGAAGGAATTGTGCGCATTATTCGCAAGGTGCTGATTTTCTCTTTTACCATTGAAGCGATAGCTGCCGTAGTCATGGCTTTGCGGTGGATGAGGGAGATGCCCGTCGGACAAGCGATATACTACGGAATATTCCATGCGGTCTCTCTTTTTAATAACGGGGGATTTGACCTGTTCGGAAGCAGCTTCCAACGGTATGCCGGAGATTTCGTGTTCAATATGATTGCATCTGTGCTTGTCATTTCAGGGGGATTAGGTTTTCTTGTACTCAGTGATCTGTTCGATTTTCGCCGTACTCGGAGACTGAGTCTTCACTCCAAAATGGTGTTAAGTGTGTCGGGTGCGCTTATTGTACTTGGGGCGCTGGTCATATTTATTTTTGAGTTTACCAATGCTCGTACCCTGGGTTCACTGAATTGGGAGGGCAAAATGTACGCTTCTGTCTTTCAATCCGTATCTACACGATCCTCAGGAACAAGCACAGTAGATATCAGCGGCTTGAGGCAGGCCAGTCAATTCTTTATCATGCTGTTGATGATTATCGGAGCTTCACCGGGCTCCACCGGGGGTGGAATTAAAACAACCACTTTCCTGCTGATGATGGGTGCATTGTTGGCCGTCATGCGAGGACAGAAGGAAATTGTGTTCTTCCGCCATAGGGTTCCCAACGACATCATGATGCGAGCGCTGACCATTATTATACTTGCGCTATTTATATATTCGATTGTAGTTATGCTGCTCTTAATGACAGAGGATGCACCCTTCCTTTCCCTTGCGTTTGAGGCGGCTTCCGCAATCGGAACGGTAGGGTTGTCTGTAGGAGTGACGCCAGGGCTGTCTGACGCAGGCAAGCTGATCATTTGTGTGACCATGTTTATTGGTCGAATTGGTCCTCTTACGATTGCTTATGCTCTTCGTCCACGTTCGACCAAGACGTTGTACCGTCGTCCCGAAGGGCATATCGTAATTGGATAGCTCAATAGTATAAGAAGATGCACCCGTGCTGATTGACACGGGTGCATCTTTTTTCATTTTACATCATCATCGTCTAATGTGCTGCATATTATGAAAAATATCCAATTTGAGTAAATGAGGCACAATGGACTTGACAGAGACTATTTTTTTGTAGAAAAAAGGCTATTTGTTTCCTTTTATGTAATTATAGACAATATACTAGGAATATTATGTATAATATTGTATGATAGTGGGCGTGAAAGGGGGATAGCTGAGGGGAATACCAATTTCAATTTGAAAGGAATTATCTATTATGTATTTATTTATTATTAGTGCTGAAGTTTTATTCTGGGTTTTTGTTGTTGCAGGGTTGATCGCAAGATATATGTTTGGCTTAAAGAAATTAGGTGGTCTTCTTTTACTGTGTACTCCTATTATTGATATCCTGTTACTGATTGCGGTGTTTATCACGGTGAGCAGCGGCATGGAGATTACGACCGCTACTGGCCTGGCGGCTTGCTATCTTGGCATTACGGTGGCATTTGGTCATAGGTTAATTAAATGGGCAGATGTTCGGTTCTCTCATTGGTTTGGCAAGGGACCGAAGCCCGAACGCAAATATGGCGCTGCTCATGCAAAAGAGGAACGGACGGGGTGGTTGCTTCACCTGTTGGGTTGGGTCATCGGCAACGCGCTGCTGCTCGCCATCATTGTGTATGTAGATGATCCACAGCGTACGGTTTCCTTGGAAGGCATTATGAGTACATGGGCAATTGTTCTGGTAATCGATTTTATTGTTTCCTTTAGCTATACTTTGGCTCCAAAGAAAAATAAGGCGTAGCTCTCAGCACACTCGGATGAAATAAGACCGATCAATCAGGATGTTCAAATCGGAAGGGACATTGATGGTGAAAATGAAGTTGTCACTTCCGGTAGTTTGCTGAGTCCGTCGCTATTGTGGGGATAATTAACAAAAAATGATATTTTTATACTACTCTCGCTTTAACAGTCACCTCATTTTTGCCTCTCTACCTTTTCACTTGTATGGATGCCTTCCGATTTGAACACAGACCAACAGAAGCAGCACAGATTATGTTTTCGTGAGCTGACAGACAGCATGCATCATGTGCTCTCCTGACCTTTTTAAGAAGGAGAGTAATAAGATGATTTTATGTCTTGTCAATATTTATGAATTTTAGATGAATTCTTGAATCTGCGTAAAACGTTGATTGTTTAACTTTGGCAACTAACATGATAATATTCCAGAAAAGATTACATATGTCTATATATGTAGACATACGAAAATAAGTTGTTTTTTTGTTGAAAAATGTAAATGAGAAAGGTGGTTTCTGTGGCAGCACTGCTGAGTGGTAAGAACATTTTGATTATGGGCGTGGCTAATAACAGGAGTATTGCCTGGGGGACAGCCCAATCTTTAGCTGCTGAAGGAGCAAGGCTCATTTTTACTTACGAAAATGAGAGGGTCGCAGATCGGGTGCTAAAGCTCGTTGAAACGATTCCGGGGTCCATTGTCTGTCCCTGTAATGTACAAAGCAATGAAGAATTGGATGCGCTGGCGGATTTTCTAAAGGAGAAAGTAGGCGTCCTGCATGGTTATTTTCACAGCGTTGCCTATGCTAAGGCTGAGGATTTGGACGGCCTGTTCGTCGACACTTCTCGCGAGGGATTCGCCATTGCTCAAGAAATCAGTGCCTATTCTTTGGCTGCTGTTTCCCAACGAATTTACCCGCTAATGACGGAGGGTGGAAGTATCGTCACCATGACGTATATTGGCGCAGAACGAGCGATCAAGAATTACAACGTTATGGGTGTGGCGAAGGCTTCACTGGAAGCCAGCATGCGCTATCTGTCGAACGATCTGGGTACTTACGGCATTCGTGTAAATGCGATTTCGGCTGGTCCCATACGGACTTTGGCCGCCTATGGGATTAAGGATTTTAGCACGATGCTAAAGCATATTGAAGAAACTACGCCCCTACGCAAGACGGTCGATACGTCTGAAGTCGGAGATACGGCGTTATTCCTATTTTCCCATTTATCGAGAGGCATTACGGGAGAAGTTATCCATGTTGATGCAGGATACCATATTACGGGGATGTAAGGAGGGAACGCTGTGCTTGTTACGCATACGGATTGCCGTATTATCTCACCTGAAGGGATTATGACAAGGGAGCGTCTGGAGCGGGATGTTACGATCTTCTCCCGTATGTTGGCTCTCCGAGGAATTCCTGAAGAAGGCAGAGTGATTCTGAAAGCGGCCAATTCTTATTATTTTGTTGTGTCTCTGTTCTCCCTGTGCAACATTGCTGTTTCGGTGACTGTAGTGGACGAGCAGACCGTGCTTGATGAAATAGCTCAAATTTATGACGAAGCGGGTGCCTGCTGTATCCTGACCGATTGCGATCCAGGACTTTCTCATGCTTCTGTTATTCTGATTCAAGATCTAATCCAAGAAGAAGCAGTACACCCACATTGGGTTGGAGAGCCGGAGATCCATGGCATTGACTTTAACAAGTGGTGCGAGAGATCGGATGCCCTCATTCTGTATTCTTCAGGTACGACGGGAAAACCCAAGGGAATCGTGAAAGCTGGATCAGCCTTCATGGACAATATCAGGCATTCTATACATGCCATGAACTACCTGCCGTCTGACCATATGCTCCCTGTTGTACCGTTTTCTCACTTCTATGGTATTTCACTTATCTTCTCCTGGTGGTTAACCTCATGTTCTCTAATTATCTGCAATCCTAAAAACCTCTGGAGCGTCATTACAAGTATTACGAAAGACCGGGCGACGGTCGTAGACGCTAACCCCTCTGTTTTTTACACCTTGTTGCGTATGTTAAGCCGAAAACCCGAACAACTGGAAATGGTCAAGGAATCCCCGGTACGCATGTGGTGCGTAGGCGGCTCCCCACTTACCCAAGACCTCGAAGAGAAATTTAACAACATATTTGGACAGCCCCTGCTGAATGGTTACGGACTTTCTGAACTGGGCAACGTTACGCTGGGGACGCTGGAGTATCCGAAAGGTTGTGGCAAACCGTTACCTGGTGTGGACCTGAAAATACTAGATGCTGCTGGGAATCAACAGGCCGACGGTATCGTAGGCGAAGTGCGGATACGCAGTGCCGGATGTATGGAAGGTTACCTGAATCGTCCAGACCTGACGCAATCCGTTCTACAGGACGGCTGGTTCAAGACAGGGGATCTGGGCTATCTGGACGAGGAAATGCTGTATGTCATTGGCCGCAGCGGTAAGACGGTCAACCGGATGGGCTATATGGTCTCTCCGGTCTATATCGAGGATCGGATTGGTTCGATAGGTTACCGATCCTGCGTGATCACCTTGGAGGACGAGGCTAAAGGAACATTGCTTGTTGCATTCATCGAAAGCGAATCCTCGCAGGCCTTGTCTGTACTCCGCAAAGAGATGAATCGGGTACTACCTTCATACATGTTTCCCGATCTTCTGCTTCCGCTCGCCCATTTTCCTTTAAATCGCAATGGAAAAGTAGATCGGCTGGAGATGGAGCGCATTGCCCTGGAGAAAGTTGCTTCTCGTAAAGTGTAACAAGATATTTACCAAAAACTGCATATAGGAAAGGGAGATTGCACCATGAGTATGAATCCGGAACTGGCAAAAAACACGCTTTTTTTGGAAAGGCATGAAGCAATTCTGAAGTGCCTTAATTATTTGATTGAGCATCGGCAGGAAGTGATGGATATTCTCACCCAATTTTCATCTTATCGGGCCGCCAATGCAGAAATTGATTCCACGATCCTCACACTTCAAGGTGCTTTACAAGAAGTGCAGACCTATCAGCCAAGCCTGCAACGATCTATGGCTGTATTTATGCCTTCCAACGTCGTTTTGTACTCCTATGCATTATACCTCTTGATTCCATCCCTTTACGTTGAGAATATAGACTTTCGTCCTTCTTCTCACGTAAACGAGTACGTCAACATGCTGCATGAAAAGCTCCAGGCTGTACATGGATTACCTATCTGTATTCGTAAAGTTAGCCAGAAGGTGTTCTTGGAGAATTCAGTTATGCCAGCTGATATTGTGGTGTTCACGGGTAGCTATACCAATGCGGAGAAGATCAAAAAACAAATCCGAAAAGAGCAACTCTACATCTTCTATGGACAAGGGATAAATCCTTTCATCATTGGACCTGATGCCGATCTGGAGCTGGCGGTTACCGATGTGATTCGAATGAGATTGTTCAATTCTGGACAGGACTGCCTGGGACCCGACATCATTCTGGTGCATCAAGATGTGACGGAGAATTTTAAAAACTTGCTAATTGAGCGGCTTGACCAACTGGTGTTTGGAGCCAACAATGATCCGAACGCGAGCTATTCTCCTATTTTCTATAAAGACACGCTGTATTCGGTTTCGGAATATTTTAATACGAACGATAAGTTTATTATTTACGGCGGTGGCATTGATTTCCGTACGAAAAAGATGGAGCCGACGATTGTATATAGCGAGCTAGATCAGGATTTGGAGATTATTGAGTATTTTTCACCAGTCTTCAACGTGGTTAGCTACCGAGACGACGAGCAGCTAATCAAGCGTATTTCCTCCAGCTATTTCAGTGAACGTGCGATGGGCTGCAGCTTATACGGGTCTGATCACCTGACGGATGTCCTGCGAAAGAAGCATACGCTGACCATTAATGAGACGCTTGAGGATGTGGATCAGGGCAATAAGCCCTTTGGTGGCTATGGCACGATGTCGAACTATATTTTTTACGATTTTAAGCTCGTTTCGAAGCCAATTTTGATTTCAGAAATTGTCGCAGAATATTTGTCGGAAAAGAGGAGTTTGGTATGACTGCGAGCTTATTTCCCTGGGATGCCATCATTGGCTACTTAACATCGGCTGGGGTTCGGCATCTCTTTGGATTACCAAGTGATGATCTCAAAATCGTATCGTCACTCCCTTCGTCGGGTATGGATTTTATTCTGTGCAAAGATCAGCGTAATGCTGTGTTCATGGCAGCAGGCTATGCACTCACAACCAACCAGATGTCTGTATGTGTTGTAGGTAAAGGCCCTGCGCTCAGTAATACACTCACGGGGCTGCTGGAAGCGAAGAACCTTGGTGCCCCGCTTTTACTTTTGGCGCTCGGCACCGGAGGGGACAAGCTGGGTACCCGATCCTTTCAGGAGGCAGATCAAATCTCACTCGTGAAGCCGCTCGTAAAATGGGCTTACCGTGTCGAGCATGTGGATCGACTTGTATGGGCGCTGGAGCGGGCAGCCTTTTTGGCGATCAATGGTGCTCCAGGCCCGGTCTATATTGAACTACCCGAAAACCTGATGGACCAGCCTGTACTGACAGGGCTTCAGTTTACCCCACCGGAAAAGCTTTCGTGCTCTCCGTCTCTTCGGGAGCTGAATGCGGCATGGGAGATTATCAAGACTGCTCGCAGGCCTATCATTCTGGTCGGAGGCGGAATGAAATCAGTTGCAAATGATGTAATTGAGGTGTTCGCTAGCCAACATGGGGCGGCCTTGTTCGCAACCGCCTCGGGACGGAGCGTAGTTGATGAAGACCACGAACTCTTCTGTGGTGTTGCAGGGCTCTATACAGATCTCAGTCTGAGACAAATCTGGAAGGAATCTGATGTGGTGATCACACTGGGCAGCCGATTGGAAGAAACGGCTACGTTTGAGTGGGATATTTTGCTAGAGGATACACCTTTAATTCAAGTCAATGTCGAGCTGGAGGATTTTGCACACGAATACAGGGGCGTCAAAGTGCTTGGAGATGGATATGCAGCAGTGGAGCAATGGCATGATCGGCTAGGGCAGAAGCCTGATGGAGTGTGGCTTGAAACGATCAGAAGTTGTAAACAGAAGGCATTTTCTAACAGAGCCATTTATCTGGAGGAGCTGAAAAAGGCCACTGGAATCCACGTTCCAGAGCTGCTGGAGATGATTCAGACGGAATTTCCAGAAAATCTGGTGCTTCTTCAAGAGAATGGGTTGCAGGATATGTGGTCCTACTTTTATCCATATTTTCGCTTCACCCAAGGCTCTCTTTCGATTGTTCCCAGTGATCAAACGAGTCTTGGATTCGGTGCGGCCGCTGCTCTGGGAGCAAGTGTAGCAACAGAACGTCCGGTAGTAGCACTTGTAGGTGACGGTGCGTTCAATCTCTTCTTTTCGGATTTTATGACGGCGGTACAGTATCAAATACCGTTAATCTATCTCGTACTCAATAATGGCGGGTATGGTTGGTTGCAAAATCAGATGAATTATAAGCACCTTTCAGGGCAGTCCCTCCCATTTGTTTCAGAGGCGGCCAAGACAGGAATTCAAATTCCACAGTATGAGTTTGTGGAAAGTCTTGCGATCCGGAGCAAGGGGGAGGCCCGGGAACAACTTCAGCTTGCTTGGCAAAAGTATCAGGAGAACAAGCTTGTGGTCGTCGAGGTATATGCTGATCTTGCGGATGTGCATGAGAAAATCAGTCATGTGTATGGCGACTTTCCTCTCTACGAGCAACAGGCTTCCAAGAATTAATTTCAGCGAAGGACGTGGGTACAGTGAGAAGACGTGTTGTGGTGACAGGACAGGGAGTCGTGACGCCGGTTGGGCTTAATCTTACAGATTTCTGGAATTCACTGTTGGAAGGAAAGAGCGGTATCGGACCTGTCACTGTTTTTGATACAGCGGACATTGCGACGAAGATTGGCGCACAGGTTACGGGCTTTGATCCGTTGCAATATATGAGCAAGAAGGAAGCTAATAAAGTAGCACAGTTCACCCAATTTGCCTTGGCGGCTGCCCGTCAGGCAGTCGAGCAATCGAAATTAGTGATTGACGAGCGGAATGCAGGCCGCGTGGGGGTTATTGTCGGCTCTGGAGCAGGCGGCCTCGACGTCATAGAGGAGAACTACAGGAAATTAACAGAGCTTGGCCCCAAAAGGGTTTCTCCTTATTTTGTTTCCTCGATGATGATTAATTCAGCGCCTGGTGAAATATCCATTGCTATCGGAGCCAAGGGGCCTTCGTTTGCTGTGGTTACGGCTTGTGCTACTGGAAGTAATGCCATTGGTGAAGCATTACGTACGATCCAGTACGGCACGGCTGATGTCGTGGTGGCTGGAGGAGCAGAAGCCAATTTTAGTCAGCTTGATTTGGCATCTTTTGCGAATATTCATGCTCTTTCCAGACGCAATGAAGAGCCGCAGAAGGCCAGTCGCCCGTTTGATGTGGACCGCGATGGATTTGTCATCGGTGGAGGAGCAGGGGTCTTGGTGCTGGAGGAGCTGGAGCATGCCTTGAACCGCGGGGCCACCATTTTGGCCGAGGTTGCGGGTTACGGATGCACAACCGATGCGTATCATATCACGGCTCCAGATCCCTCGGGCTCCGGTCCGGCAGAAGCGATCAGCATCGCACTGCAGGATGGTGGCTTGACACCGCAGGAAATCGACTATGTCAATGCCCATGGTACAAGTACGCCGTTTAACGACCGTATGGAGATCAATGCCATTCAGAAGGTATTCGGGGAGCATGCCGCCCATTTGGCGATATCGTCTATTAAATCCATGACAGGCCATTTAATGGGCGGCGCAGGAGCAGTCGAATTAATTGCAACTGTACAGAGCATGATCCACAGCAAAGTACCACCGACACTCAATTGCGACAACCCTGAAGCCCCTGAACTAAATTTTGTCCCGCATGTATATCAGGAACGCGAGGTCCGTGCGGCGATTAGCAATTCCTTTGGTTTCGGGGGGCACAACGTCTGTCTTGCTGTTCGCAAGTGGGAGGGGGTATAAGCCTGTGAGTGAAGAGCTAATCCATATCCCGGATGTGCTTCCGCACAGGTACCCGTTTCTTCTGCTGGATGGCGTGACTGGGTACGAAACATCGCAATGGGCGAAGGGGTACAAGCTTGTCACCTGGAGTGAGTGGTTTATTACAGAGGCTAATCCATATATGCCTTCTATGTTGATCGTGGAGTCGCTGGCACAATTGGCGGCATTCGCTGCGATTGACAAAAAAGGCATTTCATATCTGACCAACCTTAATGGAGTTCGATTCCATAGCTTGGCGAAGCCAGGGGACCGAATTGATCTCCATTTTCAAGTCAACAAGCGTCGGCGGGGCTATATACTCGGAAGCGGTCGGGCTTCTGTAGGTGAGCGTTTGGTGGCTGAGGCGGAAGAAATTGTTTCACTTGATCAATGAGCGGAGGAAGCGCACGTTAAATGGTCCTTTTGTCCTCCTGACTGCCAGTAGCAGCGGGAGGATACTCACATCACGGAATAGGAGTGAACGAGATGAATGACATGCAGTTATATGATTTAACAAATGCGCAGAAACGTATATGGTATACCGAATTACTCTATCCAGATACGTCAGTGTCACAGCTTTCCGGTACAGCCAAGATGAAGGGCCGTATCCATATCGCTGCCTTCATGCAGTCCATTAATTTGATTATCAAACAGTATGATGCGTTCCGCATTCGTATCACCTCAGTGGATGGAGTGCCTCAGCAGTATGTCGTTCCTTATGAAGAGAGACAGTTGGAGTATCTGGACCTTACCCACTATGAAAGTATCTCTGAGGTGGAAGCCTTACTTGAGCAACACAAAAGCAAACCCTTGCAACTGCTGGATTCTGAGCTATTCCAGTTTTTGATTGTGAAGATTAGCGAGGATGAGTATTGGATTAATACCAAGATGCACCATATTATTTCTGACGGGATCTCAATGGTGATCTATGGCAATCAATTGACGGAATTTTACATGCAGATCATTCAAGGAAATGAACCGACGCTGAATGACGATTGCTCCTATATTCAATATATTGCAGAAGAGAACGCATACGAGCTTTCTGACAGATATCAAAAGGACAAGACATACTGGCTCAATAAATTTTCTGATTTACCTGAACTTACGGGTTGGAAGTCATACAATCCGTTATCTCTGAGCACCCACGCCGTTCGGGAGCATTTTACCGTGCCAGAGGTGCTGTATCACGAGTTGCAGGCATTTTGCCAACAGAACAGGATTTCTCTGTTCCAGTTCTTCATGGGTGTGATGTATATCTACATACACAAAGTAACGAATCAGCCGGATGTGGTGATTGGTACTTCGTTCGCTAACCGTGGGAACAAAAAAGAGAAGCAAAAGATCGGTATGTTCGTTAGTACGGCTGCAGCCAGAACATACGTCGAAAAGGACATGGATGTGCTGAGCTTCCTGCAGGAAGTAGCCAGGGATCAAATGTCAATCCTGCGGCATCAGAAGTATCCATATAATCAGTTAATTCAGGATCTTAGAGAAATGCATGGTAACAGGGATATCCAGCGGCTTTTTGGCGTCTCCATGGAATACCGTCTTATCAATTGGGTTGATTTGGATGACGTGCGCATTTTGACGGATTATGATTTCTGCGGCGACGAAGTGAACGATTTCGTGCTTCATATCGTGGAGATCCTGGATGAAGGCGAGCTGGTACTGGATGTCGATTACCGGACGAAGTTGTTTGAACGCAGTGAAGTTAAGGACATGGTTTCCCAGTTGCTTACGATCGCCGAGCAGATCATTCATGCACCGCAGCTTTCCATCGCCGAGGTAAACCTATTGGGTGAAGCAGAAGAGCAATCCATTTTGGCTCTTTCGGAAGGCGTTGCAGTCGATTATCCGCGTGAAAAGACAATCCA
Organism: Paenibacillus sp. LT-B23; assembly: GCF_059417685.1. NCBI lineage: Bacteria > Bacillati > Bacillota > Bacilli > Caryophanales > Paenibacillaceae > Paenibacillus > Paenibacillus sp. LT-B23. The sequence continues at coordinate 24,212 of NZ_JBSQBM010000025.1, read as the reverse complement.
TGGCTTATTCGAAGAACAAGCCGAGCGCATGCCAGATCACGTAGCCGTTCAGATGGGCGAGCAGAGTATTACATACCTAGCTCTAAACGAGCAGGCTAACCAGCTTGCGAGATATTTGCGCACCGAAGGCGTTGGTGCAGATGTACTCGTGGGGATTATGGCTGATCGTTCCCTGGAAATGGTCGTCGGCATGCTGGCGGTTTTGAAGGCGGGAGGAGCCTATGTGCCCATTGATCCCGATTATCCCGAAGAACGTATTCGTTACATGCTAGAGGATTCAGGAGTCCGTCTGTTGCTCACCCAAAGCCATCTATGGGAGAGTACCACATTTGACGGAAAGCTTGTGAATCTGGACGAAGTTGCATCGTATAAAGGGGACACTTCAAATCTGGAGAGCATTTCGGGGGCGAGCAATCTTGCCTATGTTATCTATACGTCGGGTACAACTGGCAAGCCGAAGGGAACTCTGATCGAGCATAAAAATGTAGTTCGACTGCTCTTTAACGATAAAAATTTATTTGATTTCAGCGCTCATGATACGTGGACGCTATTCCATTCGTTCTGCTTTGACTTCTCCGTTTGGGAGATGTATGGAGCCCTTCTCTACGGAGGAAAATTGGTGATTGTTCCGTCTCTTACAGCCAAGAGTCCAGCAGCTTTCCTGAAGTTGTTGAAAGACAACAAAGTCACCATTTTGAACCAGACACCAACGTATTTTTATCAGGTGCTACAGGAAGAATTGGCGCACTCTTCGACAGAGCTTAGCCTTAGAAAAATCATTTTTGGTGGAGAGGCCTTAAGCCCATCTCTTCTGAGAAACTGGCGGGTCAAGTATCCTGATGTGCAACTGATTAATATGTACGGAATTACGGAAACAACGGTCCATGTCACCTACAAGGAAATCACGGAACATGAGATTGAAGCGGGGAAAAGCAATATTGGTAGAACGATTCCGACACTTAGCGCTTACATTTTTGATGAGCAAAGACGTCTGCAGCCTGTTGGGGTTCCGGGGGAGCTATACATCGCGGGCGACGGTCTTGCCCGAGGGTATTTGAACCGTCCAGAGTTGACGGCTGAAAAATTCGTAGAACATCCATTTCGGGCGGGAGAGCGGATGTACCGTACTGGGGATCTGGCTCGCTGGTTGCCTGATGGTAATATCGAATATTTGGGCCGGATCGACCATCAGGTCAAAATTCGCGGCTACCGAATTGAGCTTGGCGAGGTGGAAGCCCAAATTCTCAAGGCTCCGAATGTAAGGGAAACGATTGTCCTCGCACGGGACGACGAACAGGGCCAAAAATTGCTTTGCGCCTACTACGTGGCCTCCACCGACCTTTCGCCGGGCGAATTGAGATCTCAGCTGGCAGTGGAACTACCAGCCTACATGATCCCCTCTTATTTTGTCCGGCTGGAGCAAATGCCGCTTACGCCAAATGGTAAGCTGGATCGTCGCGCGCTGCCAGATCCTGAAGGCAGTGTACAATCCAGCGAGGTTTATCTGGCTCCGAGAACTGCTGCGGAAGCGCAGATGGTGCTAATCTGGCAAGATATCCTGGGAGTTACCCGCGTCGGTGTCAGAGATAATTTCTTTGAAATTGGTGGTCACTCTTTGCGGGCAACATTGCTCGTTTCGCGGATTCACAAAGAGTTGGGATGTAGCATTTCGCTGCGCGAAGTGTTTCAGTCGCCTACGGTTGAGTCTTTGGCGCAACTGGTCAAAAAGCACATTCCGACAGTGTATGAATCCATCCCACAGGCGGAGGAAAGCGCATCTTACCCAGTGTCCTCAGCGCAAAAGCGGTTATACGTGTTGAGACAAATGGACGGAGGAGAGCTCAGCTACAATATGCCAGGGGTCTTCACAGTGGATGGACCGTTGGATCGCGTACGGCTGGAGTCTGCGTTCCAGGCACTCATCCAGCGTCACGAATCGCTGAGAACGGGCTTCTATATGAAGGATGGAGAGCTTGTTCAGCGTGTGCATAAGGAAGTGCCGTTTGCGTTGGACTGCACAGAAGCTTCGGTGGAGGAGACGGATACGCTCATACGCAGCTTTATCCGTGCCTTTGATCTCAGCCAGGCCCCATTACTGCGTGTTGGCTTGGTGAAGCTGGAAGAGGAACGTCATCTGTTGCTGTTTGATATGCACCATATCATTTCGGATGGGGTTTCCATTCAAATACTGGTGGAAGAACTCACCTCATTGTATCAGGGAGAACAGCTGCCAGAACTGCACATCCAGTACAAGGATTATGCTGTATGGCAACGGGAGCATTCAGAGAACCAGTGGAAAGAGCTTGAAGCATACTGGCTGCAGGCTTTTGAAGGGGAACTGCCTGTACTTGATTTGCCTACGGATTATCAAAGACCTTCTGTTCGCAGCTTCGAGGGTAGCCGAATTGATTTTACATTGGATGCATCCGGCAATAAGGCAATACAGGAACTCGCATCCCGTACAGGTACTACGCTGTATATGGTATTGCTGGCTGCTTATTCGGTCCTGTTGCACAAATATACGGGGCAGGAGGACATCATCGTAGGTTCTCCGGTGGCCGGAAGACCGCAAGCGGAGCTTGAGAGCATCATCGGGATGTTTGTCAATACACTGGCTATGCGCAGCTATCCGGCGGGAGATAAGACATTTCAGGATTATCTTCTCGAAATCAAGGAAACGGCGCTCAAGGCGTTCGAGCATCAGGACTATCCTTTGGAAAAACTGATTGAGAAGCTGGGTGTAGGACGTGATGTCAGCCGCAATCCACTCTTTGATACTCTGTTGGTATTGCAAAATACAGAGCAGGCAGAGCAGGACATGGGCGGGCTGCGCTTTACTCCTTACCCGCTGGAGACTGTTACAGCCAAATTTGACCTGTCACTCAATGTAGAGGAGCAGGGGGCAGAGCTAGCTTTTGGTTTGGAGTATAGCACGGCTTTATATCAGCGTGAGAGTGTAGAGCGACTGGCTATGCACTTGCTTCGGGTTCTGCATGCGGTTGCTGTCAATCCCCAGTTAAAGCTGGTGGAGATTGAGATGATCACACCGGAGGAGAAGGTGCAGATCATTGAAGAATTCAATGCGACATCGGCTCCTTATCCAAGTGAGAAGACTATTCATGAGCTGTTCGCAGAGCAAGTAAAGCGTACACCGGAGCAGACGGCGCTTGTATTCGGCAATGTCCAGCTAACCTACCTCGAATTGGAAGAGAAGGCGGGGCGGCTGGCCCAAACACTGCGTCGCTTGGGAACGTTGAGGGAGCAGCCTGTGGCCGTGATGGGCGGACGAAGCATCGAGATGGTCATTGGTATGCTCGCGATACTACAGGCGGGTGGAGCCTATGTGCCTATTGATCCCGAATACCCGGAAGACCGGGTTCGTTATATGCTCAATGATTCCGGCGCCAAGCTACTACTGGTGCAAAAGGGTGAGTTTGTAAGTGTAGACTACGGTTTACCGATTGTCGACCTCAGCAGTGAAGAGGCTTATGCAGCCGAACCTGCCCAGCTGGAGACTGCCCAGGGGTCACAGGGGCTTGCTTATGTCATTTATACATCGGGAACCACAGGTAGGCCGAAGGGCGTTATGGTTGAACACCGGAACGTGGTCCGTCTGGTCAAAGAGACTAACTATGTGGAGTTGAATGAATCCACACGAATTTTGCAGACAGGAGCCGTGGCCTTCGATGCTTCTACTTTCGAGATATGGGGGGCGTTGCTTAACGGCGGACAGCTCTATTTCGTAGAGAATGACGACATTCTGATTGCTGATAGGCTCAAAGCTGCCATCGCCAAGTACAGGATTACGACGTTGTGGCTCACTTCACCGCTTTTCAATCAGCTTTCATTGCAGGATGAGTACCTGTTCAGAGGGCTAAAAACATTGCTCGTCGGCGGTGACGTACTGTCCATATCTCATATGAACCGTGTGATCGAGGCTAATCCTGATCTTGTTCCTGTCAATTGCTATGGTCCGACAGAGAATACTACCTTCTCCACCACCTACAAGATTCCGGGTCGATTTGAAGGGGGAGTACCGATTGGTCGCCCGATTAGCAACTCGACCGCTTATGTAGTCAATGGATCGCTTCAATTACAACCCATTGGTGCTTGGGGTGAACTGATTGTCGGCGGTGAAGGTGTAGCGCGCGGATATCTCAATCGGCCTGATCTCACGGCAGAAAAATTTGTCCCTAGTCCCGTGAAGGACGGAGAATCCTGCTACCGAACTGGTGATCTGGTACGCTGGCTTCCAGATGGCAATCTGGAATTTAAAGGAAGAATCGATGAACAGGTTAAAATACGTGGCTACCGCATTGAGCTCCCCGAAATCGAGGCTCAGTTGGCCAAGGTGGAGACGGTCATCGACGCCGTAGTAGTCGTTCGCGCGGATGAGCTTGGAGAGAAGCAGCTTTGCGCTTATTATGTGGCGGATCGCATGCTCACCGCAGGAGAAGTGCGTCTGGCTCTATCGCAGGTACTTCCGGGTTATATGATCCCGTCCTATTTTGTGCAGCTGGATCGTATGCCATTAACGTCGAACGGAAAAGTGGACCGCAGATCTCTGCCGGCTCCCCAAGTGGGTGCGCATACGGGACGGAAGTATACGGCTCCTCGTACACCGGCGGAAGAAGCCTTGGCGTCTGTTTGGCAAGGGGTGCTGGGTGCCGATCAGGTGGGTATCCATGACAATTTCTTTGAACTGGGAGGAGACTCCATTAAGGCGATTCAGGTTTCGTCACGGCTACTACAAGCTGGTTATCGCTTAGAGATGAAGGAGCTGTTCAAATCCCCAACCATTGCGGAGCTAGGCGCGGAAATACAAACCGCTGTGCGCATGGCCGAACAGGGAGCTGTGCGTGGAGCGACTTGCTTGACTCCAGTCCAACAGTGGTTCTTTGGACGGAAGCAGGCAGAGCCCCATCACTTCAATCAAGCGGTCATGCTGTACCGTGAACAGGGATTTGAGGAAAAGGCTTTGCATCAGGTGCTAAGAAAACTCGCTAAGCATCATGACGCCCTTCGCATGGTTTTCCGTCAGACAGAGCATGGCTACGAAGCTTGGAATCGTGATCTTGAAGAAGGAGAGCTTTATAACCTGCTTACCGCTGATTTACGGAATGAATCCGATCCGGCTGCAGCCATTACAACGCTGTCGGACGACATTCAGCGCAGTATCAATCTGGCAGAAGGTCCGCTGCTGAAGTTAGGACTTTTCCATTGTCAGGATGGAGACCATCTTCTGATCGTGATCCACCATTTGGTGGTGGACGGGGTATCCTGGCGGATTTTGTTCGAGGATATTGCAACAGGCTATGAGCAGGCGACTCAAGGACAAGCGTTGGTATTCCCGCAGAAGACGGATTCCTTCCTTGACTGGGGAGACGCCCTTGCTCGTTATTCGGAAGGCCCTGAAATGGAGACTCATCGGGCGTATTGGAGAGAGCTGGAGGATCAGCCACTCGAACAGTTGCCGAAGGATGAGGCTGTGGAAAACCTTCTTTTACAGGATAGCAAAGTAGTAACAGCACAATGGACTATAGAAGAAACCGACCAACTGCTGAGAAAAGCCCACCGTGCTTACCAAACGGAGACGAACGATCTGCTATTGACCGCTCTGGGCATGGCCATATCCAAGTGGTCCGGCATTGGAAAGATTGCTGTGAATCTTGAAGGCCATGGTCGTGAACCGATTATACCGAATATCGACATCACCCGTACTGTTGGCTGGTTTACAAGCCAATATCCGGTGATTTTAGACTTGGGCGATAACCTGGAAGTGGCAGCCTTGATCAAGTCTGTGAAAGAAGGGCTGCGCCAAATTCCGAACAAGGGTATCGGATACGGGTTGCTCAAAACCATGGCAAGTCAGGTGGATGCAGACAACTTCAGCTTGCAGCCTGAGATTTCTTTTAACTATCTGGGGCAATTTGATCAGGATTTGCAAGGAAGCTCGTTGCAGATTTCGCCTTATCCGACCGGAAACGCCCAAAGTTTGTTGGAGGAACCAGCCTATACGCTAGATATCAATGGCATGGTGACGGACGGAGCCCTTTCTCTGACGATTACTTATAACGGAAAACAGTATAAGTCATCTACGATGGAACAACTCACTGGATATATTGAAGAAAGCTTGCGGGAGCTTCTCCATCATTGTGTAACCCAGGAAAGAACCGTTTTGACACCAAGTGACGTGCTTGCGAAGGGTCTGAGTATTTCCGATCTGGAAGAGCTTTCTAAGCAAACCAGCCACATAGGCGATATTGAGAATGTATACAGTCTGACACCGATGCAGAAGGGCATGCTGTTTCATGATATGTTTGAGCCGCATACAGGTGCTTATTTTGAGCAGGCTGCCTTTGACTTTAAGGGGAGCTTTGATCCGGCCGTCTTTGGACAAAGTCTCGATGCCTTAGTGGAGCGTCATGCCATCCTCCGGACGAACTTTTATAACGGATGGGGCAGCGAGCCTTTACAGGTTGTTTTTCGGCACAGAGGCGCCAAGCTGGTGTACGAAGACCTGCGGGAGATGGACGAAACGCAGCGCGAAGCTTATTTGAAGACATTTGCTGCAAAGGACAAGGCACAGGGCTTCAACTTATCTGAGGATGAGCTTCTACGTGTTTCGATTTTGTGTACAGGTGAGGAGAGCTTCCGTCTCTTGTGGAGCTTTCACCACATCGTCATGGATGGATGGTGTGTTCCGTTAATTACGCAGGAGGTATTTGAACATTATTTTGCCCTCCTGGAAGGAAGAGAGCCTCAGTTGGCAGAGGTTCAGCCGTACAGTCGATATATTGAATGGCTGGAACAGCAGGATGAAGCAGCTGCGTCCAACTATTGGAGTCGATATCTGGCCGGTTACGAGCAGCAGACGCTTTTACCTCAAGTCGGGGAAGCAAGTAAAGGAGAAGGGTACGTATCAGAAAAGCAGAATTACATCCTCGGCAGGGAATTAACTGGACATCTGGAGAAGGTAGCCAGAGATGCTCATGTCACGATGAATATATTGCTGCAATCCATATGGGGCATTGTACTTCAACGCTATAACGGTAGCCGGGATGTCGTATACGGAAGTGTAGTATCAGGCAGACCAGCAGAAATTCCGGGCATTGATCGGATGATCGGTTTGTTCATCAATACGATTCCAGTCCGTGTGAAGACGGAGGAAAATCTCCCCTTCTCAGTTTTGATGAAGCAGCAGCAGGAACAATTTATGGCTTCCCATATGTATGACACCTACCCGCTGTTTGAGATTCAGGCTCAGACCGATCAGAAACAGGACTTAATCTCACATATTATGGTGTTTGAGAACTATCCTGTTGAGGAGGAGGTAGAACGTCTGGGTGGTGGCGAGGCTGACTTTGAGATTGAGGACGCCGAGCTTCTGGAGCAAACGAATTACGATTTTAACTTAATTATCCTGCCTGGCAAAGAGATGAGATTGCTATTCCAGTACAATGCACTTGTGTATGATCAAGTGACGATTGAGCAAATCAAGGGACATCTGGTTCACCTCATGGAACAAATTGTGGAGAATCCTGCAATTTCCGTGGATGCTCTGGAATTGGTCACGCCGCAGGAGAGAGAGCTGATTCTGGACGTATGGGGTAACACGAAAGTCAGTTACGAGCACTGTAACACGTTCCACGGGTTGTTGGAGGAACAGGCGGGACGAACGCCGGAGGCGACTGCCATTGTGTTCGAGGATGAGATGCTGACCTATGCCGAGCTCAATGCAAAAGCCAACGGACTGGCAAGAAAACTGCGTAATCAGGGAATCCAGACGGGAGATCTGGTGGGGCTGATTGCTGAACGGTCGTCCGAAATGATCGTTGGAATCTACGGCATTATGAAAGCCGGAGGTGCCTATGTTCCAATTGATCCAGAGTATCCGAAAGAACGGATCAGTTACATGCTTGAAGATTCCGGAGCAAAGCTGGTCCTTACACAGGCCCGCCTCTTGGAGCATCTTGGATGGACGGAAAATGTTTTGTTGCTGGATGAACCATCGACATATGATGCCGATACCTCGAATTTGAAGGATACTGTTGGCCCGGATGATCTGGCTTATGTGATCTATACTTCAGGTACGACGGGTCAGCCTAAGGGCGTATTAGTCGAACATCGGGGACTACAAAATCTTTCGGACGTATACGGGACATACTTCGAAGTTACACCGCAGGACCGAATCGTTCAGTTTGCAAGTCTGTCATTTGATGCATCGGTTTCGGAAGTTTTAACGGCACTAAGCCATGGGGCTGCTCTGTGCATCCCTTCTACACAAGACATTTTAGATTATGCCTTGTTCGAACAGTTCATAAACGACAAGGGAATTACGATAGCGACTCTGCCACCAGCTTACGCTATCCACCTTGAGCCTGAGCGCCTGCCAGCACTGCGATGCCTGCTTACCGCCGGATCAGCCGCATCTGTCGAGTTGATCGAAAAGTGGAGGAAGCATGTACGCTACTCCAATGGCTACGGCCCAACGGAGGACTCTATTTGCACCACAATCTGGTCTGTTCCGGATAGCGAGGAAACGCTGGAAACAGTATCCATTGGCCGACCTATTGCTAACCATAGTGTGTACGTGTTGGATGAGCATCTCAGATTGCAGCCTGTCGGCGTAGTTGGAGAGCTATGCATTTCAGGTATCGGGTTAGCACGGGGGTATCATAACCGACCTGCGTTAATGGACGAGAAGTTCGTCGAAAATCCGTTCACTCCAGGGGAGCGTATGTATCGGACAGGTGACTTGGTTCGCTGGTTACCGAACGGTACCATCGAATACGTGGGCCGAATAGATCATCAAGTCAAAATTCGCGGCTATCGGATCGAGCTGGGTGAGGTAGAAGCACAAATGCTCAGAGTGCAGTCCGTTCAGGAAGTCGTGGCCATGGCTGTGGAAGGCGATGACGGTCAGAAGGATCTGGTCGCTTACTTCGTAGCCGCTCGGGAGCTGGAGGTATCCGAGCTCCAGACAGTTCTGTCGGAGATGTTACCTGGATATATGATCCCTTCCCGCTTCATACAACTGGAGGATATACCTCTGACGTCGAACGGGAAAATCAATCGAAAAGCGTTGCAGGGAGAGCGCGGATGGGCAGTTGCTTCATCTGTAGCTCCGAAGACACCTTTGGAAATTCAATTAGCTGAAATTTGGCAAGAAGTGTTGGGTGTAGAGAATGCGGGAGTGAAGGATAATTTCTTCCATTTTGGAGGTCACTCCCTGCGTGCAGCTCTGCTAGTCTCACGAATTCGCAAGGAAATGAACCGCGATATTAGTCTGAGAGAAGTGTTCGATTCTCCTACAATTGAAGGATTGGCTCGCGCCATTGAGGGCTATACACCGCTCAATTTTGAAGAAATTCCTACGGCGGAAGTGCGTGAGCACTACCCACTGTCCTCAGCCCAAAAACGGCTGTTTATTCTAAGTCAGCTGGAAGGCGGAGAGCTGAGCTACAATATGCCGGGAATCCTTACGGTTGAGGGAGCCTTGGATCGGGAACGGCTGGAACAGGCATTCCGTCGTCTGATTCATCGCCATGGTTCGCTGCGTACCCGTTTTGTGACTGTTAACGGCGAACCCGTACAGCAGATCCTGACGGATGTTCTGTTTACTGTGGAATATGCGGAATTGAGCGAGGAAGAGGCAGAAGCTTCCCTTCAGCAATTTGTCCGTCCTTTCGATCTTGGCGAAGCTCCATTGCTGCGGGTCGGCCTTATCCGAATTGCGCATGAGCGCCATTTACTGTTGTTTGATATGCATCATATTGTCTCAGATGGTGTTTCTATGAATATTCTCATAGAAGAGTTTCTCCGCTTCTACCAAGAGGAGGACTTATTACCTGCACTACAGATCCAGTACACAGACTATGCGGTATGGCAGCAGGAGCAACTCGGAAGCGAACGTCTCAAAGCCCAGGAAGCCTACTGGCTGGATGCATTCCGTGGAAGCTTGCCAGTGCTGGATTTGCCGGGAGATGAAGTCCGTCCTGCGGTGCGAAGCTTTGCGGGGGATCGGATCGACTTCTGTATTGATTCTTCTCTGAGCGGTTCACTCCAGCAGCTGGCAGCACGGACGGGCTCCACTCTGTTCATGGTACTGCTGGCAGCCTATACAGCGCTTCTACACAAGTACACAGGTCAGGAAGATGTCATTGTCGGTTCACCTGTGGCTGGGAGATCCCATACGACACTCGAAGGCCTCATCGGTATGTTCGTCGGCACACTGGCACTGCGTACTTATCCAGAAGGGGAGAAGTCTTTCGAGACTTATTTGCAGGAAGTGAAGGAAACAGCGCTGCGGGCCTATGAAAACCAGGATTATCCGTTCGAGGAGCTGGTAGAAAAGCTGGAGCTTCAGCGTGACCTGAGCCGCAACCCGTTATTTGATACCATGTTTGTCCTGCAAAATATCGAGCAGGGAGAACAAGAAATAGAGGGATTGCGTTTCACTCCTTACGATAATGTACATCCTGCTGCCAAGTTCGACCTCACGCTGACCGTAAGTGAAGCGGATGGGGCATTGGATTGCACGCTTGAGTACTCGACTGCGATCTACAAGCGAGAGACTGCTGAACGAATGGCAGGCCACTTTGTACAGCTTATTCGGGAAGCAACCGCCAATCCGGCAATGCCGTTGTCATCCCTTGATATCGTGACACCTCAGGAAAAATCAAAGCTGATGCAGGAGTCGGCCGAAGCCAGAGCAGATTATCCTCGTGACAAGACGATTCATGCGTTGTTCGAGGAACAGGCTGCTCGTACTCCGAATGCAATAGCAGTCGTATGTGAAGAGGCAACCCTGTCCTACAGCGAGCTGAACGAACGGGCAAACAGACTTGCCAGAACGCTCCGCGAGCGTGGCCTCCAACCAGATGGTTTGGCTGGAATCATGGCGGATCGTTCCCTCGAAATGGTCGTCGGGATTTTGGCCATTTTGAAGGCGGGCGGAGCTTACGTCCCTGTGGACCCTGAATATCCGGAGGACCGCATACGCTTTATGCTTGAGGATTCAGGAGCCAAGCTACTGCTGACACAAGCGCATCTGGAGAAACATGTCTCCTTCGCCGGGGACATCGTCAATCTGGACGAGACGGCTTCCTACAAGGAAGATATCTCAAACCTAAAGTCTACAACCGGACCGGAGCATCTTGCCTACGTCATCTACACATCGGGTACGACAGGCAAGCCAAAGGGAACGCTGATCGAACACAAAAATGTAGTTCGCTTGCTCTTTAATGATAAAAATATGTTTGATTTCGGTCCTCAGGATACGTGGACACTGTTCCATTCATTCTGCTTTGACTTCTCCGTATGGGAGATGTATGGGGCATTGCTGAATGGAGGTCGTCTGGTCATCGTTCCATCGCTTACGGCGAAGAGTCCAGATCGTTTCTTGCAATTGCTTAAGGACCAGAAGGTCACTGTCTTGAACCAGACGCCGACATACTTCTATCAATTACTACAGGAAGAGCTTGGTCATCACGCGGCAGAACTGAGTCTCCGTATGATTATCTTCGGTGGCGAGGCATTAAGCCCGGCCTTGCTCAAGGACTGGAGAACGAAGTACCCACAAGTGCAGCTCATCAACATGTACGGCATTACCGAAACAACCGTGCATGTAACATACAAGGAAATTACAGAGCTGGAAATTGAACAGGGCCGCAGCAATATCGGTACCACGATTCCGACGCTGCGTGCATACATTCTGGATGAACAACGCCGTCCACAGCCGATTGGCATTCCAGGTGAACTCTACGTGGCGGGCGAAGGACTGGCGCGCGGCTACCTGAACCGACCGGAATTGACGGAAGAGAAGTTTGTCGCTCATCCGTTTGAAGCGGGCGAGCGTATGTACCGCTCGGGTGACCTGGCACGCTGGCTGCCTGATGGAAGCATGGAGTATTTGGGACGGATTGACCACCAGGTTAAAATCCGGGGTTACCGCATCGAGCTGGGCGAAGTGGAAGCGAAGCTGCTCCATGCTCCGTCTGTAAGGGAGGCTGTAGTGCTCGCTCAGGAGGATGGAAGTGGACAAAAGGTGCTTGTCGGCTATTTTACAGCCGATCAGATACTGACGGTAGGCGAATTGAGAAAAGCCTTGGCCGCAGAGCTGCCAGCTTATATGATTCCGTCTTACTTCATGCAATTGGAACAAATGCCATTGACGCCAAATGGCAAGCTGGATCGCAAAGCACTTCCGGCTCCGGAGGCCAATGTGCAGACTGGAGCAGTTTATGAACCGCCAAGGACGAAGGCTGAGGAAGCCTTGGCGTCCGTATGGCAAGGGGTGCTGGGAGCACAGAAGGTCGGCATCCATGATCATTTCTTCGATCTGGGTGGTGACTCCATCAAGGCGATCCAGGTATCCTCAAGATTGTTCCAAGCCGGGTATAAGCTAGAGATGAAGGATCTCTTCAAATATCCGACAATTGCTGAGCTAAGCCCGTATCTTCAAGTAGCCGGACGCACAGCAGAACAGGGTGAAATTAAAGGCGCAGCAGAGCTGATGCCAATTCAGCGGTGGTTCTTTGAGCGTCATACAGAGGAGCCGCATCATTACAATCATGCCGTCATGCTCTATCGGAAAGACGGCTTTGACGAGGCTGCACTCCGGTTGACAATGACCCAAATTGCTACCCACCATGACGCGCTGCGTATGGTCTTCCGGTCTACAGAGGCCGGATATGCAGCCTGGAATCGTGGAACGGATGAAGGCGAGCTCTATACATTGGATATAGACGATGTGCGACAGGCAGAAGACCAGGTTGCTGCCGTTCAAGCCAAAGCCGATGCCATTCAGGCAAGCTTCCACTTGGAAGACGGCCCGCTGTTCAAGCTAGGCTTGTTCCATTGTGACGATGGTGATCATTTGTTGATTGTCATCCATCACCTCTTGGTTGATGGCGTATCCTGGCGCATCCTGTTTGAGGATATCGCAGCGGGATACGAGCAGGCGTTGAATGGACAAGCGATTGTCCTTCCACAAAAGACAGATTCGTATCTTGTATGGTCTGAACAAGCGGCGAAGTATGCAGCAGGGCCTGCACTGGACAAGGAGCGTGCATACTGGCAGCAGATCGAGGATACAATTCTGGCCCCACTGCCAAAAGATGAAGATCAGGAGCCAGGCACCATTCGGGATACCGAGTCGGTAACGGTAACGTGGTCTGCGCAGGAAACAGACCTGCTGCTGCGACAAGCGAACCGGGCGTATCATACGGAGACGAATGATTTGCTCTTGACTGCGCTGGGGGCAGCAATACAGCGCTGGACAGGCATGGAGCAGATTTTGGTCAATCTTGAAGGGCATGGACGGGAAATGATCATACCGGAACTGGATATCACCCGTACCGTGGGCTGGTTCACAACCCAGTATCCGGTTCTGCTGAACCTTCAAGACGGACAGGAAGTATCTGCACGAATCAAGCGTATCAAGGAGAATTTGCGCCAGATTCCGCACAAAGGAATCGGCTACGGCCTTCTGAAGTATATGGCACTGGAGAAAAGTGGCGGGTTCGGCGTAGAGCCGGAGATTTCCTTCAACTATCTTGGACAGTTTGATCAGGACTTGGAGGGTAATGCCCTTAGCCTATCCACACATTCCGTCGGTAAGGCGCTCAGCGATCACACACCACAGCAATATGCTTTGGATGTGAATGGCATGATTGCCGAAGGCCAGCTATCACTGACGGTTACGTACAGCAGCAGGCAGTATCGCAAGGAGACGGTGAATCATTTTGCCGAATTATTACAGTCCAGCCTTAGTGAGGTTATCCGGCATTGCGTGGCGCAGGAGCGCTCACAGCTTACGCCAAGTGATGTTTTGTTCCAGGGATTAGCGCTGGAGCAGCTTGATCGACTTACGGAGCAGACGGCCCACATTGGAGAGATTGAAGATGTGTACAAGCTTACGCCAATGCAGAAGGGGATGCTGTTTCACAGCCTGCTGGAGCCAGACTCCTCTTCATACTTCGAGCAGGCTACGTTCGAGCTGCGAGGCAGCTTCGATGTAGAGACCTTCTTCGAGAGCTTCCAAGCTTTGGTGCAAAGACATGCCATACTGCGTACCAACTTTTACAACAACATTGGTGATTTACCGCTGCAAGTCGTCTTTAAGCAACGGCCAATCCCATTGCACTACGTAGATCTGCGTGCCGCAACTTTGCAAGAGCAAGAAGCCCAGATCAAGGCTTACACTGCTGAGGATATGGCTAAGGGGTTCAGCTTGTCGGAAGATCCGCTGATGCGGGTAAGCGTCTTGCAAACAGAACAAAGCTCTCTGGTATTATGGAGCTTTCATCATATTGTCATGGATGGCTGGTGCATCCCGATCATTACACAGGAGCTATTCGATTATTATTCTGCCCTGCGCCAGCAAGTACAGCCTGTGCTGCCGCCAGCTCAGCCCTATAGCCGTTATATTGAGTGGCTTGATGCACAGGATGATGAGGAAGCTTCCACATATTGGAGCCAATACCTCAAGGACTATGATGGGAATACCGTATTGCCGGAAGGCAAAACGAAATCTCAAGCTAAAGAAGCGGGCTATGTTCTGAATGAGCATGTTCTCCATCTGGGTGCATCCTTGACCGGTAAAATGGATACTGTCGCTAAGCGAAACCACGTGACCGTCAACACACTCATGCAGACAGCCTGGGGACTGATTCTTCAACGTTACAATGCCAGCTCGGATGTGGTTTTCGGCGGCGTTGTATCGGGCAGACCGGCTGAGATTGCAGGGATCGAAAATATGGTGGGTCTGTTCATTAATACAGTACCTATCCGTGTACAGTCCTCCAAAGACGAAGCCTTTGTCGAGGTGATGAAACGTACACAGGCACAATCATTGGCTAGTCGTGCCTACGACACCTATCCACTGTATGAGATTCAGGGGAAAACAACCCAAAAGCAGGACCTGATTTCTCATATTATGATCTTTGAAAATTATCCGCTCGACGAGCAGGTGGAGCAATCGGGTAATCAAAATGAGGACAATCTCGAAGTCGCGAACTTCACCATGTTTGAACAAACGAACTATGACTTTAACCTGGTTGTGATTCCAGGCGAGGATATCAAGGTTTGCATTCGTTACAATGCTTTGGTCTACGAACAAGAAAGCATTGCACGAATCGGTGGACATTTGTTGCAAATGCTTGATCAGGTAGCTACTCGTCCGCAAGCGACCATAGAGGAACTGGAGATTGTAACATCTGAGGAACGGGTGAAACTGCTAGACTGGGGTGGCAAGGCCCATACCTATCCAACTGATCAGGGTCTGCATACCTTGTTTGAAGAACAGGTTGTCCGTACGCCAGATAAGATTGCAGCTGTTAACGGCGATATTCAGGTCACGTATCGGGAGTTGAACGAGCAGGCGAACAGATTGGCCTCCACCTTGATCGCCCAGGGACTTCGGAGTGAACAAGTGGTTGGTCTGTTGGCGGATCGGTCTGTGGAACTGCTTGTCGCCATTATGGGTGTGCTCAAAGCGGGCGGGTCCTATGTACCTATTGATCCTGAATATCCGCAGGAACGGATTCAGTATATTCTAAAGGATTCCGGCGCTGAGATTTTGCTCACACAGAGCCACTTGACGGAGCTGGCCTCCTTTGAGGGAACGGTTATGGAATTGGATTCCCCGCACATCTACGGAGACGGGGGGGATAACCCTAATCTACCTGTGAGAGGAAACGATCTGGTGTATTTAATCTATACATCGGGTACAACAGGAAATCCGAAGGGAACCATGATTAACCATAAAGGGATCGTGAACTACATCTGGTGGGCCAATAAGGTCTACTGTGCAGGGAAAACAACAGATTTTCCGCTGTACTCGTCCATTTCATTTGACCTGACGCTGACATCAATTTTCACTCCATTAATTAACGGAGGATTAGTACGGATTTACGATGGTATAGATAAGGCGGAGGTTGTTCAGCATATTTTGCGCGAAAATGCGGTGGACATTCTCAAGCTGACGCCAACTCATCTCAGTCTGATTAAAGATATGACCATCCCGGCGGAAAGTCGCATTCAGCAGCTCATTGTGGGTGGAGAGAATTTGACCACACATTTGTCGCAAACCATCACAGATCTCTTTGGCGGCAACATCAAAATTTACAATGAATACGGTCCTACCGAAACGGTCGTCGGCTGCATGATTCACCTTTATGATCCTGTGAAGGATACACGTGAATCCGTACCTATTGGATTGCCGGCAGACAACATATACATCCATATCCTGGATGACCAGCTTCGTCTCGTACCATTAGGCGTGGAGGGCGAAATGTACATCGCCGGGGACGGGGTAGCCCGCGGATACCTGAACCGTCCTGAGCTTACCGCAGAAAAATTCATTAGAGACCCGTTCGCCTCGGAAGGAAATATGTATCGAACCGGGGATTTGGCCCGTCGTCTCCCTAATGGACACATTGAGTACATTGGACGTATTGACCATCAAGTTAAAATACGGGGCTATCGTATAGAGCTTGGTGAGATTGAGGCCAAGCTGCTGGATATTCCACTTATCGAGGAAGCTCTCGTTGTTGCGTGGGCAGATGCCCATGGACAGAAGTCTCTGTGTGCCTACTTCGTAGCTGATCGGGAAATGTCTGTCAGCGAGCTGCGGAACGAACTTTCTGGACTGCCTGCATATATGATCCCGTCCTACTTCGTCCAACTGGACGTGATGCCTTTGACACCGAATGGCAAGCTGGACCGTAAGGCACTGCCTGAACCGAACTCGGGTGTGAAGGCGGGAGCGGCCTTTACTGCTCCGCGGACGGATGTGGAGAACATTTTGGCTTCGATCTGGCAAGGTGTGCTAGGTGTTCCGCTTGTCGGCATACATGACAATTTCTTTGAGCTCGGAGGCGACTCGATCAAATCGATTCAAGTATCATCAAGGCTGCTCCATGCAGGCTATAAACTTGAGATGAAGGATTTGTTCGGCTATCCAACCATTGCAGAGCTGGCCCAGCGCGTTAACGCAGTCAGCCGAATTGCAGATCAGAGCGAGGTACACGGAGCGGTAACACTGGGACCTGCCCAGCGCAGATTTTTCGACGAGCAGTCGACGGACCAGCACCACTTTAATCAGTCGGTCATGTTGTACAGACGGGAAGGCTTCAATACCGATGCGCTCGCCAAGGTTGTTCGGAAAATCGCAGAACATCATGATGCGCTGCGACTGGTGTTCCGCCAAGGAGAGCGGGGATTTGAAGCCTGGAACCGCAGCTTAGGTGAGGGTGAGCTTTATAGCCTCCAGATCCACGATCTGCAGGATGAAACAGACCCGGCTTCGGCAATAGAAGCAGGTGTGGAAGCCATTCAGCGCAGCATCTCTCTCGGTGATGGACCTCTCTTAAGATTGGGCCTGTTCCGCTGCGCGGAAGGCGAACATCTGTTAATCGTTATTCATCATCTGGCTGTTGATGGCGTATCCTGGCGCATCCTCTTTGAGGACCTGCAGGAAGGCTACGAGCAGGCAGCACGCGGAGAAGCTGTCAAGCTTCCGCAGAAGACGGATTCGTACCGTGCATGGGCCCAGGGAATCACACAATATGCGAACAGTCCGGCGGCTGAACAAGAACGCAGCTATTGGGCAGAGGTAGAAGGGGATGGCTTCGCCCCTCTTCCAAAAGACAAGGTAGACGACGCTCTTCTCATCAAAGACAGCGGGACGGTTACGGTGAGATGGTCACCAGAAGAGACAGAGCAGTTCCTGAAAGAGGCGAACCGCACTTACAACACGGAAGTTAACGATTTGCTCCTGACGGCCCTCGGCATGGCTGTTCACGAGTGGACCGGGATCGAACGTGTAGGCATCCTTCTGGAAGGACATGGACGGGAGCCTGTTGTACCTGAACTGGATATCACTCGCACTATAGGCTGGTTTACAAGTCAATACCCTGTCGCCCTTGAGATGAAAGAGGAACTGGAGATCGGCGCTAGAATCAAGCGTGTCAAGGAAGGCTTGCGTCACATTCCTAACAAAGGTGTCGGATATGGTATTTTGAAATATTTGAGCGACGTATCCGATGTCTCCTCCTTCTCTGCTGAACCGGAGATTATCTTCAACTACCTGGGACAGTTCGACCAGGATCTTGCAGGGGGGATGATGGAGGTATCGCCTTACTCAGTAGGATCTGAGGTCAGTGAGCAGATGGTACAGCATCAGGCATTGAACATTAATGGACTGATTGCCGAAGGACAACTTCAGCTTTCGGTCAGCTATAACCGTCAGCAGTTCCACACAGAGTCGGTAGAGAAGTTTGTCGGCATCCTGAAGAACCGTCTCAGCGAAGTCATTGGACATTGTGTACGCAAGGAAAGAACGGAACTTACACCAAGCGATGTACTCCTCAAAGATATCAGCCTGGAAAAAATCGAGGAGCTGGAAGAGCAGACACGGCATATCGGCAGTATTGAAAATATTTATAAACTGACACCGATGCAAAAGGGCATGTTGTTCCACAGCTTGCTGGAGCCTCATTCGGAAGTCTACTTTGAGCAGGCTAAATTTGAAATTCACGGAGCATTCTATCCTGAGGATTTCAAACGCAGCATAAAGCATCTGATGAAACGGCATGCCATATTGAGAACGAATTTCCATGCCGGATGGGGCGATTTCCCTATACAGATTGTGTTCAAAGAAAGAGCGTGTGACTTCGTATACGAGGACCTGCACGAGCTGGAATCCGGTGAAATTGAAGTGCGTCTTTCAGCTTATACTGCTCAGGACAAAGCAAGAGGCTTTGATCTTGCTGAAGGAGCATTGCTGCGTGTTGCTATTCTACGGACAGCAGATGAGGCTTACCATCTGCTGTGGAGCTCTCATCACATCATTTTGGATGGCTGGTGTATGCCTCTTGTGCTTCAGGAAGTGTTTGAAACGTACGGGGTTCTGCGTGAGCAGAGGGAGCCTGAGCTTCCTGCTGCTGTATCGTACAGCCAGTATATTCAATGGCTGGAGGAGCAAGGTGAGGAAGAGGCATCCTCTTACTGGAGAGGTTATCTGGAAGGTTACGAACAGCAGACGAAGCTGCCGCAAGCGACAACACAGCCATTGGCAAAAGCAGAAGCCTACGTATCAGAGAAGCTTGTATTTATGTTGGATGCGGAGCTGACCGAGCGGCTGGAACAAGTGGCCAAGCAGAACCAGGTAACGATGAACACGTTGATGCAAGCAGCCTGGGGAATTGTGTTGCAGCGCTACAATAGAAGTCAGGATATCGTCTTCGGAAGTGTGGTATCGGGAAGACCTGCCGAGATTCCCGGTATCGAAAGCATGATCGGTCTCTTCATTAATACAGTTCCGGTTCGGGTACAGGCCGAGGGAAGCGATACGTTCTCCCATGTGATGAAAAGACAGCAGGAATTATATTTGGCAGGACATGCTTATGACTCCTATCCGCTCTATGAGATTCAGGCACAGAGTGAACAGAAGCAAGATTTGATTTCTCATATTATGGTATTCGAGAATTATCCGGTGGAGGAGCATCTGGAAGAGAAAATTGCCAGTGAAGAGGCTGAGTACAAAATTACGGATGTTCAGATGTTTGAACAGACGAATTATGATTTTAACCTCATTGTGCTGCCAGGCCGTAATCTGGAGTTCTTGTACCGTTACAATGCCCGCGTCTATGATCGGGAGAGCGTGGAACGGATCCAAGGGCACTTGATAAAAATTCTGGAAAGTGTATCTGTTCAGCCTGCCATTCGTATTGATGAGCTGGAGCTGATTACGCCAGAAGAGAAATCGCAGATTATAGAGGTGTGGGGCGATACAGCAGCTCCTTATCCGCATGAGAAGACCCTTCACGGCATATTTGAGGAAAAGGCTGCGCTCACACCGGATCGTACAGCACTTATTTACGGTGAAACGGAGCTTACCTACGGAGAGCTGCATCAGCAGGCGAACCGTCTTGCACGTACGCTGCGTGCTCAAGGGGTCAGACCGGACCAGCCGGTCGGCATCATGGTTGAACGTTCGCTTGAGATGATCATTGGCATCCATGCCATTCTAAAAGCGGGCGGGGCCTATGTACCGATTGATCCGGAATTCCCGGAAGATCGTATTCGCCACATGCTGGAGGATTCGGGAGCGAAGCTTCTGCTGACGAAGAACCATCTCAAAGATCGCTTTCCGTTTGCTGGCACGCTCCTGGCACTTGATGACCCGCAGGCGTATCATGCGGATGACTCGAATCTGGAGCCACTCGCCGGGCCGGAGCATCTGGCGTATATCATTTACACGTCAGGTTCAACCGGTAAGCCGAAAGGTGTAATGATTGAGCATCGCTCTGCCATCCATACGCTGAGCCAGTTGGAAGCTGAATATCCGATGATGGCAGGTGACCGATTCCTGCTCAAAACGACATTCACCTTTGACTTCTCCGTTCCGGAGCTATTCTGCTGGTTCTTTGGGCAGGGAACTCTCGTGATCTTGCCGCAGGGCGCGGACAAAGATCCGGTGGCACTGTTGGAGGCCGTGGATACGAGCCGTATCACGCATCTCAATCTGGTGCCGTCGATGCTCAGTGTTCTTGTTCAATATTTGAAAGAAGGCGGCAGCCAAGGATTCCTTACTTTGAAATACCTGTTTGCCTGCGGCGAGACGCTGCCCGCCAAACTTGTGGAAGAGTACTATAAAGTATCTCCATACGCAGTGCTGGAGAACATCTATGGTCCTACGGAGGCGGCCGTATATGCGACCCGATATACAACGAGCCTTGAGACTGCTGCGCTAACGCATGTACCTATCGGTAAACCGTACGCTAATGTCCAAGTATGGATGATGGACAATGCTTCTCAGGTATCACCTGTAGGTGTACCGGGAGAACTCTGCATTGCAGGCGAAGGGGTAGCGCGAGGGTACTTCAACCAGCCGGACCTGACGGCAGAGAAGTTCATTCCTCACCCGTACAAACCGGGAGCGCGGATTTACCGGACGGGCGATTTGGCCCGATGGCTGCCAGACGGGAATATTGAGTATTTGGGGCGGATCGATCACCAGGTAAAAATCCGGGGTTACCGCATTGAGCTGGGGGAAGTGGAAGCACAAATTTTGAAAGTGCCATCTGTGCAGGAAACGGTTGTTCTTGCACTGGCTGATTCCACTGGAAGTACTCAGCTTTGTGCATACTTTGTGGCCGAAGAGGGGCTTGCAGCGGGCGTACTACGCGAGGCACTGGCCAGCGAGCTGCCAAGCTACATGATTCCGACTGCTTTCGTACAGCTGGCACAAATGCCGCTGAATCCAAATGGAAAATTGGATCGCAAAGCGCTGCCGGCACCGGAAGCACTTCTGCGGAGCACAGCGGAGTACATCCCGCCGCGTACGCCGACAGAAGTAGAGCTAGCGCAGATCTGGTCCGAGGTACTCGGCGTGCAGGAAATCGGGGTCAAAGATCATTTCTTCGAACTTGGGGGCCATTCCCTGAAAGTATTGGGATTGATCCAAAAGATCTCAACCGGCATGGGTGTTCAGCTTCCGCTCCAACTCGTGTTTAATCTTCCGACTGTTGAGCAAATGGCCCATGAAATATCCAAGCTGCGGGCAACAGCTGCTCCTGATGAAGAAGAAATGGAAATTATCCACTTCCCAGGGAAAGGAACACTTAAAGTGTTTTGCTTCCCTCCTCGGGTAGGTTACTCTCTGGGGTACTATGAGATGGCCAATGAGCTGGAAGGACATTGCGAGGTGTTCGGGCTGGAATTTATCGGCGATCGTTTCCAGGGCCAAGACATGCTGGATCGATACATGGATGCCATCGTGGATATTCAAGCTGAGGGCCCATATGTCTTCCTGGGATACTCCCTCGGAGGAAATCTGGCCTTCGAGGTGGCCAAAGCCATGGAAAGCCGAGGTCACCATGTCAGCGACCTTATTATGGTGGATGCTATGAGAAAGATGTCCAAGGATGAATCGACACCGGAGCAGCTTGAGGAGATTGTCGAGACGGTGCTGGACAGCATTGGGGACCAGTACAAATCATTTCTCGCCGATCCAGCTGACAGAGCGCGAGTCAAAGACAAAATGTTGATCTACTCCATCTACCGCAATGAGCTTATTAACGTAGGTGGGGTTCAGGCGAATATCCATGCCTTGGTTGCAGAGGACGATAGTATTGGTCCGGTGACATCATCGGATAAACTGCTATGGCAACAGGCAACGCTTGGTCAATACGAAGAGTATGGAGTCATCGGTACGCACGATGTGCTGCTTGATTCCGGTTATATCGGGGAAAATGCTAAAGTGCTGAGACAGATACTTGGCAAGGTCGCAGAGACCTCATCTAAAAACAAGCCCATTTTGTCCTAAGCTCAATCAAGCATAATAAGTGTTAGGCAGCAAAGACGCCCGGATTCCTTTATATGAAGGAACTCGGGCGTCTTTTGTTTTTTTATGCTGTCATTAACATATAAAGTCCCTAATCATCTGTGTATGCTTTAGATATGGCTGACTGAAAGTGACTGGTGTCGGTGATGAGTTCACGGATTACTTGGATGACAAGCTCCGGTTGATCATGGATAATCATATGCTCGCTCTTCTTGGCAACAATAAATTTGCTGTTTGGAGAGATGCTAAGCATCTCGCGCTGTCCAATTTGCCAACTTTGTTCGATCTGATCATTTCCACGTTTACTAATACCGAACTGAGTCAAATCTTGTTGAATGCCCCGGGCAATCACGCGTACAGGGAGGTTACCCAGATGCTGTCCCCGTATGGCATCTTCGGTAGTGCTCGCTAGATCACCCTCCTCCGCAACAGATCGGAAGTATTTAGAAGAAGCGACAATATTCACAAAAGATTTTCTATCTTGATATTCGACCCGACCCGTTAGCATAAAATTGGGGAACAGGCGAAAAGCCCCTGACTTTTCTAGGAGAATGGATATTAACGGGGAGGGATTGACCTTAGGCCGTTCCTTGGCATAGATTTCATTTGTCCGGCGAGCGTCATTCTCAGGCCTGGCATCCACCAGAACCAATCCTGCCACTTCGTCTTTGTATATCTGCGCGTACAGTCTTGAGTACATCCCTCCGAGGGAATGGCCTACCAGAATATAAGGAGCTTGGATGTCTGCGTTTTTTAAGGCGACATGAAGCTCTCGAACGATGTTTTCCCCAGTTCGTGGAGTAGCAGCCTCCTCGCTCCAGGCATAGCCTGCCCGGTCATAAGATACAACAGTGGCCAATGATGACAGCTTTTCGGGAATATCTCTCCAGGACAGGCTACTTTCCCCACTCCCCGATTCAAACAGTATGGTCGGAGAGCCGCTCCCAAGTTTGTGAATATGAAGTCGATAGCCCCCGGCGTCGACCATTTCCCCCAGAGGGGGGGACTGCAATTTATCCTGTTTGGATGCAATCCACTCATACATAAATCCAGAGATAACGACAAGCAGTAAGCAAGAGATGACAAAAAACACAATTCTCGTCCATGTTCGCCTTCGTTGCTTCATTTGAAGATCTACTCCTCTATAGTGTTATAATTAATCATCAGCTAATGTCATATGAAACAAAATTTTTTTTGTGTGGTTTGTGACTTGCTGAAGATTTCATGTAAACTATCAAAATGAAGTTGCCTAATATCTGCATACTCTCTATTAGAGGGTGGGTGGTTAGGCGATGGAGTTCTCTTATCATGTTTACCCATCCTTTCTTTGTCAAATCATCAATGTTAAAGAAAAATCAGACTTTGAACTTAAATTGTAATGAGTAATACGGGAGGTTATAAACAATTTAATAAAAAAGGTTGCATTTAAATACCTAGTATGATATATTCTAATTCCGGCCAAGAAATACAATATTGCGAGCGAATGTTACAAAAAAAGATTTTAAAAAATGCTTGCAAAGTTGGTTCGGACATGATAAGATATAAGAGTTGGTAAGGCGACAAGCTGAGTCAACGAAAAAGAAATGTTTGATCTTTGAAAACTGAACAACGAGTGAGTGAATGATTTTGTTCGCAAAATCAACCACGAAGATTTCGGTGCATACCGCAAGGTTGCATGAAATCGGAGTGAAAAAAAAGAGATATTTTTATCTCGTCAGTTTCAAAATGAGCACATCGCTCTTTCTATATACCAACTTCGGTTGGTCTTTAATGGAGAGTTTGATCCTGGCTCAGGACGAACGCTGGCGGCGTGCCTAATACATGCAAGTCGAGCGGGGTTGTTGTGGAAGCTTGCTTT
>NZ_JBSQBM010000024.1:6077-97739 GCF_059417685.1 Paenibacillus sp. LT-B23 | reverse complement strand
TCGCGGTAGGTACCGAAATCTTCGTGGTTGATTTTGCGAACAAAATCATTTACTCACTCGTTGTTCAGTTTTCAAAGATCAAACATTTCTTTTTTTCACTTCAGGGTTTCTTTCATCCCCTCAGCAACTTTTATAGTATATCATGTATCTCTCAGTTGTGTCAACACTTTTTTTCAAAAGTGTTTTTCGCTCTACTTAATAACACTTGAAGCGACAAGAAGTAATATATCATACTTCTATTATATTACGCAACTGTTTTTTCAAAAAAACTTACTTAAGTAACAATACACTCGATATATAGCTCTCTTTGAAGCATTAAGTTAATGATTTCCCCGTTTACCTGCACCAACGGACGAGTCGGATGGTCTCGATCGGCAAATATAATTTCCCCTGTACGGTTATCATTGAGACGCACTTTGGTTCCAGTATTGAATTGAGTGAGCTTTTGAATGAAAACCTGTACAACACCCGGGTCCAGCTTACCAAATGATTCTGATTTGATTTGCTCCAGTACCAGATATGGGGATTGTGCTGGTCGGTAGGTCTTCTCCAATGTCATGGCGTGGAATACATCAGCCACTCCAACGATTTTAGCGTAAATATGGATCTGCTCCCCTTTGAGTCGCAACGGATATCCTGTACCATCCACTTTCTCATGATGCTGAAGAGCTGCCAAACGCACCCCTTCATTAATGGCCTTCACATTTTTGAGCAACTGGTAGCCTAATGACGTGTGCTGACGAATTTCTTCCTGCTCCTCCCACGTTAATTTAGAGGGCTTGTACAGGATGGCCGGGTCCATTTTAGCATTACCAATATCATGGAGCAATCCGGCAAAAGCGACCTGCATCCAGTCCTTTTGGGGCAAGCCAATCCATTGGGCAATAGAATACGAAGTCAGAGAGGTTAGTATCGCATTGTGAAAAATATAATCAACTTCAATCATGGCACGCGGAGTAGACGTCATTACATTATAGCGCTGGATGTATACCAGTAAGGCTTCCAACTGTCCCCGCAACTCATATATGGATAGATTAGATACGAGCACCGATTGGAATGCATTTTTCACGAGCATCACCATTTTGTCGTACTCTTCCTGGAATAAAACGGACTCATCCCGCTCCTCTAATGAAGGGGATTGCGCTTCAGGCGCTCCAGCTCGAACAGTAGCATGATCTCCACCAGCTTTTGCCGAACCATCAGGCCCCACTTCTACTTGCTGGATCAGGAACGCTTGTAAAATCTCCAAGTCACGCGGTAGCAGAATACGGCCCTTCGGAAGCAGCAAGCTGCCCATTTCAGTAAATACGTCGCTTTGCAATCTAAGTCCTGCTTTTAATTCGGATACGGGTACTGTTGTCATGGTCAACCTCTCTGTTCTCATAACAGCAGCTCTAGCTGCCAGTTTTTATTATGTCATTATATTACTTGAACCTGTTCCTGTACATTCATTTTATATGATTTGCATCATACTTGCTGTATTCATCTGTCAGCAATAGAAAAAGACTCTCTGACCCAATGGCCAAGGAGTCTTCCCCGTCATTTAAAACCAATACCACTGTTTATTTTTGTGGATTGTTATTTGTCTTCAGAAGGCTCCGAATCGTTACCTTCTGCATTTTCTACATCCGTGCCAAGAGCAGAATCAGCTGGTGAATGAGATTCACCCTCACCGATTTCTTGGTTAGCATCCTGCTCCTCGAGCAGTTCATCAAGCAATTCATCCTGCTCCTCATTCTTGTTTGCACGACAAACAGTAGCAACTGAATCATCTTCGCGGATGTTGATCAACCTTACCCCTTGTGTATTCCGACCCATCGTGGAAATTTCCTCCATGCTGGTCCGAATCAAGGTTCCGCTGGCTGTAATGATCATCAGATCCTCTTCGGTTTTTACAACCTTGAGGCCAACAACCGAGCCATTTTTATCTGTGACGTTAATCGTCTTGATCCCCTTACCTCCACGGCTTTGGATACGGTAATCCACTACAGGAGTACGTTTGCCATAGCCTTTGGCCGTTACGATCAGGATATCCAGGCTGGTATCAACAATATCCATGCCTATTACAGCATCACTCTTATCAAGAGTAATACCTTTAACCCCGGTAGCACTACGGCCCATGGAGCGTACATCGCTCTCAGGAAAACGAATCGACATGCCTTGCGCCGTACCGATGATCATTTCTTGCTGTCCATCGGTCAGCTTCACTTCTATCAGGGCATCATCTTCACGCAAGTTGATAGCGATCAGACCACCCTTGCGTATATTAGCATAGTTATCAAGCGGTGTTTTCTTGATAATCCCTTGCTGAGTAGCAAAGAACAGATAGCTGTCCTCTACAAATTCCTCAATTGGAATGACCGCATTGATCGACTCGCCCTGCTCAATCTGAATCAGGTTAATGATCGGTGTCCCACGGGCTGTCCGGCTTAGATCAGGAATCTCGTAAGCCTTAATCCGATATACCTTACCCTTGTCGGTGAAGAATAACAAATGATGATGTGAATTCGTAATGAATAGATGCTCTACGAAATCCTCATCCTTGGTGTCCATCCCCACTACACCACGACCGCCGCGTTTTTGACTACGATAAGTAGTCACGGGAAGACGTTTAATATATCCGGTATGGGTTACAGTAATGATAACATCCTCACGCGGAATAAGATCCTCGTCCAGAATGCTCTCTTCACCCACTGTGATTTCAGTACGGCGCTCATCTGCAAAACGTCCTCTCAGCTCATTAAGCTCATCGCTGATAATGCTGAGTACCAGATGCTCGTTGGCCAAAATTTCACGGTATTCCGCAATTTTTTGCAGCAACTCATTATATTCGTTCTCAATCTTCTCACGTTCCAAGCCGGTCAGGCGTTGCAGACGCATATCAAGAATCGCCTGAGCCTGTTCCAGAGACAGCGAGAAGCGCTCAATTAATCCTTCGCGTGCCGCTTCGGCAGTTTGTGAGGAACGAATCAGTGAAATAACCTCATCCAGATGGTCGAGGGCAATACGCAAGCCTTCCAGAATATGTGCTCTGGCCTCAGCCTTTTTCAGATCAAATTCTGTCCGACGACGAATAACTTCAACCTGATGCTTGAGATAATGATACAGAACATCTTTCAGGTTCAGAATCTTCGGCTCGTTATTTACAATCGCGAGCATATTGATACCGAAAGTGGACTGCATTGCCGTATGCTTGAACAAATTGTTCAGAACAACGTTCGGGTTCACATCCCTGCGCAACTCGATAACGACACGCATACCCGTACGGTCCGATTCATCCCGCAGATCGGTAATGCCTTCAATACGCTTCTCGCGTACTAATTCAGCAATCTTTTCGACCAGACGAGCCTTATTGACTTGGTAAGGCAACTCATGCACGATAATCCGTGCTTTATTGCCAATCTCTTCTATGGTAGTCTTGGCACGCATGGTCACAGATCCGCGACCAGTCTGGTACGCCTGACGAATGCCAGACCGCCCTAAGATATAACCTGCTGTCGGGAAATCGGGCCCTTGAATATAATCCATCAGTTCCATTGGCGTAATGTCAGGGTTTTCGATTAGTGCTTGTACACCATCGATAACCTCTCCCAAGTTATGGGGAGGAATATTGGTTGCCATTCCGACTGCAATCCCGCCGACACCGTTCACCAGCAGATTAGGATAACGTGCAGGCAACACGACTGGCTCGCTCTCTTCACCATCGTAGTTTGGCATGAAATCAACGGTCTCTTTGTTCAGATCACGCAGCATTTCCATTGCAATCTTCGATAATCGTGCTTCGGTGTAACGCATCGCAGCCGCCATATCTCCATCAACGGAACCGAAATTACCGTGTCCGTCCACCAGCATATAACGCAAGGAAAAATCTTGCGCCATCCGAACCATCGTATCGTATACGGCCGTATCACCATGTGGGTGATATTTACCGATAACTTCACCGACGATTCTTGCTGATTTTTTGTAAGGCTTGTCTGGCGACATGCCCAGCTCGGACATCGCGTACAAAATACGACGGTGTACCGGCTTCAGTCCGTCCCGCACATCAGGCAAGGCACGGCTGACAATAATACTCATGGCATAATCCATAAAGGATTCGCGCATTTCCACTCCGATATCCCTATTGATGATTTGCGAGTTATTTTGATCCGCCATGCTGGTCCTCCTTCTCGTCCTTCATTCATTGCTCTCTATGTGAAAAGCCTAACAAGATACTGCCTATATACTCCGCTCTGTAAGCAGGATTTTGGCTGAAATCCTCATCTGTATAATTATATTACTTTCACAAAAAGAGCACAATTAAACGCATCTGTCCGCTTTACAGCGTAAATCTCTCAGAGATTGCCCTTCTGTGAGCAGCAGAATGACCCACGCATCTTACGGCTCACAGGTCCTGATCATGACAAATTCCCCCGAATTGGGGATTAGCCCCCACGCTGAAGGCCTTTTCCACATACAATACGTATACGGTCAGGGTTAACTGAGTACAATTCCGAAAAAACGCCGTATTTCTCTATTATATCATTGTTTTACGCACTTGTCCTTTAGTTTCCCTTGTTTTGTTCAAGCATCGTGAATTCCATGAACGTGACTTACATTTTCAAAAGAAAGGGATGAGAATACTTGTCAATTCAACGAGTATCCAGTAAGTGGACCAAAACAAATATCATTCTCCCCAATCCGTTGTTGTCCGCTTATATACCGGAAACACGTTTGTATGCCATGGAACATTTGAATGAAATGCTGGCAGTGTACGGAACCGTCTATATTAAGCCGGATAACGGTACTTATGGGAAAGGGGTTATGCGTGCAGAGAGACTCACTGAACCGCTTCCGCCAACTGAAGACGGGATCATCGGGGAGAGAACGTGGTATATCCTTCGTTATGAGGTAGAGACCCACACCTTCGAAAATCTGGAAGACCTGCATAGGACAGTTTCTCACCGCATACGGAAGCGTCCTTATCTAATTCAACGAGGAATCCCTCTTCTTCATCATGATGGGTGTCCCTTTGATTTACGGGTATTAACACAGATGAATTTGAGAAAGCAGTGGGAGACGACGCTCATCATAGGACGTGTAGCTGCTCCTGACAAGGTCGTCACTAATCACCACAGCGGGGGCACAGTGCGCTTTTTCAATGAACTGGTAGCTCCATATCTGGATGTAAAGGAAGCCGTACGGCTGGAGCAAAAATTATCGAAAATGGGCGAGCGGGTAGCTTGGCAACTGCAAAAAAGATATCCCCGTTTGAGGGAAATTGGTTTGGACATAGGTCTGGATCAGCAAGTCTATCCGTGGATTTTGGAGGTAAATACAAGACCAGCGATTAAAGTGTTCTCTTCCCTGCCCAACAAAAGCCTGTATCATAAAATATTCAGATATGCTGTAGGCTACGGCCGTTACACAGCATCCACGGGTAAGCCTGCAAGCACTAAGAAAAAGGCGTAGATGTTTGATATTAAATATTCAAATTCTCCGCGACGGGTTAATGACAAGAAAAGGGACGCTCATCTGAGCGCCCCTTGGTGAATTCTTTCAAATTAAAAATCAAGATTTTTCACGTACTTGGCGTGCTCCTGAATAAAGTCGCGACGCGGTTCAACATTATCGCCCATTAGGGTATCGAACAGCGTATCAGCCAGCATGGCATCACTGATGGTAACTTGAAGCATTGTACGGCTCTCAGGGTCCATAGTCGTTTCCCACAACTGAGTCGCGTTCATTTCACCCAAACCTTTATAACGCTGTACGTTGTACTTCGCATTTTCTCCGAATTCGCTGATGATAGCATCACGTTCCGCTTCAGAGTTTGCATAACGTACAACCTTATTGCGCTCTACCTTAAACAGCGGCGGCTGAGCAATATAGATATAGCCGGCGTCAATAATTTTACGCAAGTACCGATAGAAAAATGTCAGCAACAGCGTCCGAATGTGGGCTCCGTCGACGTCCGCATCGGTCATGATAATGACCTTGTGATAACGAGCTTTAGCAATATCGAAATCGTCGCCAATCCCCGTTCCCATAGCCGTTACCATTGACCGAATTTCATCACTGGACAAAATACGATCCAAACGTGCCTTCTCGACGTTCAGAATTTTACCGCGAATCGGCAAAATAGCCTGAAAGTGACGATCACGGCCTTGCTTGGCTGATCCGCCCGCTGAATCGCCTTCGACGATGTACAGTTCGCTAATCGACGCATCCTTGGAAGAACAGTCTGCCAGCTTACCTGGGAGGGAACTGATTTCCAGCGCACTTTTACGGCGAGTCAGCTCACGCGCTTTACGTGCAGCCTCACGAGCACGGGCTGCTTGTAATGATTTATCAACAACGCGGCGGGAGACAGACGGATTTTCCTCAAGAAATTCCTGAAGTTTCTCTGCGAACAGGGATTCGACAATCCCGCGCACCTCACTGTTACCCAGCTTGGTTTTGGTCTGACCTTCAAACTGTGGCTCCGGGATTTTGACAGAAATAATTGCTGTCAGTCCTTCACGCACATCGTCACCCGTCAAGTTGGCGGTGTTGTCCTTGATAAAGCCATTTTTACGCGCATAATCGTTAATAATCCGTGTCAATGCGCTCTTGAAGCCGGATTCATGCGTTCCACCTTCGTGGGTGTTGATGTTGTTGGCGAAAGAATAAATATTTTCGGTATAGCTGTCGTTATATTGCAGCGCAACTTCGACTTGAATCATATCGCGCGAGCCTTCGACATAAATCGGCTGCTCATGTAGCGCTTCTCTTTTCTGATTCAAAAATTGCACGTATTCACTAATTCCGCCCTCGTAGTGGAACGTATCACTGGCGCCAGTCCGTTCATCGGTCAAGCTAATCGCAATGCCTTTGTTCAGGAAAGCCAACTCACGAATCCGCGTTTGGAGCGTCTCATAGTCATATACGGTCGTTTCTGTAAAAATTTGATCGTCCGGGTAGAACGTCGTTTGGGTACCGGTTTCGTCCGTATCGCCAATGACTCTGACATCATACTGCGGAACACCGCGGTGGTATTCCTGCTCGTACAGATGTCCATCCCGTTTGACGTGAACGACCATTTTGCTGGAGAGGGCGTTCACTACGGATACACCAACACCGTGCAGACCGCCGGATACCTTGTACCCTCCGCCTCCGAATTTACCACCTGCGTGAAGCACAGTCATAACGACTTCCAGCGCAGATTTTTTCATTTTGGCGTGCTCGCTTACCGGAATACCACGTCCGTTATCTGTAACGGTAACGCTGTTATCTTCGTGAACGACAACTTGAATGCTGTCACAATAACCTGCCAGCGCTTCGTCAATGCTGTTGTCCACAACTTCCCAGACCAGATGATGGAGCCCTTTGGCACTGGTGGAGCCAATATACATCCCGGGACGTTTCCGAACCGCCTCCAGGCCCTCCAGGACCTGAATCTCACCCGCATCATAAGACGGTTGATTCATAGACATGCCTTTCACCTACTTCTATAGATTCTATGGTTAAGCATTGGCAACAAACTGGTTTGCCCGCTTTTTGAGAGTTGTTGAGGAGATGGGGGAATAATACACCGTATTTTGAGTCACCACGATGGACTTGGCTTCCTCTTCACCAATCATCTCGACATGCTTTTGCTGTTGGGCGTGGTTCACGTACTGCTTGGAGATTTTAGAGGATTTTTTAATCGAGATATCGAAAATAGCCACAAGCTCTGACGAGCGGATGATTTTTTCTCCACCCAGATGAATATACATAGCAGTCACTCACTCCTTAGTGTTCCACATGCCCGTCGTGGACGTGATAAATGCTGGCATCCTTGAGTCGTTCTGCATTCAAGGTCTCAATGCCGGTTGCCGTGATAAAGGTTTGTACCTTGCTCTGGAAGGTCTCGATCAGTTGGGTCTGACGGTAGGGGTCCAGCTCGGATAGAACATCATCCAGAAGCAGGACAGGATATTCACCAATTTCCTCATGGATTAATTCAATTTCAGCCAGCTTCAAGGACAGGGCCGTCGTCCGCTGCTGCCCCTGAGAGCCATACGTATGCACTTCCCTGCCGTTAATGGCAAAGGCCAAATCATCACGATGGGGCCCCGCCAAAGTCATACCACGGCGGATTTCCTGTTCCCTCATTTGGGATAACTTTATCATAAATCGCTCCAATAAGACAGCTTCATCTTCTTCCTCCGGCTCACTGAAGGAGGGAACATAAGTTAATTTTAACTCTTCAGTACCTCCCGCGATCCCTTCATGAATGGCCTGGGCCCACTTTTGCAGCTTTGTTATAAATTGTTTCCGCTTTTTAACAATTTTAACACCGTGCTCAACAAGTTGCTCATTCCATACCTCCAGCATGAGCTGTACGGAAGCCATATCTTTGCCCCATGCTTGTTTGAGCAGGTTGTTACGCTGGACCAGCACTTTCTGGTATTGCTGCAAATGGTACAGATATCCCGGAGCAACCTGTCCAATTTCCATGTCAAGAAACCGGCGGCGTACCCCCGGTGTTCCTTTGACGATTTCCAAATCCTCAGGTGCAAACATAACGACATTCAGCGAACCAATAAAATCGCTCAGCTTTCGCTGCTCCAGGCCGTTGATCTTCGCTTTTTTCCCTTGTGTGGATAACGACAGATCCAGCCTGATTTTCCCATATTTTTTATCCACATCCGCAGCCAGATGAGTGGAGGTAGCCCCGAAAGAGATTAACTCCTTGTCGCGCGACGTCCGGTGGCTTTTGGTCAAAGCCAGGACAAAAATCGCCTCTACCAGGTTCGTTTTGCCCTGCGCATTTTGTCCGATCAGCAAATTAACGGGCCCAAATTCATTCAGCTCCAGCTGTTCATAGTTCCGGTATTGCTGCAAAACAATATTGTTCACAAACACATAGGGTCCCCCTTGTTACTCCGCACCTAAAAGGAGTCCTTGCCAACCAGGCGATCATGCTCCTGCTGTGATCTCGAAACTTCCGTTGTCCTCTACTTCTACGATATCGCCCGGGTACAGTTTTCTTCCGCGTCGTTCTTCCTGCTCACCGTTGACACGAACTTGTCCCTCCTGCAACAGAGCTTTGGCCATTCCCCCTGTAGAAACACAATCGGCTAATTTTAAAAATTGATCCAGCTTGATGTATTCGGTCTGTATAGATATCCGTTTCAAGGCTTGTTCATCCTTTCGCTTGTTCTCGGGTGGGTGACGCTAGACGTTAATTGGTGGTGCGATATGGCAGGATGATGTACAGCGCATTGCTGGAGTCCGCCGGTTTTAAAATGATCGGGCTCATAATGCCGGTAAAAGCAATCGTCAGCTGCTCGCTATCAATCACTTTCAGCACATCAAGCATATATTTCGAGTTGAACGAGATTTTGAGCGGCTCTCCCTCAAATTTGGATACTGTGACTTCCTCACGCACTTTACCCAGTTCGGAGGAGCTGGAGGAAATCTCCAGGCCACCGTTTTCCAGCGACTGCATTTTTACAATATTCGTTTTTTCCTCACGAGACAGCAAATAAGCACGGTCGATGGATTCGCTCAAACTTTTTGTATCCACAATCAGTTCTGTTTTGTAGGAGGTTGGAATAATTCTAGAAGTATCCGGATACGTTCCGTCCAAAATGCGGGAATAAAACAGAACCCGGTCAATTTTGAATAGTACCTGGTTGTCTGCTACAACGATATCCACAAGCATATTTTGATCCGGAATAATTTTGCTCAGTTCGTTCAACGTTTTACCTGCAATGACAACATTGCTGAAGCGCAAGCCTTCGGACGTTTCCAAACGGGCGCTGCGGGTGGCGAGGCGGTGGCGGTCCGTTGCTACAAATTTTAATTCGCCCTCAGCCAAATTCCACAATACCCCTGTCAAAATAGGTGTCGTTTCGTGAGTGGAAATGGAGAAAACGGTCTGTTTGATCATGTTTTTGAGCAAATCACCTGGTACAGAGATAACCTGATTTTCTTCAATGCTTGGAAGCACCGGGAATTCCTCAGGATCCAGACCCACAATCTGAATTTCGGTTGCACCGGATGAGATGAAGGTTTGGAAATGGTCTTTTACCTCCATGCGGATCTCCTGAGACGGCAGCTTCTTGATGATTTCGACAAAGAACTTGGCTGGCAGTACAACACTTCCCGGTTGTTCGACCTGAACGACGGTTTGGTCACCATCCTCCATCGGAATAAAGGATTGAATGGAGATGTCAGTATCGCTAGCAGTCAACGTTACTCCCTGATGATTCACATCCAGCTTAATACCGCTCAAAATCGGAATCGTGGTCCGGCTTGATATGGCCTTGGATACATGTTGTATAGCCTCGTTCAATACGTTTTTCAAAATGCTGATCTTCATAAGTTCCTCCTACGGGTTTTAATCCTTCAAGCACGCGTTGACGCGGGCCTTATTTAGGTGATGTATATCTTTAAAATCTATTAGTAATAGTAATAGGCGCACTGAATATGTGGATAAGTCGGTGTAAGCCTAATAAAATCAAGCCTATCCACATGTGTATAAGTTGTGTATAGGCTCTGAACTTGTTCAGGTTGGATTTTTGATTTTTTCGATTAGGCTGTTGATAACTTTGAACAGCTCCTGATCCACTTGAATGGATTTGGAGATTTTTTCGTGTGCATGAATGACAGTTGTGTGGTCGCGTCCGCCAAAGGCTTCTCCGATTTTCGGCAAGGAATAGTCGGTTAGCTCGCGGGACAGGTACATAGCGATCTGCCTTGGAAAAGCAACAGCCTTCGTCCGCTTGCGTGCTTTGAAATCCTCCAGGCGCAGATTGTAAAATTCCCCGACTTGGTGCTGTATATCCTGAATGGTAATCATTTTGGGACGACTGGAAGGAATAATGTCCTTTAACGCCTCGGCCGCGAGATGACTTGTCACATCCTGATTGGTCAGGGAGGAATAGGCGACAACGCGAATCAGTGCCCCTTCCAGCTCTCGGATGTTCGTATCAATCTGGTTGGCGATATACATCATGGCTTCATTGGGAATATCCAGGTTTTCCGCTCTTGCCTTTTTCCGAAGAATTGCAATTCGCGTTTCCAGATCCGGCGGCTGAATATCCGTAATCAATCCCCACTCAAAGCGGGAACGCAGCCGTTCCTCCAGCGTTGGAATCTCTTTAGGCGGACGATCGCTTGAGATAATAATTTGTTTGCGTTCCTCATGAAGTGCATTGAACGTGTGAAAAAATTCCTCCTGCGTCGACTCCTTGCCTGCAATAAACTGAATATCATCAATGAGCAAAATATCAATATTGCGATATTTGTTCCGGAAACTTTCCCCGCGGTTGTCCCGAATAGCATTAATAAATTCGTTAGTGAACTTCTCCGACGACAAATACACGACCTTGCTGGCCGGGTTGTGTTCCAAAATATAATGTCCGATGGCGTGCATCAGATGCGTTTTGCCCAGGCCTACGCCGCCGTACAGAAACAGCGGGTTGTAGGCTTTGGCCGGCGCCTCGGCGACGGCCAGCGATGCTGCATGGGCAAAACGGTTCCCCGATCCGATGACGAACGTATCGAATGTATATTTGGGATTCAGCATATGGGACACGGCTTCTTCATGTACGACCGGCTGCTGCTGAGGTTGTTGCTGAAGGTCGAACTCAGCTGGCTTGTTCTCTTCAATGACGAACTTGACCTCCAGCTGCTTGCCCAAAATTTCATAAACCGTTGCCCCGACTAGCTTGGTATAGCGGCTTTCAAGCCATTCCACGGCAAAAGTTGTTGGTGCGGAAATCACAATGGAGTGGTCATTCAGTTTCGCTGCCTTGGTAGCCTTAAACCAAGTGTCGTAACTCGGCTTACTCAGCTTGGTTTGTATGATGGATAGAATTTGCTGCCATAGTTCAGAGGTATGGCTGTCCACAGACGTCACTCCTTTTAAATCCTGACATTTTGCCGTTTAAGCTGCAGAGAGCTGCTCCCGGCGCTTCGGCAAAACGCCTAAAATCCCAAAAATGTTGTTGAAGGCCATAAAAAGACATACCGCCGCCTGAATCATGCGGCAGTGTGGTGAGAGAACGCAGCACAAAATGGTCCTGAAAAATAGCTAATGGAAAAATCCGCTGCTGATCGGCAGAAGAAGGCGATATTTCTCAGGAGGGAATGTGCGGCACGATCCGTTCTCTTGATCCCGCAGGCCAAAACGGGACTTCAATATGTCGAAATCAAATGAAAAATGTAGAATATATCCCCAGAATCCCGAATCCGCACAAAAATAAAAAGATGGATAAATTGAACTTGTTCACAACTTTATCCACAGGGTGTTGATAATATGGAGGGTAAAACAACATATTCACATTCAAAAGTAATATCATCATAGCAAAAGAAGCCTTGTATTTCAATGACTCGTGGTTATTTATCCACAAATTCAATCTGTTGTGTACAATTTTTATTCACAACACAAGATATTGTTTATAATTTGTTCAGTTTTCGACAATAACTCTTTTTCGTCTCAAAATGTTATGCACAGGTTATGACCATTTAAATCACAATTCAGCTCTTTTTGTGGATCTGTGCATAACAGCCGTTGCCTTTTGGTCACAGAGGTCGTTTTTTCTGTTGAAAATTTCCGGTAACGTTTCCGATAATATTTTTAATGATCCGATTACGGTGCTTGGAAATATGCCGATCACAAAATAAAAGACGGTGTAAAGAAATTAGGAAGGAAGAACGAATCGTAAGGAATAGGAGAGGTGGAAGGAACGCAAAATGTAGACAAGCTGATATTGAAGAAGGAAGGTCGAAGAAAATCCACGATAAAAAAGAGCAAAAGAGCGTGGAATAAGTGAACTGGATGAAAGAGCAAAATCTCTGGGCGTAAAAAAAGAGGGAGAGGATTGCATGATTTTGGGGGAGGGGATTAAGCTGTACATTGACTTTGGCCGCTATTTATGGTTAAATGTACAAAGGTGTTTTTTGTGGAGATTGCTATGTTAGGTATATTCCATATAAAACGTATTCCTTGTAAGGAGGTGCAGTACAATGAGACCGACTTTCAGACCGAATGTCAGCAAACGTAAAAAAGTCCACGGCTTCCGTAAAAGAATGAGCACAAAGAATGGCCGTAAAGTTTTGGCAGCTCGTCGCCAAAAAGGCAGAAAAGTATTGAGTGCGTAATGCGTGCATAAAGACCACTACGGTGGTCTTTTTTTTCATAATGGAGGTATTCATGGGCCGGATCGTTCTCCCTGCGTCTGTAGAAATGCAGTGAAAAAAGAGGGAGAAGCACCGCATCCTGCTCTATATTAGATGAAGCTTTTGAAAATGGATGTAAAATAAGCGAGATTACCATGACGGAATGTTGTCCATACTTCTTACTATATAAGAGGTAAGGATTGGCTTGCTGGCATGTGTAAAAGAGATGAGCAAGGAGAAGCGCCGTGCAAAAAAAATTGCGTCTACGAAACCGGGCGGACTTTGGGCGCGTATACCGCCATGGCAAATCTTTTGCCAACCATCAGTTTGTGGTTTACTGGTTCCGCCGCAGAGAGGTAGAGCAGTTCCGCGTTGGAATTTCGGCCAGCAAGAAGATCGGCAACGCCGTAGTCCGTAACCGGATGCGCAGAATTGTCAAGGAAATTGTGCGTCATCATGAGCATGAATTGGTGGAGCAAATTGACCTGATTTTTATCGTCCGCAAGGGAGCGGTTACAATGTCGTATCAGGAGCTGGAGAAAAGCGTGCTGCACGTTCTGCGCAAAGCCTCGCTGCTCAAGTCTTCACGTCGATAGTCAGTATCTTTGTCCTACAGGATATGGTATGATTTACGTTGGAATGGATTGGTTAAGAAAGGGGTTATGAAGTGTCGCGTTTGAAGACTCAACGGGGGAAATGGTTCCTCCTGATTGCCTTATTGGCACTTGTTGCTGTGCTGTCGGGATGTGCCCAGACGGCCCACAATTCTTACACGACGGCAGACTTGGCCAATGGATCTTGGTGGCAAAGATATGTCGTTTACTGGTTTTCGTATGCGCTGGATACATTTGCTCAATGGTTCTCGGGAGAGTATGGCCTGGCCGTACTGATTCTGGTGATTATCGTGCGAACCATTATTTTGCCGCTTACACTCAAGCAAGTACGCAGTTCTAAAGCTATGCAGGCCATTCAGCCGCAATTAAAAGAAATTCAAGCGAAATACAAGGATACGCCTGAGAAAGTCCAGCAAGAGACGATGAGGCTGTTCCAGGAAAACAAGGTCAACCCGATGGCGGGCTGTCTTCCTTTGGTCGTTCAGATGCCTATTTTTATCGCGCTCTATAATGCCATTTACTATAACTCGGCATTGCGGGATCATGATTTCTTGTGGCTCCAGTTAGGTAAACCGGATCACTTCTTTATCCTGCCAATTCTGGCAGCAATCACAACATTCATCCAAACCTGGATGATGATGAAAATGAATCCGACTCCGCAGCAGGGACCAATGCAATTTTTGCTGTACGTCTATCCGGTGTTGATTCTGTTCATGTCGTATAACTTCCCATCTGCTTTGCCGTTATACTGGTTCTACAGTAATATTTACACGATTATTCAAAACTATTTCCTTTATCGGAATAAGGATAAAGAAGTTGCGCTGGCAAATGTGAAAACAGCCAGTCTTACGAAAACAGGTTCCTCCAATAGCAATAACAAGAAAAAAGGTGGCAGAAACTCGAAGGGGGCTAAAAAGTCGAGATGACCAAAGTCGTGACTTCAGGAAAAACCGTTGAAGATGCTGTAAAACAAGGACTCTCCCAGTTGGGAGTAAGCCGTGAACGGGTAACCGTAAACGTGTTGGAACAGCCGTCAAAAGGATTCCTGGGGTGGCTGGGGGTCAAAAAGGCGAAGGTAGAGCTTACGCTGCTATCTGATCCGTCTCCCGAAACCACACACGCGGCTGAACATCATGTATCGGCTCAAGCGCCTGCCGTGGGACAGACTGTTGTTCCGGAAGTGGAATCTGTTATCCAGGAAGTACGTACGAGTAAGGAAGCCTCCACGGAACATGCAGACCCTTATAAAGAAGCTGTACGTTTTATCCACGAAACAGCAGCCGGAATGGGACTGGATGTGGAAGTGGATGTCCGTCACCGCAAGGATGAAAGTATACTGGATATATCCGGTCCGTCGCTCGGCATGCTGATCGGCCGCCGGGGACAGACGCTGGATGCATTGCAGTATCTGACGAATATCGTTGCCAACCGTCATTCTGACAAATTCATCCGGATTGTGCTGGATGCCGAGCAATTTCGCGCACGTCGGCAAAAAACATTGGAAGATTTGGCAGATCGGCTGGCAAACCAGGCTATTCGTTTTGGCAAGGAAGTAGTGCTGGAGCCAATGCCGTCACAGGAGCGAAAGCTGATTCACGCCAAGCTTCAACAGCATGCGCTGGTTAGAACATACAGCAAGGGGGACGAGCCGAATCGGCGCGTCGTCATTGCCAAAAAATAATCCGACGCAATGGCTCTCTGCAAGGTGCAGAAGCCATTGTTTTTTATATTTCTTGCTGAAACGGTTGCCGTCCTTGATCAAGGACGGCAATGCCGTTTCTACTTGATAGGAGGTAGAAATCATATGCTGAGCGATACCATAGCAGCCATTGCAACTGCTGTTGGCGAAGGGGGGATTGCGGTTGTACGGGTCAGCGGCCCGGAAGCCGTCACGGAAGTGGAAGCTTTGTTTCGGAGCAAAACGCCTCTAAGCAAGGCTCTATCTCACACGGTACACTATGGACATATTATAGATCCTCAAAGCCATGAAAAGGTGGAGGAAGTTCTAGTTACGGTTATGCGAGCACCGCGCTCTTTTACAACAGAAGATGTCGTAGAAATCAGTACCCATGGCGGAGTTGTAGCCGTCAAACGGGTGATGGATTTACTATTGCTGCAAAATATACGTTTGGCCGAACCGGGCGAATTCACGAAGCGTGCTTTTCTGAATGGTCGTATTGATCTGAGTCAGGCGGAGGGAGTCATTGACCTGATTCGCTCGAAGTCGGATAAAGCTTTTTCAGTAGCTTTGAAGCAAGTAGATGGACAACTGTCACAGAATATCCGCCGTTTGCGGCATGTCCTGGTAGAGACACTGGCTCATATTGAAGTGAACATTGATTATCCTGAGCATGATGTGGAATCTTTTACGTCTGAGTTAATCAAGGATAAGAGCAGTCAGGTCATGGCGGAAATTGATCGGCTGCTGCATACAGCGGAGCAGGGGAAAATTTTACGTGAGGGCCTGACCACAGCGATTGTCGGAAGACCGAATGTGGGGAAATCCTCGCTGTTGAATACACTGGCTCAGGGCGAACGGGCGATTGTGACCGATATTCCGGGCACGACCCGTGACGTTATTGAGGAATATGTGACGATTAACAGCATTCCACTGAAGCTGCTGGATACGGCTGGCATTCGGGAAACGATGGATGTAGTGGAACGGATCGGGGTAGAGCGTTCGAGAACAGCGGTCAGTGAAGCAGATCTGCTGCTCATCGTGATTAACGCCAACGAATCGCTGCATGAGGATGAAATGGCATTAATGGAACAAATCCGTGGTAGACAAGCGATTGTCATTATGAATAAAATGGACTTACCGGCCCAAATAGACCGGGATTTGCTGCTGCGTTATGTTCCCGAGGAGCTTATCGTACCGATGTCTGTAAAGGAAAATGAGGGAGCAGATCGGCTGGAGCAGGCCATATCGCAGTTGTTCTTTAGTGGTAAGCTGGAATCTGCCGATATGACATATGTCAGCAATGTACGGCATATTGCTTTGTTGAAGAAGGCTCGCCAATCGTTGGTAGATGCCTATGAAGCTGCTGATCAATTCGTTCCGATTGACATGATTCAGATTGATGTAAGATTGGCGTGGGAGCATTTGGGCGAGATTGTGGGCGATACGGCGCATGATGCGTTAATCGATCAAATATTTTCACAATTCTGTCTGGGCAAATAGGACATTCGAGTATGGCTGGTATAAGCCCTGCTATCGTTATAGATATACAAGAGCATATTCGGTATCAAGACCGAAGTGCATAAGGAGGTAAGAGAGGTATGGGATATCAAGGAGGCGACTATGACGTAATTGTCGTAGGCGCGGGCCATGCGGGTGTGGAATCCGCCTTGGCAGCAGCCCGGATGGGCTGTCGTACGTTGATGATTACGATTAACCTGGATATGGTCGCGTTCATGCCCTGCAACCCGTCTATTGGCGGTCCTGCAAAGGGTCATGTGGTACGTGAAATTGATGCTTTGGGCGGCGAAATGGGCCGGAACATCGACAAGACGTTTATCCAAATGCGGATGCTGAATACAGGTAAAGGGCCTGCCGTTCACGCATTGCGCGCACAGGCTGACAAGTTCTCTTATCAGCATGCGATGAAGGAAACGATGGAAAAGGAACCGAATCTGACCTTGCGCCAGGGAATGGTGGAAGAGCTGATTATTGAAGACGGTCATTGCGTGGGTGTCATCACGAAGACCGGCACAGAGTACCGCAGCAAAGCGGTTGTCCTGACTACAGGCACTTATTTACGTGGTAAAATCATTATGGGTGAGCTGATGTATGAAAGTGGCCCAAACAATCAACAGCCTTCGTTGAGACTGTCTGAGCATTTGCGCGAGCTGGGTTTTGATCTGGTCCGCTTCAAAACAGGTACGCCGCCGCGCGTGCATAAGGACACGATTGATTTTAGCAAAACCGAAATTCAGCCGGGGGACGATCAACCGAAGTTTTTCTCGTATGAAACGAAGTCTTCGGATAATGAGCAGCTTCCTTGCTGGCTGACCTATACTTCAGTGGAAACTCATCAGATTATTAATGATAATTTGCATCGTGCGCCGATGTTCTCCGGTCTGATTGAAGGAACAGGACCGCGCTATTGCCCATCTATTGAAGATAAAGTAGTGCGTTTCAGTGATAAGCCGAAGCATCAAATCTTTTTGGAGCCTGAGGGTAAAAATACATCTGAATACTATGTTCAAGGCTTGTCGACCAGCTTGCCTGAGGATGTGCAATTAGCTGTGCTGCGCTCGATTCCGGGGATGGAAAAGGTAGAAATGATGCGTAACGGCTATGCGATTGAGTATGATGCCATGGTGCCTACACAATTGTGGCCTACGTTGGAAACGAAAAGAGTACCCGGCCTGTTCACGGCGGGTCAAATTAACGGCACTTCCGGTTATGAAGAAGCTGCGGGTCAAGGGATTATGGCAGGCATTAACGCGGCTCGTAAGGTACAGGGCAAAGAACCTGTCGTGTTGGACCGCTCCCAAGGCTACATTGGGGTTCTAATCGACGACCTGGTGACCAAGGGTACGAATGAGCCTTACCGCTTGCTAACGTCTCGTGCGGAATACCGCCTGTTGCTGCGTCATGATAATGCAGATTTGCGTTTGACTCCGATCGGACATGATATCGGCCTGATTACGAATGAACGGTACGAGCGTTTTTTGGATAAAAAGCAAAAGGTAGAGCAAGAGATTGAGCGTTTGCGTCTGGCAAAAGTTCGTCCGGTTGACGTAAATGAGATGCTGGAGCAGGGTGGATCTGCACCGATACAGGACGGCAGTAATTTGTTAACCGTGCTGCGTCGACCAGAGATCAGCTATGCGCAAGTGGCACAAATTTCACCTTCGGCTGTAGCTCTGACTGAGGAAGAACAGGAGCAGGTGGAAATCCAGATTAAGTATGCGGGCTACATTGAGAAGCAACTGATGCATGTAGAACGCCTGCAAAAGATGGAGAAGAAGAAGCTTCCAGAGGATATCGTATACGATGAGGTTCAGGGTTTGGCGATTGAAGCCAAGCAGAAGCTTACGAAAATTCGTCCGATGTCGATTGGTCAGGCATCCCGTATTTCGGGTGTGACTCCTGCAGATATTTCCATTTTGCTCGTTTATCTGGAGCATTATAACCGCGTTACGGCAGCAAGGGGATCATAATGGACGCGATACAACAACAATTTAAGCAGCGACTGGCAGAGCATAGCATTGTGATTAATGACAGTCAGCTAGAGCAGTTCGAAACGTATTACCGTGTGCTGGTTGAGTGGAATGAAAAGATGAACCTGACGGGCATTACAGAGCGTGATGCGGTATACACCAAGCATTTTTACGATTCTCTTTCGCTGGCCTTTTATGTTCCGTTAAATGATGTGGAAAGCTTGGCGGATATCGGATCGGGAGCGGGGTTCCCGGGTATTCCTTTGAAAATATGCTTTCCGCAGATTCAGTTGACCATTGTGGATTCGTTGAACAAACGCATACAATTTTTGGCGCATGTGGTAGAGCAGCTAGGATTGGAAGACGTGGAGCTGGTCCATAGCAGGGCAGAGGAGTTGGGTCGTAAAACGGGATACCGCGACAGCTACGATCTGGTCACCGCCAGAGCCGTTGCCCGTCTTGCGGTACTGAATGAATTTTGTTTGCCTTTTGTCCGTGAAGGGGGTCACTTTGCTGCGATGAAGGGCAGTGATCCGACGGAAGAAATCAAGGAAGCTTCCTATAGCTTGAAAGAGCTTAAAGGGAAGATTAAGCATATTCAGGCTTTTCAGTTACCTGTGGAGGATGCAGCTAGACATATGATTATTATTGAAAAAAGAGCAACTACACCACGGAAATATCCGCGTAAGCCGGGTACGCCTTTAAAAACACCGTTAGTGTAACCAATTGAAAGAAAGTGAATGTTTCACGTGAAACATTCACTTTTTTTATGACTTGCAATGATCTTAACATAAACAACGTATAGATGCAGAAGGTCTTTATTTACGGCGTAGAGAAACATGGATAAATAGGCATCTGATTGGGTGTGCAATTTATTCTCTGATCCTTCCGAAAAGCTGGTAGAGACGATAGGATTATGGCTGGAAAAGTGATAGAATAGAGATAATCGTTTTTGATGTAAGTTGACTGCTTCCCGTACCGTTCGATTCCGATATACATAAGGGGGAAGTGGGACAACAATGCCAGGGAGAATACGTGGAATGTACCCGGTTACGGCGCTGTCCCATATAAAAGCGTCTACGATCCGCGTAAGGAACTGTTTTTCACGAAGCGCTGTTAGTATGGTGCTATTATGAAATTAGGTGGTATTATACGGAATGAAAGAACAATTTTCCAAGCTATTTGGTTTGACGGAGCGATCCACTGGGGACGAAATAAAGCAAATTCCAGTTCGGGATATTGTCAGCAGTCCTTATCAGCCCCGCACCATATTTGACGACGAGAAGATTGATGAGCTATGCCAGACCATTAAGACGCATGGTGTAATTCAGCCGATTGTCGTTCGTTTCCGTAATGGACAATACGAAATTATAGCAGGGGAACGTCGATGGAGGGCTGTCACCAAGCTGGGGATGGATACCATTCCAGCCATTGTTCGTGAGTTTAATGATTCACAAGCTGCTTCTATCGCGTTGATTGAGAATCTTCAAAGGGAAGGGCTAACAGCGATTGAAGAGGCTGTAGCTTATCAGAAGCTGATTGATCTGCATCAGCTCACCCAGGAAAGTCTCGCTCAGCGACTTGGCAAAAGCCAATCCACTATTGCTAATA
The DNA here is from genome assembly GCF_059417685.1 of Paenibacillus sp. LT-B23. Lineage (NCBI taxonomy): Bacteria > Bacillati > Bacillota > Bacilli > Caryophanales > Paenibacillaceae > Paenibacillus > Paenibacillus sp. LT-B23. The sequence goes on along the minus strand of NZ_JBSQBM010000024.1, from coordinate 77,211 downwards.
AGATACGGCTGCTTCACCTGCCAGAGAGAGTGAAAAAAGCTCTAATGGAACGGAAAGTGTCCGAGCGTCATGCCCGTGCGTTATTGTCATTAGAGACTGAAGAGCTACAGTATAAGGTTCTGGATGAAGTCATCGCCAAGGAACTCAATGTGAAGCAGACAGAGGCGAGAGTCGCCTTTTATAAACAAGTATCCACGATGAAGAAATCCAAGCGGATTTCCTTTACCAAGGATGTCCGGCTTGCGCTGAATACGATTCGTCAATCCATTGATATGGTGTCTGGCTCAGGCTTGGATATCAAGACCAAGGAATCCGATCATGAGGATCACTATGAGATTGTCATTCAAATTCCCAAACGTAAGTAAGGGATGAAGCGTACAGGCGGCAGCAATTGCCGCTTTTTCTGTCTAACGCCAATTAAAATCGCAGCATACTCGTATTCTATTGATAAAATTGCCCTTATCCGTAAGCTAATAATGGAGAACCGTCTTAATAAAGGATTTTGCAATAAGAAATATAGCAGGATTCCGATTAAAGTATGAGGTGAATGAAGTGTCAAAAATAATAGCCGTAGCCAATCAAAAGGGCGGAGTGGGCAAAACAACTACTTCCGTGAATTTGGGCGCCGGACTTGCTTCCCTCGGCAAAAGGGTATTGCTCGTGGATATCGACCCGCAAGGTAATACAACGAGCGGTGTGGGTATCAATAAGGCGGATGTGGCAAATTGCATTTATGATGTACTCATTAATGAGGTTGATCCTAGCGAAGCGATTGTCAGTACACAGATTGAGGGTCTGGATATTATTCCGGCCACCATTCAACTGGCAGGAGCGGAAATCGAGCTGGTGCCGACCATTTCTCGTGAACTCCGATTAAAAAGATCGCTCCAGCTCGTCAAGCATAAGTATGATTATATATTGATTGATTGCCCTCCATCGTTAGGGATTTTGACACTTAATTCTTTAACGGCCTCTGATTCGGTCATTATCCCCATTCAATGTGAATATTACGCATTGGAAGGTTTAAGTCAGCTACTGAATACTGTGCGATTGGTGCAAAAGCATTTGAATACCTCACTGCAAATTGAAGGTGTGCTGCTGACGATGTTTGATGCCCGTACCAACTTGGGTATTCAGGTGATTGAAGAAGTGAAAAAGTATTTTCAAAGCAAGGTTTATCAGACGATTATTCCACGCAATGTGAGACTCAGTGAAGCACCATCACATGGCCAGTCCATTATTACGTATGATCCCCGCTCCCGTGGGGCAGAGGTATATATTGAGTTGGCAAAGGAAGTGGCATCTTATGAGTAAACGGTTGGGAAAAGGGCTGGATGCACTCATTCCCTCCCTTACGGTCAATGATGAGGACAAGGTTGTTGACATTCCGCTTAGTCAGTTGCGTGCAAATCCGTACCAGCCTCGCAAAACGTTTGATGAGGAATCGATTAAAGAACTGGCAGAATCCATTCGTCAGCACGGTGTTATTCAACCAATTATTGCGCGTAGTGTATTAAGAGGCTATGAAATTATTGCAGGTGAAAGAAGATTCCGCGCTTCCCAATATTGTGGGAATTCGACGATACCTGTGGTTGTTCGCAATTTTACTGATCAGCAGGTAATGGAGATTGCCCTGATTGAGAATTTGCAGCGTGAAAATCTGAATGCGATGGAAATAGCGGTTGCCTATCAGGGATTAATGGATCAGTTCTCGTTAACTCAAGAGGAATTGTCCTTGAAAGTGGGCAAGTCGCGCTCTCATATTGCGAATTTCCTTCGTTTGCTTGCATTGCCGGAGGAAGTTAAGGATCATGTTTCACGTGGAACATTATCTATGGGACATGCCAGAGCGATTGTTGGACTCAAAGATCCGGACATGGTGAAGCAACTGGCGACACAATGCATTGAGCAGCAGTGGAGTGTTCGGGAGCTGGAAGAAGCCGTACAGCAGTTGGACCATAAGCCTGGTGAAGCGAAGGCCAAGCCCAAGGTGAGAAAAAAGGACCCTTTTATTGATCATATGGAAGAGTCCTTGCGTGAACGTTTTAAAACAACTGTGAAAATTAAGCATAACAAGGATAAAGGTAAAATCGAATTGAATTATTACAGCCAGCAGGATTTGGAAAGATTACTGGAACTATTGCAGTAGTCTGTATGAAATAGGACATGTCTCCTTGGTCGGAACGGGAAGTGAGATATGTCTTTGCTTTGTCTGGATGTGTAGGAATCAGAATAGTCTGGATGAATAAACTAATAGCCTTCTGTTATTTGTTTCGCTGTCCTCAAACGTATAAAATAAGAGGTATGCAGTGACATGATTTTTGAGATAGAGGAGTAGAAGCAAGCATATGGCTGAATTGAACGGACTAATCATGGAACAGCTTGCCGGAATCGTTGCAGGAATTGTGCTGATTTTGCTCATCCTGTTGATTGTTATCATTGTGCAGGGTGCAAAGTTGAAGAAGATGCGGCGAAAGTATGAAACCATGATGGCAGGCAGCGGTGTTGAGAATTTGGAAACGCTGCTGATTGATTTGAAGGTACAAATGGATACGATTGAGGACGAGCAGGAAGCCCATCGTGCAAGTATGAAATCTCTACGCAGTAAACTGACAGGCCTGAAAGGACATATAGGCATCAAACGCTATAATGCCTTTGGCGAGCGAGGAAGCGATCTAAGCTTCTCCATGGCTATTGTAGATGACAATCAGGACGGTATTGTATTAACCGGTATTTATAACCGGGATGGTTCTTATGTGTATGCCAAGCCCCTGGAAGCGGGGCAGTCATCCTATTCCTTATCCCCTGAAGAGAAAGAAGCTGTTACTCTTGCGCAGCAAGCAGGACGGAACGGTAATGCCACTCCTTAATCGCGGAGTATAAGCTGCCAGCAATGATATCCGATAATTTCATTACCAGATTTAGTCTTGTATTTTGCAACACAAAGTATTCCATAAAGCCGCCGACGTTAACGATTCCTGTCAAATGGATATCGCCGACCGGCGGTAATTCTTTATTTACCCCCGCGCCAGGCCTCAAAGGCCCGTCCGCAACCTGAATGCATCCAACGCTGGAGGTTTGTCCAAGACATGCGTCTATGCCGATGATAAAGGGCTGGTCGTACCGGGTGTGTATGCCGTCCAGTGTTGTTTGCAGATTCATAGCATGTACAGGCTCTTCCAATGTCCCGTAAAGGTGAAAGAGCGGGCTTTTATAGCGAGACAAATGAGTACCTACGAGCGGGCCGAGACAATCTCCAGTAGAACGGTCGGTGCCGATGCAAATAATAACGATATTTTGCAGACTGGGCGCCTGGTGCAAATGGAACAGCAAACGATGGATGATGGCTGATTGGATCCCGGGGTCGGTGTGTGATATTTTTAAGCTAAGGGGTTCTTGCCCCGGAATGAAGTCAGATGGATGAGTCATGGAATCTTCCTTTCGCTCTGTAATGGAGTGTGCAGGTTGCGCTCGCTTTATATAGACTGTTAGCTGTTGGTATCGCATTGATCAGAGATGAAAACCAGCAGTATAACTGCCTTAGAGAATAACAATTAGCCTGCGGGTAACATTTATTCTCAAGATAGTAGCTAGTATATGGATAAGTTTGGGCTTTTATACTCGGGGGAAGTAGATTATTCATAGCAACATGAATGAAGGCAGTAGATGGGCTTATGTAGCAGAAAATAGAATTTGGGAAACCAGAAGAGTAGGCCCCTGTGTAAGGAGGAGCAACATAATGACCTTAATGCGTTGGTTGGAGAACGATACAGGAACGGCTGCTGTTGTGAAGGATGCGATACACTGGAAGGATGTTATATGGGGATGGCTTACAGATAGCGCGATGTGGTCGACCTTGTTGTTTGTGGTTTTGAAGATCGCTATTATTTTCATCATTACACGTATCTTTATTCGGGTTATTAATAAAATTATAGATAAGTCGATGCAGCAAAAGGGAGAGAATGGAAGATTTCGATTGAATACCAGGCGACTAACAACCGTTGGAGAATTGCTGAAAAATGTAACCAATATCGTATTCAATTTCATTCTGATTATGCTGGTATTGTCTCAAATGGGCATTAATCTCGGGCCTCTGATTGCCGGAGCCGGAGTGCTTGGATTGGCCGTTGGTTTTGGGGCGCAGAGCTTGGTCAAGGATGTGATTACCGGATTCTTTATCATTTTCGAGGATCAATTTGCCGTAGGAGACGTTATTCAGACAGGAACCTACAAAGGTACAGTAGAAGTGATTGGGCTGCGTACAACCAGGCTGGTGAGCTGGAAAGGGGAAGTTTACATTTTACCTAACGGCTCGATTACGGCGGTTACGAACTTTTCCATGTCCAATTCGTTGGCGGTGGTAGATGTACCGATGAAGGCGGAGCGTACTCTGGAGGAAGCTGTTGGCTTGGTAAAACAAGCGATCCATGGAATTGAGGAGTCCAATGTGCAGGTGCTGAATATACCGGATGTTCTGGGAGTTCAGTCCATGACGACATCTGAGTATATTGTGCGTGTTGTGGCGGAGTGTATGCCGAATACAGGGGCTGCGGTAGAACGTGATATTCAGAATAACATCAAGAAGGCACTAGAGGATGAGGAACATCGTCAGAGCGCGCTGGAGACGGCGGTAACCCTCGAAAAGGAAGACGAGCAAGAAAGAAAAGGGGGAGAGAAGGGTGGAGCGTAAGTCGTTTGAACTGGGGGACATTGTGCAGATGAAGAAGCCCCATCCCTGCGGAACGAATGAAATGGAAATTATCCGTATGGGGATGGATATTCGGATCAAATGTGTCGGTTGTCAGCACAGTGTGTTGATTCCGCGTGCCAAGTTTGAAAAGAATATGAAGAAGGTGCTGCGTTCAAAATCCAACGCTGACGGGCAGAATTCGGAAACGAATTGAGCCGGGAGAACTGAGCGATTCCGGGTAACAATGAACTTGCATCATGGGCACAATGATGATATAATAATCCTTGCTGCGGAAAGGTACCCAAGAGGTCTAAGGGGGCTGACTCGAAATCAGTTAGGCGTCGCAAGGCGTGCGTGGGTTCGACTCCCACTCTTTCCGCCACTAACTTCATTAAATCATAAATTAATCTCTTATGCCTTTGAGCATAGGAGATTTTTTGTTTTATAGAGAATGCATACAGACCAGTTATCGTATTCATGATATGGAAAATTTGGAAGGAGGTTTCCCTCTTTTTGTCGAAGTATAGGGAAAGGGAGGACGTGAACTTGATATACGAGTTAGATTTACATATGACACAAGAGAACATGGTTATAGGCAAGTTAACACAGGAAATAATTGACTTACTCGAATTGCCTTATGAAGAAAAAGATATTGTCCTTTGGAAGGACAGAATTAAATAACTAGAGAAACATCAATCTGATTTTCCTTCGGAGGAAGCTTTCATAAAACATTTAAAGGCAATTCCCTCGGTAATTAAAACACCTGAGTACGTAGGTCTTCACCCCAAAGGGAATAGTATCCAATTTATTAAACGAATTGATGATCTTATGTTAGTAGCAGTCCGTATAAGTCATAATCAAAACTGGGCTTTTCGATCAGCTTATCCAATCTCACAAGATACATTTAACGCCTATCTTCAGGCTAATACCGTAAAAAAGGTTTGACAATGTGGAATATTGTGTGTATAATTTGGGTAATTATTAGGAGAGAATTTGTTGCTGAGGTCGGAACAGCCAGCCGACACGCCCTAGTGGTCTTTAAAGAGATGGAGAAGTGGCACTCTCCCTCAACTTATTCTCTACGGATAAACCTCGTCATATTTGGCGGGGTTTTTATATTTATATTACAAAGGCGTAAGCTCTCGAAAATAACTCATTCGAGAACTTACGCCTTTTATTTATAAGCTTTTTGGACCACACAAATAAAATTAGACGCGACACCGATATTCATTTACTTATCAGCATCTACATATTCAACTCGTAATAATTTCCCTATATCATCAATATCTAAAACATTAATGATTTTTTCCAATGCCTGTCGGGGAAACATCTTGTTTTTATTTCTGACCATTTCTGAAATGGTAGCTTCTCTAATACCAGTTAGCTCGGCTAGTTTCTTTTGTTCCCAACCCTTTTCGCGTAAGAGGTTCTTTAAATCACAGACGAGCAATCGTTGACTCAATGTTTTTCCTCCTTTCTTATTTCACATAACTAAATATATAGAGATACGAAAAGCGTAATAAATATTGACAATTACGTAAAACGTAATTATAGTTAAATTACGAAAATCGTAATTAAAAGAAGGGAGTATGTATGGATCACAGGGGAGGGACTGCACATATCAAGAACTCTGCATAACAAAGTTTTTTATTTCCTAATTATAACGTGTGCGCTGTTCTTCATCTATAAGAGTAATTATTTCGCGGATATCTGAAATGTCTAATGCTTTTGCAATTTGTTCAATATGCTTGAAATTGATATTTTCTCTCTTATCGTTTGCAAGTTCAGAAAGTGCTGCTCTGCGGACGCCTGTTTTATAAGATAGCTGGTTTAGAGAGATACCCTTACTCTTAATTAACTCGCCAAGCATTATTTTTACCTTCATGTTGCACACTCCTGAATTTATTCCAGACAATTACTTATTGTACTCATAAGCGTACGATAAAATCAAGAATAACATTGTATATACAAGCGTACCAGATGGTAAAGGGAACATTATGGCTTCTATAAATAGACAGGGAAGAGGAGAGGAGATTTTATATATGGATTCATTAAAACTGGAACAGGCGGCTATGGTGTATGGACCTTATGATCTGCCGCATGTGTACGAGATATTCGATGGAGTTGTTTATGAGGGGTGTTATTTCTTTTATCTCGAAAATGGCACTTTGTGCTTACGTCATGTACAAAAGGTGGAACAGCCGTATCATACGCATCTTTATGTAGAAGGAGAGTGTGGTGGACTTCAACTGGCGAGAGGGGTACAGCGTGAAATTACGGAGGTTGTCACGGACATCATCCGGAGCTGGAGAGATAAGAGCGGACTGGCTTTCTTATTCGATGAATTACTTTGTCTGCCGGGGAGGGGAGATATGGGAGCTGGACCTTTTGAGGAACAAGGGATGAGTGTTGAGGTGCGAATAAAATAAAGAAGATGCCCTTCAACAGTGACAGGTATCAGCTGTTAAAGAACACCCCTTTGTTGTTATAGCTGGTTTGGCGGGTAGTTATAGCGTTTTGTTTTTTTCGAGCCGGAGATCATCAGTAGGATTGCTGCGATCAGATGGAGAACCCAGCCTACGACGGGGATCCAGGCCAGCAAAGAGGTCAATATCCCCCATACAGAGCCGTAGATCGCTTCCTGATTGCGTAACGACAGGATGAGTGTTACTGCATGCAGGATAAGCATGAATCCCAGAGCCGAGTAACCCGTCCCCATGACAATAGCTCCTCCTACAATCGGTACGGCAAGCACCAATTCGAATATACCTGATATCCACTTTAATATTCGAGAATAACTCATCTTAAAACCTCCGTAAATAGTAGGTCTTTGTACTTGGATATATTCTAGCAGAAGGAGCCGGATTAATCTGCATTTTACCAGTATATGCAAAAAGTCCGATAATGCAACAAAGGAGGACCTCAAAGGTCCTCCATCGTAGGCGATACATTTTTAACAGGATACGATCTGTCCAATCACATCACGAAACTCGGTGTACTGACAAGCAATACCAGTGTTGGAAAGACAGAGTCCTTTTACACAAACCTAACGCTTCTAATGCCTTGAATGGATCTCCTAACAGTTTGTCCGGCTACGTAATCCAACGGAACCACACCTCTCTGTTGTACCGCCTAATCATAATATGGCCCGGATTTCGAAGAAATATACATTAATGAACGCGGGCTTTCGTTTTTTTCTTCCATTTGCGATTATGGTTGGTCGTCTCCGGAAAAGATTCGCCTCTTTCCAGTGTCACTTGCTGCGGGTTTTGAATTTCCGTATGAAAGCTTCTTTCTCCGACTTCCATATATACGCCGTCATTTGGTGCTTTGTCACCCGGTTCAAATTCGGTTTTTTCACCCATAAGGCTGTTCCTCCTTCACTATATGGATTTGAACTGCAACGGTTATTGTGCGCTGACATGAGCAGAAACATGCGGGAACCACAACACGGGATTTCAGAAAATCGAGTTATTTCCTATATATAGATAAATTATACTGTACCTATAAAATCATGGAAAATGGGATGTGTGCAGCTAATTTAACGGATTTACATCCCATGAACTCAATTGCTGGTTGCAATCAGTTGCTGGATTTGGTAAACTGTTTTAGTGCGAGTTTAGGCTCGTTCCTTGCTCTCAACTGAGATTGAGGGCCTTATGTCCATAAGGAGGTGTAAAGAATGCGCAAATATGAAGTGATGTACATTATTCGTCCTGACATTGAACAAGAAGCTGTTCAAGCGGCAGTCGATAAATTCCAAGGTATCATCTCCAACGGCGGTGGCGAAATTACGAGTCACGATGTAACTAAACGTCGTCTTGCGTATGAGATTAAGAAATTCCGTGATGGTTCTTTCGTTCTGGTAAACTTCACAGCAGAACCTGCTGTAGTTGCTGAGCTTGAGCGTCTCATGAAAATTTCTGACGAAGTAATTCGTTATCTCATTACGAACGACGTAGCTTAATTATTGTACGTGATTATGTAATGAACAACGCTCAAAGGAGGGGATTGGATTGTTGAACCGTGTCATTCTGATCGGTCGTTTGACCAAAGATCCAGAGCTGCGCTATACACCGTCTGGTGTAGCAGTAACCCAGTTCACCCTGGCTGTAGACCGTCCGTTTACAAGTCAAGGCGGCGAACGGGAAGCGGATTTCTTGCCGATCGTAACCTGGCGTCAGCTTGCTGAAACATGCGCTAACTATCTTCGCAAAGGTCGTTTAACGGCTGTTGAAGGCCGTGTTCAGGTGCGTAATTATGAGAACAATGAAGGAAAACGTGTATACGTGACTGAAATTGTAGCTGATAATGTGCGTTTCCTGGAATCTAACCGCGATGGCGGGAACGGTGGCGGCAATAGCGGTGGAGCTGCGCGTGAGGAGTCTCCTTTCGGAGGCGGTAACAGCAATAGTGGACGCGGGAATAATAACTCGCGAAACAATCAGGATCCTTTTTCCGATGACGGAAAACCGATCGATATTTCGGATGATGATTTACCATTTTAATTGGGAAAGGACTGACAAAGAATGGGCTTCAGACAAAGAGAAGGCGGAGACGATAACAAAAGACCAGCTCGTCGTGGTGGTCGCAACAAACGTCGTAAAGTATGTTTTTTCACTGTGAACAAAATTACTCACATTGACTATAAAGATACAGACCTGCTTAAAAAATTCATCAGTGAACGTGGAAAAATTCTTCCTCGTCGTGTGACTGGAACAAGCGCGAAATATCAACGTATGTTGACAATCGCGGTTAAACGTTCCCGTCAAATCGCATTGCTTCCTTACACTACTGAATAGTAGTTTTATGGAAGAGCAAAAGAGGCGTTCCCGATTTCGGGAGCGTCTTTTTTATGATTTTTCTGGTTGACAACAAGTCCCATGTATTGTAACTTACTAATAATACAATCCATGTTTAACCATTAATCGTAGCGCAGCTTTTCTAGTCACATTTGTGATCGTACATTCCCCAACTCGCCAGAGTAAACATTTCAGATATCTGGAATGTTATTTTATATTACATGAAAATTCAGATTATCGGCATTTTTTCGAATAAAATTCATAAACTTTACAAAAATAGATATTTTGCATTTTTATATTACACAAAAAAAGATATTGACGTGATATTATTTTACACTTAAGATAAACCTTAATAAAAATGTAATGGTTATCAGCACCCTAAATTGACCAAAGGTCTAAAAACACGTGTTTACGTTATCATTGGTAACCGTAAGGAGGATGCACAGACTTCATTTTCAAACCTCAAGCTTTAACGAATCAACGCAGGAAAGAGACAGGCTGTTAAATAAAAGAACCGACTAAGGGGGATTAACAGAATGGTGCAAACGAAGAAATGGGTTTCTTTGCTTATGGTGCTTACGATCGTTGGTGTTCTGTTTGCAGGATGTAGCGGAGGTGCTAATGAAGCGCAGCCGGGCAAAACGGATAATAAAACAGAGGGAAAAGAAGGCAGTCCACAAGTTACTGAGGGTGTTATTAAAGCAAGTGATCTGACCCAAAATCCGCCGGGAGCTACAAACCGAAAGGATAACATTGTGGTAGGTATGACGTCACCTAAAGGGGTATTTAATCCGTTGTTCTGGCAAACGACCTACGATCTATATGTAGTCAGAACGGTATTTGATTCCTTTTTACAGGTGAAAGCGGATGGTACATATGAAAATAGCTTGGCTGACAAGATTGATGTATCTCAGGATGGCTTGAAATACACGTTCCACCTGAAACCAGGTGTGAAGTATAGCGACGGAACGCCAGTAACGGTGAAGGATTATGCCTTTGTTCTCAAGGTACTGCATGATCCGAATTATGATGGAGAAACGGATGTTTTATCTTTTAAGATTAAAGGCGGTAAAGAATATCACGATGGCAAGGCGAATGATATCTCCGGTATCAAGGTCATTGATGATAATACGGTAGAGGTAACCGTTACAGAAGCAACAGCTTATACAAAGGATTTTTTGGGTGAGCAATACTTCATGCCAGAAGCTTATTACGGAAAAGGTTTCAAAAAGGGTAACATGGACAGCATCAAGGCGCTTAATAATAAGCCAATCGGCTCCGGGCAGTATGTGTTGAAAAGCTTCTCCCCGGGTCAACAAGTCATACTTGAAGCCAATCCAAACTACTTCAAGGGCGCACCAAAGGTAAAATCGGTTATTTTCAAAACGACAACAGAAGAAACCAACTTGTCTATGCTGCAAACGGGTGAAACCGATATAGACAATGTTACGGTTACAGAAGATAACGTAGAGGAATTGAAATCTCTGGGCTTCCTGGACGTGAATATTATGCCGACCAATGGCTACGGATATATTGCATTTAATCACAAAGAAAAGAAATTTCAGGACCCTAAGGTACGTCAAGCTCTGACCATCGGTTTGAACCGGAAGGAGATTGTGGAAGGGGTGTACGGTCCGTATGCGAATGTCATTAACATTCCACAATCTACAGAAGCTTGGTCTTATACAGATGAAGGCATTAACAAATATGAGTTTGATACCGCTAAAGCAAAGGCTTTGCTGGATGAGGCTGGCTGGAAGGTTGGGGCGGACGGTATCCGTGAGAAGAACGGTGAAAAGTTTACCATTAACTTCTCAGCTACTGCGGATAATCCAGTAGTAGAGGCCTTGCTGCCGATTATGTCCAACAACTACAAGGAACTGGGCATTAAGCTGAATTCCGAAACCCTAGATTTCAATGCCATTATGGATAAAAAGGATACGGGCAAGTTCGATATGTTCTTTGCGGCTTGGGGATTGACACCTGATCCGGATACAACGGTTTACCTTACGAACGGGTCACAAAATGATGTCGGCTACTCCAATAAAAGAGTCGATGAGCTGACGATTGCGGGTAAAAAGGAATTGGATCAAGAGAAACGTAAAGTGATCTACAAGGAGCTGTATCAAGAGCTGAACAAGGATTTGCCAGCCATCTTTATGTATCAGCGCAGAGATATGTGGCCAGTTAATGGGCGTGTATCCGGCTTAGAAATTACACCATACAAAGATTTTGAATTCAGTCTGTATAACGCTCAGCTCGCTCAATAAGGGTTGCCAATCGTATGCTCAGCTCTCACGGGCTGGGCATATCACTTCTTTATTTGTCTGGAGGAATGATTATGAAGCAGTATATTATTCGAAGACTGCTGCAACTCATCCCCACACTCATTGGCATATCCATTATCGTATTTGCGATTTCAGCCATGGTGCCGGGTGATTATATTACAGCCAAGCAGAACCCGAATATGACCGCCGAAAAGGCACAGCAGCTACGACATATCTACGGGTTGGATAAGCCGGAGTACCAACGCTATTTTATATGGGCGGGTAATATGTTGAAGGGTAATATGGGGGATTCATTACAGCATAAGCAGCCGGTAACGAAGGTCATTGGCAATTATGTATGGAACTCTTTTATTATCGCTTTTTTCAGTCTTATTTTTAGTTGGCTGATTGCAGTTGTTGCCGGGGTATTTTCAGCCAAGTTCCAATACTCGTTATTCGATAAGTTTGTCACGCTATTCATATTTTTGTGTATGTCGCTGCCGTCCTTCTTTATCGGTCTTTTGGTGATCAAAATATTTGCTTTGGAATGGGGCATTCTTCCGGTTGGCGGTATGACAACAGCAGGGATGGAGCCGGGCTCATGGGCTTATATCGTGGATGTTCTCAAGCATATGTTCCTGCCAACGCTCGTTCTTACGATGCTGAGCACAGGCAGCCTGACCCGGTATTTTCGCACAGGTATGCTGGAGGTTATTCGTCAGGATTATATTCGTACCGCACGCGCTAAGGGCTTGAAGGAACGGACGGTTATTTTCAAGCATGCTCTGCGCAACGCACTGATTCCAGCCATCACGCTGCTTGGCTTTGAGCTTCCGGCTTTATTTGGCGGGGCGATGATTCTGGAAAAGGTATTTGTGTGGCCGGGTGTGGGGCAGGTCTATCTAGAGTCGATCAGTATGCGGGATTATCCGTTTATGCTGGGCTTCACTATTTTTCTGGCGGTCCTTACGCTCATCGGTAATTTGCTCTCGGATGTATTGTACGGCATGGCAGATCCAAGAATTCGCTTGAAGTAGGAGGGATACTATTGCCCGCAAAAACAGTCACGATTGAAACCAGTCCAAAGGCGGCAATCCGTCCTGAAGCGTCTCCGTGGAGAATCGCCGTTCGCCGTTTTAGCCAGAACCATTTGGCCTTGGCCGGACTCATTATATTGATTCTTATGGTGATCATTTGTGTATTTGGACCGATGATTTCACCTTATCATCTGGATGATTATAAGCTATCTGACAAAAATTTAGCCCCGAATGCCCAGTACTGGCTTGGTACAGATAAGTTTGGCAGAGATATTTTGCTGCGTACGATGCTGGCTGGCCGTATTTCTTTGACGGTGGGGTTGGTGGCCACGTTTATTTCGGTCGTGATCGGTGCGACGTTGGGAGCACTGGCAGGATTCTATCGTAAAGGCGTGGATACGATCATTATGCGGATTGCCGATATTTTTATGGCATTGCCAACATTGCCGCTGTTGATTATTTTAGGTGCCGTTCTGTCCGATTTGAAGGTTGATCCAGCGAAACGGATTTATTTTCTAATGCTCATTATCGGGGTCTTGAGCTGGACGAGCTTGTCCCGTCTGGTCAGGGGGCAGATTCTTACGTTGCGTGAACAGGAGTTCATGCAGGCGACGGAAGCGCTCGGCTTGAGAGACCGCCGTAAAATATTCCGCCATCTGCTGCCGAACACGATTCCTACGATTATTGTTACGGCTACGCTCGGGGTAGCTGGGGCGATTATAACGGAGTCTGCGCTCAGTTACCTGGGAATCGGTGTTGTGCCGCCCACACCTTCGTGGGGAAATATGATTTCGGCTGCGAACAATCTGATCGACTTCCGCAAGCGGCCTTGGATATGGGTTCCACCGGGAATGTGTATTTTAATTACGGTTGTAGCGATTAACCTGATTGGCGACGGTTTGCGCGATGCACTGGACCCTAAAATGAAGAAGTAGGAGACGAACGTTTATGGAAAATGCTTTGATTGAATTTCGTAACCTGAAAACCCACTTTCATACCTCTAGCGGAACTGTCAAAGCGGTCAATGACGTCAGTTTTAAAATACGTGAGGGTGAAACGCTCTGTGTGGTAGGCGAATCCGGCTGCGGCAAAAGTGTAACAGCCATGACGATGATGCGGCTGATTGATTCCCCACACACCTCAGATGGTGAAATCTGGTTTGAGGGCAAAAACCTGTTAACGCTGAATAAAGGCCAAATGCAGCAAATTCGCGGCAATGACATTTCAATTATTTTTCAGGAGCCGATGTCTTCGCTGAATCCCGTGCTTACTATTGGAGAACAGATTACGGAACCGCTGCTGATGCATACATTAATGAGTAAAAAGGAAGCACGTACCCGAGCGATTGAGCTGATCAATCTGGTGGGGATTTCGCGTTCAGAGGAAATATTTCATTCGTATCCGCATGAACTGAGCGGCGGTATGCGTCAGCGGATCATGATTGCTATTGCATTGAGCTGTAATCCTAAGCTGCTCATTGCAGATGAGCCGACAACGGCGCTGGATGTTACCATTCAGGCGCAAATCCTCGATCTGATGCGGGATTTGAAGGATAAGCTCAAAACGTCCATTATGCTGATTACGCATGATCTGGGCGTCGTGGCGGAAATGGCCGATTACGTGGTCGTCATGTATGCCGGAAATGTGATTGAAGAAGCCCCCGTCATTGAGTTGTTCAAGAATCCGCAGCATCCGTATACACAAGGGTTATTGAAGGCGAAGCCCGTCATTAATCAGAAGATTGATCGGCTGTATTCGATCCCTGGTCAGGTTCCCAACCCGATTGAGCTGGAGGAAAACTGTCATTTTCATGATCGGTGTGTGCATTGTATGCAGATCTGTAAGGATCAGGCCCCTCCCCTGCGCGAAAAGAAGAACGGTCATAAGGTTGCCTGCTGGCTATATGAGGAAGAAGGAGGGCAACGGGGATGAGCGAGCCTTTAATTCAAGTGGAAGGTCTGAAAAAATATTTCCCGATCACAGGCGGGATTTTTCAGCGTACCGTGGGGCATGTGAAAGCGGTCGATGATGTATCTTTTAACATCCATAAGGGAGAGTCCTTTGGTCTGGTAGGAGAATCCGGTTGCGGCAAAAGCACGATTGGGCGTACGATTCTCAGGCTGATGGATAAGACCGAGGGATCAGTGCGATACAAGGGAGAGGACTTGCATGCGTTAAGCAAGGAGCAGATCCGTGCGCTTCGTCCGAAGCTGCAAATTGTATTTCAGGACCCTTTTAGCTCATTGAATCCGAGAATTAAGGTGGGTGAAGCCATCGGGGAAGCACTGCTGGATCACGGATTGATTGAACATAGTAAGCTGCGGAAAAAGGTTAACGAGACGCTGGATATCTGCGGATTATCTGCTTATCACTATGATCGGTATCCGCATGAGTTCTCCGGCGGTCAGCGACAGCGGATCGGGATTGCACGGGCTTTGATTTTGAATCCTGATTTTATCGTGGCTGACGAGCCGGTATCTGCACTCGATGTGTCTATTCAGGCTCAGATTATTAACTTGTTAAGTGATTTGCAGCAGGAACGGCAGTTGACGTATCTGTTCATTTCGCATGATCTAAGTGTGGTTGAGCATCTGTGCAGCCGCATCGGTGTGATGTATCTGGGCTCGATGGTGGAGCTGACTTCCAAGGAAGAGCTGTTCCGAAATCCGCTTCATCCGTATACGAAGGCGTTGCTGTCGGCGGTTCCCATTCCCGATCCTACGATCAAGAGACAACGGATTGTGCTAAAAGGGGACATTCCTTCCCCGGCGAATCCGCCGTCAGGCTGCAAGTTCCATACGCGCTGTCCTATGGCGGAGGCCCGTTGTAAAACGGAAATTCCGGCGTATCGGGATGCAGGCGATCAGCATTATGTGGCCTGTCATTTTGCCTAGAAACATAGTAGAAAGCCTTTTTGAATCATTCGACTTATAAAAATCTGTCAGCCTGCAAGCAGGAAATGGCGGATTTTTTGCTGTGGAGTGGAAAAAGCAAAAAAAATTGCATCTTTTTTTCGAAAAGTTGCAGACAAAATGGATTTTTCATCGTCTAATAAAGTATGGGGGTTATTACGATGATGAAAAAATACTGGTTACGTTGGGCTATTGTGGTCCCAGTACTTATTATATTGATTTTTATTACACTTGGACCCCGACTGCTGGTCGGAAAGCCAGATGTACACGCAGGAGCTGCGGTACTGATGGACATGCAGACGGGAGAATTGTTGATGGATGTGAATGGCGATACGCCTATGCCTTCCGCAAATATGTCCAAGCTCATGACCGAGCTGCTGGTGCTGGAGGATATTCGTGCCGGGCGGTTAGGCTGGAATGATGAAGTGAAAATCAGCCGTTACGCAAGTACGGTAGGTGGTGTGAATCTGTCACTCCGATATGGTGAAAGGCTGACGGTGTCCGAACTGTTCCAGAGCATGGTTGTGTATTCGGCTAATGACGCGGCTGTGGCACTGGCGGAGCGCTCGGCGGGCAATGAACCGGCTTTTGTGAAGCGTATGAACGACAAGGCGGCTAAGATTGGATTGACGTCCTACAGCCGATTTAGCAATGCATCAGGAGCGGGGCAGAGTGAGCTGGGTCCTAACCATCCTGAGAATATTCGGGGAGAAACGCAAATGACGGCAAGCGATACGGCGAAGCTGGCCTCCTACCTGATAACGTCGCATCCGGAGATTTTGAGAACGTCCAGCCGTACGCAGATGGAATTGAAGGATAAGGGCATCTATATTAGTAATACGAACTGGATGCTGCTTTCCTTGGCGGGACCCTACTCTTACGCAGGAACGGATGGGCTGAAAGCGGGATACACCAGCGATGCGGGATATTGCTTCACCGGCACAGCCGAACAGCATGGCAGAAGGCTGGTAGCTGTGGTGCTGGGGGCGCCGAGCAAGGAGGAACGCTTCGAGCAGACACGGAAGCTGTTCGACTATGGTTTCGCTCTATCTACCTCTTTCCCGGTACGGCTGCAAAATTTGGTGAAGCTGACTTCGCGCTAAGGTAAGGAACGACTTTAAAAGCTACATAGGATACGGGCTATAAACATCAAGCAAGGCTTTGACCGTGAGGGCGAAGCCTTTTTTGGCGTGAATGTGGTGGCGAGGGGCTGGCTACGACATGGTACTTTTGACAACAAGGTAGCAGACCTTTTATGCTGTGGGGGGAAGTTTCCGCTTCATAAGGGCCGGATTCGGTTTAATGAAGAGATGGGATTTATTGAAGTGAAGAAGGAAGGAACCTGTTATGGAGAGAAGACATAGGAGAAGGACAGGCGGCAAGCCTAAGAAGAAAAAAGGGTTTACCGCTCTATATATTTCATGTATTGTTTTGTTTCTGATTGCGGTGGGAGGATATCTGTTCCGTCAACAGCTAACGCTGGTGGCCTTTGACTGGTTCGTATCTCCGACGTTGGAGAGCAAGCTGGAGAAGTCCTTTCAGCCGCGCCAATCGGAGGGACAGAAGCAGTCGGAGCCGGTTGCTTATCGGAAAGAGCCGTTTTCGGTGCTGCTGCTCGGTACGGACCAAAGGCCGAACGAGAAGGCGCGTGGCCGCTCGGATACGGTTATTTATGCGGCTGTACGGCCTGCGGAATCGCGTGTGCTTCTGGTTTCCCTTCCAAGGGATACGTATGTCCAGATTGTCGGACATGATCCAAATCATGACGGTGAGGATGATTTTGATAAGTTGGGCCATGCTTATGCGTTCGGAGGCGAGGATATGTCCATAGCTACGGTAGAGAAGCTGATGGAGCATAAGGCCGATTATTATGCTACGATTAATTTTCAGGGTATTCAGGATGCTGTAAATGCGGTGGGCGGGGTTGAGCTTCCCATTGATAAGCCGATTGAGAATAAAAATCCGCTGCATATCAAGTTCCGCATCGAGGCGGGCAAGCCGCTTTATAATGGTGAAGAAGCGATGTATTATGTTAGATATAGGGAAGACAGCGACTTTAACCGTACCAAACGGCAGCAAATTTTTCTGAATGCAATGGCAGATAAGCTGCTGAATATCAACGGGATTTCCAAGCTTCCGGAGCTGCTCGATATTATGGGAGCCAATTTCAAGACGGATATGGAGCCTACTTTTATTACAGGGCTTGGGAAGCAGGCCATTTCGCAGGGTCAACCACAAATTTCGAGCTTTACGATTACGGGGGAAGGTTTCAAGAAGAAGGGCCTGTATTATGACCGGGCCAATGAACAGGAACTCGAATACGCCAGACTCATGATCGCAAACTGGCTGGATTCCGGCACAACCCCGCAGACGCTGAAGCTTCCCGACAAGCAGGACATTCAGTGAGTAATCATTTGATTTTACAATTGATCTTGAGGGGGATTCGTTTCTCATGAATATCGCTTTTTTCTTGCTTCCCAAACAAGAGGTTGCTTTTGTAATGGCGGATGCTACTTTACGGCAAACGTTGGAGCGAATGGAGTATCACCGTTTTACGGCGGTTCCGATTTTGGATAAGGAAGGTAGATATACCGGCACGGTTACAGAGGGTGATCTGCTGTGGCATATGAAAGAATCTGAGGGGAAGATCACCTTTGAAAACGCTTCGAAGTTTATGCTCAAGGACGTCCCGCTTCGGGTTTCGATAAAGCCGGTGTCCATTGATGCCAATATGGAGGATCTAATTAATTTGGCTAAGGTGCAGAACTTTGTTCCTGTTGTGGATGATATGGAACGGTTTATCGGCATTGTCCGCCGTAGCCAGATTATTGAATATTGTGAAAAATTCGTGTCGAGGGAATCACTTAACTCGTCATCTTAAAGCAAGCAGCGTAGCTGCTCTGAAAATAACAATTTACCCTATGGGGTAACAGTTATTTTCAGAATAGGATATGCTATAATGGAGAATAAAGCTTTTTCAGAGGGGTGTGACTCTTCATCATATGCCTAAAGAACTGGATGTAGTTAAGCGGGCCAAGGTGATTGAATGGCTCAAAACAGAGGTACTTGACCAGGTATCCCGTCTGTTTAAAGCGATGTGGGAAGGCAGTACAGCCCGCATTGGCGATTGTCTGGCGAGTCTGATGATGAGCAGTTATATTTTGGGAAGACGCCTTGGGGTGTCTTACCGTGAATTGGATGATCTCATCATCGACAAGCTAAGAAAGCACAGAAAAGAAGGACACCAGCTAGAGGATTGGTATCAGGACATTTCCGCACTGGAAGAACATATGCGTAAGAGGTGAAAACTTTGAAATTCCGCTTGGCAACTGTAGCATGGAGCGTTATTTATTTGCTTCTGCTGCTGTCTCTATTGACACCCTTAAGAATCTTTACCGTATTTTTGCTGATTGTGCCTGGCGTTGTATTGTTTTCATCGCTGCCTTTCAAAGGATTTCTGATTCATGTGATACCGGTGCTGTTGATTATAGCGCTACAAGATGTATATTTACTGCTTCCCGCGATTTATTTTCTGATCCCCGCATTGTTGATGGGACGGGTATATAAAAAGGGAGCCCCTGCTTTTCAGGCGTTGATGACCGGAATGGGTGTGATTTTAGCCGAGTTGTTGGTTGTGCTACTCATTGCTACGTATGCCCTCGGGTTTGATCTTTCGCAGTATCTTCGTGATCAGGCTGCTATATCGGCAAATCTGGTACAGCAAATCTTAAATGGCAATCCGATGCTTCCGGGCATGAATTGGACAGCAGAAGATACACAGAGACTCGGTACGATGATGATCGGCAAAGTTCCATATGTGCTGATCCTGACCTCGTTTTTACTGGCTGTGATCACACACGCTCTGGCGCGTCCGGCATTGAGCAGCCTTGATGTGCCTGTGCGCAAAATGAAGCCTGCCCGAGAATGGAGGCTGCCACGCGCGCTCATCTGGTATTACCTGCTGGCGATTGTGTTTGAGTGGATGGCCATGTCCTCTGACAGCAGTTGGGTTCAGGCGGTTTCTGTTAGTATGTTGCCGCTGATCCATGCGTGTTTTATTATCCAGACGATTGGCTTTATTTACTTCTGGACGCATAGTCGTAAAATGAGCCCGGTGATCGCGTTGCTGCTGTCGCTCGTCGTTCTGGTGTTCCAGCCGCTCCGCATTATCGGTATTATTGATTTGGCCTTTCCGCTGCGTGAAGCTATTACAAGATCAAAGAAATAGGGTGAACAGTCATGCCTAAATTTCTACAAAAACGCTGGCACGGCTATCATACCGTCTGGGCGTTTTTACTGCTGCTGGTGCTTGTCATATGTATTTCCATGTATAACTGGGAACTGGGTGTGATGGGACTGCTGCTGTCATTCTTGCTCGGCGGGCTGATGCTGAAGACGGAATTGGATTTCCGTCGGGAACTGAATCAATATATCAGCGGCCTTTCCTTTCGCATCAAGCGAGTGGAAGGGGAAGCGATCAGCTCACTGCCGTTTGGCATCATTTTATACAGTGAAAATCGAACGGTGGAATGGCACAATCGGTTCGCAGGGGAAATGTTCGAGGACCAGTCGCTGATAGGCGAGCCGCTTCAGGACCTCTTTCCTCAACTGGCAGGAGCTTTGGGCGCCAAAAAGGAGACGAAGGAGCCGGTTCGTGAGCTAAAGGTGGAGCTACAGCATGATGAGCGCTACTATCAGTTCCTTATCGTGCTGGATGAGCGTCTGATTTATTTGTATGAAGTAACGGAGTTGGCGGTGCTGCGCAAGCAGTATGAGAACGAGCGGCTGGCGCTCGGCATCGTTATGCTTGATAATATGGATGAAGCCGCTCAGGGAATGGACGATCAGCAGCGGACTGCGCTTATTGCGAAGGTGTCGAGCGAGATTACATCATGGGCGAACCAGTACAATATTTATTTGCGTCGTTTGTCATCCGAGCGTTATCTCATCATGCTGAATCACAAGGCGCTTCAGGAGCTGGAGCAAAGCCGATTCGTCATTCTGGATACGGTACGGGAAATGACGGCCGATTTGAAGGTGCCGATGACACTGAGCATCGGCTTGTCCTTCGGCGCGGAGAGCATCAAGGAGCTGGGCGAGCTGGCTCAGTCCAGTCTGGATATGGCGCTCGGACGGGGTGGCGACCAGGCGGCGGTGAAGGCCGGACAGCGCCTATCTTTTTACGGCGGCAAGTCCAATGCTGTCGAAAAGCGTACACGGGTGCGCGCGCGGGTCATTGCGCATGCGCTGCGTGATCTGATGCAGGAGAGCGACCGCGTGCTGATCATGGGGCACAAAATACCGGACATGGACGCACTGGGAGCGGCCATCGGGGTATGGAAGGCCGCAGCGCTCTACAACGTAGAGGCGCACATCGTGCTGGATAAATCCAATCCGTCCATCGACCGGATGATGGAGCAGGTGAACAAGGACGAGAATCTGTCGGCAGCGCTCATGACGCCGGAGCAGTCGCTCCAGCTGATGACCGAGCATAGCCTGCTGGTCGTGGTGGATACGCACAAGGCCTCGATGACAATTGAGCCGAAATTGGTGCAGACGGCGAGCAGGGTGGTCGTTGTAGACCATCATCGTCGGGGCGAGGAGTTTATTAACGACTCTGTTTTGATTTATCTGGAGCCGTACGCGTCGTCGGCTTGTGAGTTGGTGACGGAGCTACTGCAATATATTCATGAGAAGGTTCAGCTGACGCCGCTGGAGGCGACATCGTTGCTTGCGGGGATTACGGTGGATACCAAGCATTTTTCCCTGCATACAGGCTCACGTACGTTTGAAGCAGCCGGTTTTTTGCGACGTAGCGGGGCGGATACAGTCATGATCCAGCGCATGTTAAAAGAGGACCTGGATGAATATATTGCTAAGGCGGAAATTATTAAGCATGCTAAAATGATATATGGGCACATCGCGCTTGCGGTGACAGAGCCCGGACAGAAGATACCGCAGCTCCTGATTGCTCAGGTGGCGGATTCATTACTCAATATGACGGATGTACTGGCCTCCTTTGTGGTCAGTGAACGTCCTGACGGCCTGGTGGGGATCAGCGCCCGTTCACTCGGACGCATGAACGTACAGGTCGTCATGGAACGGCTAGGCGGCGGAGGACATCTGACGAATGCGGCGGTTCAGCTGGATTGTCCGCTGGAGGAAGCCAAACGCAGAGTGGTCGACGTGCTGGCCGAAATTGATGGGGAAGAGGGGTTATTTGAATGAGAGTGATTTTTATTAAAGATATGAAGGGCCAAGGCAAGAAGGGTCAAATTAAGGAAGTATCGGACGGTTACGCAGCGAATTTCCTGCTGCCGCGTGGTATTGCCCGCCCGGCGACGGAAGGGAATATGAAGACGCTGGAGAACCAGAACGCTGCTGAGGAAAAGCGCAAGCAAGAGGAAAAGGAAGAGGCGCAGGCACTCGGTAAAAAGCTGGAATCCACAACTGTTCAGCTTAAAGCAAAAGCTGGTGAAGGCGGTCGACTGTTTGGCGCGATTACAAGCAAGCAAATCGCGGAAGCGGTCGCTGCAACGGGGATTAAGCTGGACAAACGCAAAATCGAGCTGGAAGAACCGATTCGTACGTTGGGCGTGACTCAAATGACCGTTAAGCTTCATCCTGAGGTCAAAGCTACGCTGAAGGTACAGGTGACCGAAGAATAATTATGGGCGGCGAATTTTTCGATCGGATTCCTCCGCAAAACCTGGAGGCAGAACAGGCGGTTATCGGGTCCATTTTGCTCCAGTCCGAAGCACTGATTACAGCGATGGAGCGGGTGCAGACCGAGGATTTTTACGATAAGGCTCACCAGATGATTTACGAAGCGATGATTGAGCTGGGTGAATCCGGACAGCCGATAGACTTGGTTACCCTGACCTCGAAAATTCAGGACAAGGGTCAGTTGGAGGATATCGGGGGCGTCAGCTATCTGGCGAAGCTGGCTCACGGGGTGCCGACAGCAGCTAACGTGGATTACTACGCTCAGATTATTGAAGAAAAGGCGATGCTCCGCCGATTGATTCGTGCAGCTACGCAGATTGTGAGCGAAGGCTATAGCGGTGGCGAAGATGTCGCCGGTATGCTGAGCGATGCCGAGCGCAAGATTATGGAGATATCCAACGGGCGTTCAGGCAGCGGTTTTATTGCCATCCGCGATGTCGTGATGGAAGTGTTCGACCGGGTCGAATTGCTGCACCAGAACAAGGGTAATACGACCGGGATTCCGTCTGGCTTTGTTGATTTGGACAAGATGACAGCGGGTTTCCAGCGCAATGATTTGATCATTGTGGCAGCTCGTCCTTCCGTAGGTAAGACGGCATTCGCCCTGAATATTGCGCAAAACGTTGCAGTTCGGGCGAAGGAGACGGTAGCTATCTTCAGTCTGGAAATGTCGGCTGCCCAGCTCGTACAGCGGATGATCTGCGCCGAGGCCAATCTGGACGCGAACGTCATGCGGACAGGTGATTTTAAAGGCGACGACGATTGGGCGAAGCTGACGATGGGCATTGCAGCCTTGTCGGAGGCTGAAATCTATATTGACGATACGCCGGGTATTACGGTTGCGGATATCCGTGCCAAGTGCCGCCGTCTCAAGACGGAAAAGGGACTGGGTATGATCGTGATCGACTACTTGCAGCTCATTCATGGGCGCGGGAAGTCGGGCGAGAACCGGCAGCAGGAGGTATCCGAAATTTCACGGACCTTGAAGCAAATTGCCCGTGAGCTGGAAGTGCCTGTAATCGCCCTTTCCCAGTTGAGCCGGGGTGTGGAGCAGCGTCAGGACAAGCGTCCGATGATGAGTGACTTGCGGGAATCCGGTTCCATTGAGCAGGATGCTGATATCGTCGCGTTTCTGTACCGGGATGATTACTACAATCAGGAAACGGAAAAGAAAAATATTATTGAGATTATCATTGCCAAGCAACGTAACGGCCCGGTCGGTACGGTAGAGCTGGTGTTTCTCAAAAATTATAATAAATTCGCCAATTACGAGCGTGCCCATTCGGATGCGTTCGCTGGATAACGGAATGATATATTTGAAAAAAGGCTCTTTCGACGCGGTTCTTGCAATGTCGAAGGGGCCTTTTACATGCGATATTCATAAGTTTTTATATAAGGGCCGAAACTCTCAATTACGAACATTACTATTTTCATGTGATATAATGTTCGCTTTTTATTTGACTTTGAAAAATGGTGCTGTTACACTTATAGTGCTGCTTCAACGCAGTGGGGAGATCATTACGCCCGGGGCTTTCCGTACCTACGGAATGTCTGCGACGGACGTTTTTTCCTGCTGTCCGAGAACGCTCCCTATCTGTCCGCTCAGGCGGTTGAAATCGGATATGCGCAGCGCGTCAGCTCAAAATCAGAGTGTCTGTGGGCACTCCACGGAGGAATGAAACATGTCAACTGTAGTCGTTGTGGGAACACAATGGGGAGACGAAGGCAAAGGTAAAATTACGGACTATCTGGCGGAAAGCGCTGAAGTAGTGGCCCGTTACCAAGGCGGAAACAATGCTGGTCATACGATTCTCATTGACGGTAAAAAGTACAAGCTGAGCCTGATTCCATCCGGCGTTTTTTATGAAGATAAAAAGTGTGTCATTGGCAACGGCATGGTAGTTAATCCGGCCGCTCTTATTGAAGAAATTACTTACATTCACGATAATGGCTTCTCTACGAAAAATCTGGTCATTAGTGACCGTGCACATGTTATTATGCCATACCACATAACGTTGGATGTGCTGGAAGAAGACCGCAAAGGACCTAACCAAATCGGTACTACGCGTAAAGGGATCGGCCCTGCTTATATGGATAAAGCTGCTCGTAACGGTATTCGTATTGCTGATCTGCTGGATGCAGAGGAATTCGAAACGAAGCTGCGCCTTCAAGTGAAGGAAAAGAATCAAGTGATCGAACAGGTATACGGCGGCGAGCCGTTGAATGTGGAAGACATACTGAAACAATACCTGGAGTATGCAGAATTTGTTCGTCCTTATGTAGGGGATACGTCTGTTGTGCTGAATGATGCGATTGATGCGAATCAAAAGGTACTGTTCGAGGGCGCGCAAGGCGTTATGCTCGATATCGACCAAGGTACGTATCCGTACGTTACGTCCTCGAACCCATCGGCTGGCGGCGTATGTATCGGTTCCGGTGTAGGCCCGTCCAAGATCCAACAGGTCATTGGTGTAGCCAAATCGTACACAACTCGTGTCGGTGACGGTCCATTCCCAACGGAACTGAATGATGAAATCGGCGATTACATCCGTGAAACAGGTCATGAGTATGGTACCGTTACAGGTCGTGCTCGTCGTGTTGGCTGGTTTGATAGTGTGGTTGTACGTCATGCCCGTCGTGTCAGCGGACTTACAGGTTTGTCCTTGAACTCGCTGGACGTATTGACAGGTCTGAAAACGGTGAAAATTTGCACAGGCTACAAATATCGCGGTGAGGTGATTACGCATTATCCGGCTAGTTTGAAAATGCTGGCGGAGTGCGAGGCTGTTTACGAAGAAATGCCAGGCTGGAGCGAAGACATTACTGGCGTGAAAACGCTGGAGGAATTGCCTGAGACTACTCGTAATTACGTACAACGCGTATCCGAGCTGACAGGTATTCCAATTGCGATCTTCTCTGTTGGTCGTAACCGTGACCAAACGAACCAAGTGCTTCCGATTTACCTGTAAACCAGCGGAATCGTTTTATCTGTTAAGGCGTTATGCCTATTTAATTGTATAGCTATTCCTGCACGACCAAGGAGAGAGAGGCTGTTAAAAGCCCCCCTCTCCTTTTTTTATGTAAAAAGCGTTCCTCTGATTTCCCTCCCCTTTACAAAATCTTATCGTCCATGTCGATTTGTGATAACAAACCCTCTCTATAATCCAGATAGAAAGAGATTCGGACGTCTAGACGTCTTGAGAGGGATGAATTATGAACTGGTATCTTCGCTCACTTGGCACACGCAAAATTGTGGAGTTCATCGTGCTCGTTATTTTCGTCATTTTTTTCCTGGGGCCTCTGACCAATCTGTTGCTGCTGGCGGTTTCGGGAAAATGGCAGTATCCTGCACCGCTGCCACAGAGCTTGTCACTGGAATGGTGGAAGTTTGTATTGACCCAGGATGATGTGCTCAGCTCCATATCTCTATCCTTCCTGATCGCCATTACGGTTACCGTGTGCTCGATTATCGTATGTGTTCCCGCTGCCTACGCCTTTGCGCGGATTTCGTTTCCGCTTAGCAAGTGGTTTTTGTTTTCATTTTTGCTCACGCATGCTTTTCCGAAAATGGGGCTGTACGTGTCCATCGCGGTGTTGTTCTACAAATTTGGGCTGATGAACACCTTTACGGGCATTGTATTGATCCACATGGTGAACACGCTGATGTACATGACCTGGATTCCTTCCTCTGCGTTCCGCAGCGTCCATCGTGCTCAAGAGGAATCTGCCCGGGATGCCGGGGCGGGACCGCTACGGGTTTTCTGGAAAATTACGTTCCCCATGGCGTTGCCCGGCATTGTGGTCGCTTCCATCTTTACATTTCTCGCTTCATTAGATGAGGCGCAGGGAACGCTGCTCGTCGGGACACCGGACTATAAAACGATGCCCGTCATCATGTATTCCATTATTGCGGATTATCCAAGCACCACGGGTGCTGTATTCTCCGTCATTCTGACCCTGCCCACGGTAATCTTGCTGCTTGCTGCAAGGCGTTTCGTAAGTGCGGACGTGCTGGCTGGGGGATTCCAGGTGAAATAACGCAATTGGTAAAAAGGAGCCAAAGCTAATGTCCATTCAATTATCCATTCGTGAGTTAACCAAACGCTTTAAGACGGGAGACGGGGTCAAGGGCATTTCACTTGACGTAATGAAAGGGGAACTTGTAACGCTACTTGGTCCCTCCGGCTGTGGTAAAACAACCGTGCTTCGCTCCATTGGCGGCTTTTTGGACCCGGACAGTGGCGACATTCAGATTCAGGGTAAAAGCGTGCTCAAGCTGCCACCCGAAAAACGCCCGACCGCTATGGTGTTCCAAAGCTATAATTTGTGGCCGCATATGACGGTGTATGACAACCTGGCTTTCGGTTTGAAGATTCGCAAGGTGAAAAAGGCGGAAATCGACCGTCAGGTAAAGGAAGCGCTGGCGCTGGTTCGGCTGGAGACAGCAGAGCGTAAAACGCCGGGGCAGCTCTCGGGCGGTCAGCAGCAGCGGGTAGCGCTCGCTCGGGCTCTGCTGCTAAAGCCGGATGTATTGCTGCTGGACGAGCCTTTTTCCGCGCTCGATGCCAAGCTGCGCATGGAGATGAGGGAAGAACTGCGTGACATCCAGACCCAGACAGGAATGACTATGGTGTTCGTCACCCACGATCAGGAGGAGGCACTGTCCATTTCCGACCGGATCGTCGTTATGAATGCGGGACGCATTGAGCAGCTCTCGTCGCCGCAGGAGATTTATGACAAGCCACAATCGCTTTTTGTAGCAGGCTTTATTGGCCGGATCAATTTATTAAAGGGGGTGAGTACAGGTCGCAGTGTGTCCGTGAGCGGAATTGCGTTTGCGCAGGAGCATGAATACAGCGGTGAATCCATGGTTGGTGTAAGGCCAGAGGATATTGTTCTGACGACGGAAGAAAACGGCTCTCTAGCCGGAACGATCAGACAAGTGATGATTCTCGGGCATTATGCGGAGGTTTCGCTGGATAGCGGTACCGATCATCTGAAAATGTTTGTGCCGCGTGAACGGGCGGCCGAGCTGCGCAGTGGAGAGCAAATCAGATTCAGCTTCAGTAAAATTGTTACTTTTCCAGCAGCACAGTGAAGATTCACGATCAACCTCTACATCGCATCAATGTCCATCATGAACGCATCATCTGGTGATGCTGCGAACTTGTGCAACTATCTAAAGGAGGCAACAACGTGTTTGGGAAAAAGAAGATGGGTCTGATTTTGTCTGGGGTGCTTAGCTTATCGTTGTTGGCTGGATGTGGAAACGGTGGTAATGCCGCTACAGCTACAGGGGAAGCCAAGGATACAAAAGCAGGAGCAGCTACGGGAACGACAGAAATCTCCTTGTACACTGGCGGTTCTTTGAACGTCAAAGAGCTGTGGGAAACGTTAATCAAGGACTTTGAAGCTAAAAATGATCACGTTAAGGTCAAGCTGGTGTATTTGCCAGCGGGAACCGGGGGAGCATCTACACTGGATCGTCTGATCGCAGCCAAGAAGAGCGGGCAAACCGATACAGATATCGACCTGTACGAAGGCAGTCTGGATGACATCACCAAAGGGGTAGGCGAAAAGCTGTGGGAAACGGTGGATACTGCCAAGGTTCCCAATTTGAAGAATGTCGATGAAACGTATCTCAAGCAAGTAAACAATCAGGCCATTCCATACCGTGCCTCTTCGGTTGTCCTTGCCTACAACAGCGCAAAAGTGGCGACACCTCCGAAAACAGCCGACGAGCTGTATGCGTGGATTCGCCAGCACCCGGGCAAATTTGCTTATAACGACCCGTCCACGGGTGGAGCGGGTAGCTCGTTTGTGAACACGGTTATTTATAATTTCCTTCCTCCAGAGGCGATGAACAGTGATGATCCGGCAAATATGAAGAAATGGGATCAAGGCTTCTCGTTGCTCAAGGAACTGGGCCTTTCGATGTACCAAAAGGGAGTCTATCCGAAAAAGAACCAAGGCACGCTTGATATTTTGGCAAGTGGAGAGGTGGACATGGTTCCAGCTTGGTCCGATATGGCGCTCGAACAACTGGCTAAGGGTCTGCTTCCAGACACGGTGAAGCTGACACAGATCGACCCTGCTTTTACAGGCGGTCCCTCTTATCTGATGGTTCCTTTGCTTTCCTCCAAAAAAGAAGCAACTCAAGAATTCCTGAACTACGTGCTGACGCCAGAAGCGCAAACGGTTGTTATCAACAAAATGTACGGGTATCCGGGGATTAAGTGGAATCTGATGCCAAGTGAATTGCAAGAAAAATTCAACAGTGTATCTTCTGGATACCGCAGCTTCAACAGCGGCGAGCTTCAGCAGGAAATCTACAAACGCTGGCAAAGTGAAGTAGCGGGCGGTTGATCATGAGTTCATCGTCCAAAAGGGGGATGCTGGGGCTTGCCCTGGTCATCCCGTCTTTTCTCATTTTGCTGGTCGTCGTCATTATTCCGATTCTCTATGCCGTAAAGGAAAGCCTGATAGATCAGCATGGAACAGGCTACGGGCTGGCGAACTATATCCGCCTGTTCACAGAGCCTGCGATGCGAAAAAATATGATATATACGATCAATGTCACGCTGGTTTCGACGGCCCTTACCTTAGTCATCAGCTACGCCTTGGCGATTTACCTGCGATTTGGAAAAGGTTTTGTCGTCAAATGGATCGGCCGATTGTATTTTGTCCCGATGTTTGTTCCTGGCGTAATTGCAACCTATGCGATCATTACGATGTACGGCAATCATGGCTGGGCCGCACGCCTTTTGCTGCCGCTGGGTATTGAAACCATTCCGAGGATTATTTACGACTACAAAGGTCTGGTGCTGGCTAATCTGTGGTTTAACATTCCGTTCGCCACGATGCTCCTAAGCTCGGCCCTGGCCAGCATTCCGAACGCTGTTGTGGAGAGTGCCAGAGACGCGGGAGCCAGCACGCTGCAACTGTTTGGGCGCTTTATTTTACCCCTTTCCTACAAAACAATGTGGGTTGCGGTGACCTTCATCTTTATGGGGATTATGGGCAGCTTCACAGCTCCGTTCCTGATTGGCGCTAATTCGCCGCAGGTGCTGGGTGTCGCGATGCAGCAAGTATTTTCCAGCTATCAGGAGACGCATACAGCCAGCGCAATGGCAGTGTTTATGTTTTTACTGTGTTCTTTTATGGGCTACTTTTATATTCGGACAATGGTGAAGGATGCGGATGCGAGCTAGACAGCCGCTATACACTAAGGAGGTTACAGGGATGAATAGCCAAGCAGAGGTGCAGATTACCGGGTTTAGCGGGCGTGTGTGGGAAAAGGACCTGCTGGATTGCGGTTACCGGATTTCCTTACACAAATCAGAGGTTGAACTCAGTCCGGGGAATGGATTCCGGTTCACGTTTTCCATGCCGGAAGACGGATTCGCAGAGCTTGATCTGCTCGCCAGATCGGACAGTGATTGGGCTGCTACAGATCGGGAATCCGCTTTCGTGCGCCTCTACCTGAACGAAGCCTATAATCAGGATGTTATTTTGTATTATGGCAGCAGTCAGGGAGTGTACACCCGTTTGTTGGGGTATCTAAAAGAAGGCGATTATGAGGTGTACGCCGAATTTCGTGAGCTGGAATCGGCTCCGCTTGTATCCAGAGCATGGATCGACGGGGTTGAACTGCGCTGTGTGGCTGATTCGTCTCCAAGATCGCTGATTTATCGCCACACCCCACTTTTATACGGTCGCAATCTGGCACATCCCTATGAAAATCGTTTCACAGATACGCCGCTGGTTCTGTTCTATTCGGTGGCAGAGGAGGAAGAACGAACGATCATCGAATATCAGATGATGTTCAGCCATGAAGATGAGGGAACGCCTGCGCCACTGCTTATGAGCAAATGGGGAAGAACCACCGATATCGAATGGATGTACCGCGTCGAGCTGGATGCCAGGGGTAACGTTCTGGAAGCTGTTTTCCAGGGGGCACATCATATTACGACTGCGTTTAATGGCAACTATGATCTGGGCGGGCATCCTGTTCTCCAATCCGCAACAACCAATGGAAACTTTAAGGATGACATTTCATCGGACTATCGTTTTATGCTGCCGCCTGCTTTCCAGTGGAAGCCAGAGGAAGAGCCGCGTGAAGCGGTCATGAGCCGTTTTCCCTTTGCTTATCAGGTCACCGGGTGGGAGATGGAGCGTCAGCAGGAGCTGGAAATGCCGTCACTCGCGTCTTCCATTGCGCTTGCCCACCAGCGTAGCTATGTATTTATCCAGACTTCAAAACGCCCCTTACAGGCTTCTGGCAGTGAATCGTCTCCAGCGTCCAAGCCGGGCTTTAACCGACGCGAGGAAGATGCCTGTGTCGATATACAGCTTCGCCTTCACGGCTCGGAGCAGTGGTATTCATCGTGCCATCATGATCTGCGACTGGGTGATTTCAGGGCCGCTTATGAGGGGGCAGAGTCGCATTTTTCTACCACGATCAAGCTATCTGGAGAGGCTGCGCTTGAGGATATAGCCGAAATTAGAGCCGTATTGCTGGAAGGCGGTGCGGACAGCATGGAAATGGCTGGACTGTATGCTTTTACGTTAAACGAGGATTATCTGCCGCAGTTTCCAGGTATTCGTACGGACTGGGTGATTGAGCTAACGCGGCTTCAACCAGCAGGTATTTTATGGGCAGCAGGCAAAGACGGGGCGGGTGATGGTAATCATACTGTGAATCATATGGTGAACCGTACTGTGGATGACCCGACAAGTCAGGATGGAGATTCATGAGCAGACTATTGTATGTGGAAGGAACGGTCGACAGAACCTGCACCCAGAGCCATATTACGTACTCTTTTCACATCCCACAGCCGACTGACACGATCCGCATTCACTTCTCATACACCCCCAAGTTATTGGAGGATCAAGAGCAGGCGCGAGAAATCATTGAGGAAAGCATGAGCAAATACGGATACGACGAACCGGGTCATTCATCCGATCTGTGGAAGAAGTATATACCGCTGCAAAATTTATTGACGTTGTCTGTCGATGACCCTCTCCGTCACCGGGGAAATGCGCATCGTCCCGAGATGCAGCAGGAGCATTGGCTCGGTTCGTCTGCTGCTTCGCCGGGATTCCTCGCAGGAGATAATCCGGCGGGCATGTGGCGGATTACCGTCAGTTTGCATGCCGTTGTGACCGAGACGCTTGCCTACCAAATTCACGTATCGGGGGAGGAAGCGTTATATGTTTAAATGGATTCCGGCTGAGCTCCACACCCATACGCTTCACAGCGACGGAAAGCAAACGCTGGAGGAGCTTGCCCAAAGCGCAAAAAATCTCGGGCTTGAATGCATCGCTATGACGGATCACAATACGCAGTCGACACTTGCGGATCAGGAACGGGTTCAGCAACAGTTCGGTGTCCCGATCATTTCAGGGATGGAGTGGACGACCTTTTACGGGCATATGCTGACGCTGGGGGTAGAGCGCTTTATCGACTGGCGTGTGCTGGGACCGGATGACATTCATGAGGGGATTCGGCAGGTGCATGAGCAGGGAGGCATTGCCGGGCTTGCCCATCCATTCAGGATCGGAAGTCCGATCTGTACGGGGTGCTTTTGGGAGTACACCGTTCAGGACTGGCATGAGGTCGATTATATTGAGGTCTGGTCGACGCTCATGCCGTCTATTAAACGGGATAGCCAGCGGGCGTTTGCCATGTGGACGGATTTATTGAATCAGGGGTATCGCATCACTGCGGTAAGCGGTCGGGACTGGCATGTATCTAAACCGGATGATGCGCTTCCGGCTGTGACGTATCTGGGCGTTCATGATGAAATAGAACAGCAGGAGAGCCTGGCCGACCAGGCAGTGGAAGCGATCCGCCTCGGTTCGGTGTCGGTTACGATGGGGCCGTTACTGACAATGTCGGCACAGGTTAGGGGCAGTGAAAAGCGATATCACATCGGCGAATGTGTAGAGCTGGCTGTAGAGGATTCATTATCTGTGACGGTGCAATTAGATGTGGAAACGAGAGCAGCCCATTACAACCTTGAGCCTCAGAACCTTCGTCTTCTGCTGACAAGTAGTCAGGGAGTGTGCTCCGAGATTCAGATCCCTGCTCAATCAGGAGAGTATACACTGCCATTACAAGATTACGCAGGGAAGGGCTGGATACGGGCCGAGCTTTATGGCTGTATGGAGGACTGCGTGATGATGATTGCTTTTACGAATCCGATTTATATGGCTTAATACAATAGAAAGGCTGGGCTTCGGACGGTGTCAACAAAACAAGAGAACATTAAGCAGCGTATAGAAGAATATATAGAGGTTAACCAGATTGGCCCGGGGGATCGGCTGCCTTCGGAAGCAGTACTTTCCCAATCCTTTCGTGTCTCGCGTACGACGCTACGGGGAGCTATTCGCCAACTGGAATCGGAAGGCAAGCTGCTGGTAAAGCACGGAAGCGGTACGTTCGCTACTTGCCCGCTGCCGAGTATTCCAAGCTCGCTGGACCGCCTGTACAGCATCGGGGACATGATTCGTTCGGCAGGGTTGCGGGAAGATGAGCAGTTGGAATCTATCCAGAGGATGACGATTTGTCCCCCCGATATTGCCGAACGAATGAGGTTTTCCGAGAATGAGCCCATGATTGTTCTGGAGCGGACTCGCACAGCCGATGGGGAAGCGGTGGCCCATTCTATCAATTGGATGCCGGAGACATTGGCAGGTTCGATTTTGGAGGGCGGGTCTTTTTCGGGTTCGCTTTTTCAAAGCCTGGAACTTAAAGCAGGGGTACGAATCGTTGGCGCGTATTCGGAGCTTACCGTCCCGAGTCATGACGATGCCCATATGACGCGTCTGTTGAAGCATCCGCAGGCCACGGTGTTACTGCTCAAGCAGCTTCATTACGATGAGCTGAACAGACAGGTGTTGTATTCACTGGATTATGTCCGCAGCGACATTTTCCATTTCTGGGTGCGCCGTACACGCTGATCCATGGAAGCATCACATCTACTATCCAATCGTGCTAGTTTTACATATTCCAAGGGTTAAAAATCGTCATATCTCGTCAATACTGATCTATATGCACTTCATGATGATACACATGGCAAGATGCGTATAAGGAGGTAACGGGATATGAGGTGGCTTGGATGGCTGCTTAAAAAAGGAATGACGGTGGTGCTGGTCAGTGCTTTAACGCTGGCGGTAACAGGTGTGGTCGTAAATGCCTATATTCAATCGCTGCTGCGGCAGTTTAACATCCAACTGGATCATCAGCCGGTATGGGGATTGGGCTGGCTGAATGGAAGCTCTGGTACCGATAAAAGTACAGATACGGGAAAAAACAAAGCTACGGGCGGCGGTTCGGAAAGTGTAAAACCGCCTGATGATGCTTTACCTGTCATGGGACAGGGCTTGGAAGCGAACGGAAGCGGCGCAGGAGGCACGGGTACCAGTGGGGCAACGAATGGGAAAACCCCGCAGGATGGCGGTTCTTCGTCGGCTGGTGCATCTGGCAACGCGTCACAGGAACGAGCAGAAGGTACAACTACACCTAAAACGAGTATTGAAGGTCATGACCTGGTCATTACGCCTGATAATTTGACGGAAAAGAAGAATAGCTTACCCGCAGAGCAGAAGCAGGAGATTTTTGCGATTCTGATGAATAAGCTACCGCCGGAGGAAATGCAGAAAATATCAGCCGCGATGGAAGGCGGTCTGACCGAGCAAGAGCTTCAGGATATTCAGCAGGTGCTTGCCAAATATTTGACCAAAGAGGAATACAACAAGCTGATGGGTATGCTTAAATAGACATGCTCACAACAGGACTGTGGAATCCGCGCCGAGCGCGGATTTTTTTGCGTGTCAGGAAGGATCTGGGGTGCAGTTGAATTCTTTGTAAAAGCTATGTTAAAGTAAACAGTGTCGCGAAAAGGTTAAAATTTTGAAACCTTTTACGTAACTATGCAATGATAGATAGCGACTAATATCATAGATGCTTGTGAATACAGGCTGGATTCATAGGGTGAAAGACCAATAACGAACGCATTTATATAGAGACAAGATATGCTGAAAAGGAGAGAATCATGGAGGTTTTGAAGGAGAAGCATTCACCAGACAGCATGAATGAAGATTCGAGCATGGAAGACAAGCCTGCTGGGAAAGCGGGAAAAATAGCAAAGTGGTGGAGCGGACAGAGAAAATGGTTGAGCTGGACCGCAGGCGGCGTGGTGATTGCAGGCAGTCTTATTTTTGCTGGCAATCAATATGTCGGGGCGAATACGGTTCCTTATTATAAAGTGTATGTAAAGGGTGTGGAGGTCGGAAGCATCCTCAATGAGCAACAGCTAAATCAACTGTATGCAACGAAGAGCAAGCAATATAAGGACAAGTATCCCGGTGTGGACATGGTGCTCAATACGAGCGCGGTAACGACAGGCATTGAAAAGGCGTATAAAGTGGATATCGACAGCGGAGCAACACTGAAGAAGCTGGACGGTATGCTGACTGCGTATGCCAAAGGGGTAGAAGTAAAGGTCAATGGCCAGACGGTCGGTATTGTAAAGGATAAAGCGACTGCGCAGGCGGCTTTGAAGCAAGTGCAGAAGAAATACACACCTGCGGGTGAGGGCACGGCTACAGGCATCAAGGGGCTGGTTCGCAAAACATCCGTGGGCAGCAGTCATGCAAGTGCCAGTAGCAAAGCCCCTAAAGCATGGCTGGAGTCAGCCAGTATTCGTGAGAAAATTGCATATGAGCCTGTAAAAGCAGATCCGAACAAGGTGCTGACCGAGGCAGAAGCGGTTAAAGCGCTGACCGAAGCGCGTGAGGCGCCCGTAACGTACACAGTACAGGAAGGCGATTCCTTGTCGTCGATTGCGAATAAATTTAATATGACCGCTTGGGAGATTAAGCAGAACAATCCCGGCTCGCGTGAGCGGTATCTGCAAATCGGGGATGAACTGAAGCTCACGGCTCCAAAGGCTCCGGTTACGGTCCGGACGGTGGAGAAGGTGGTCGAGCAGATTGCCATTGAGCCTGAGATTGAGGTTCGCCAAAGTGATGAACTAAAAGCAGGAGTTACCAAGGTTGTCAGACCGGGACAAGCAGGGTTGAAGGAAATGGATTACCGTCTGACCAAGGAGAACGGCGAGGTCGTGCAAGAGGAATGGCTCGGTCAAAAGGTATTGCAGCCGTCTGTTTCCGAGGTGGTTCTGAAAGGAACGAAGGTCGTAGGTGAAGGCTCGGGACAGTTCGCTTGGCCGGTGTCCGGCGCAACGATGTCGAGCAGCTTTGGCGCACGCTGGGGACGTATGCATGAGGGTGTCGATTTGGTCGGCAGTCCTGACATCCACGCATCGGATGAAGGTGTAGTTACATTTGCAGGTCAGCAGAATGGCTACGGCAATGTCATTATGATCGATCATCGTAACGGCTACCAAACGGTGTACGGGCATTTGAGCAGCATTGGCGTTCAAGTGGGACAGGTGGTTCAGCAAGGCGAGTCGATCGGAGTTATGGGTAACACAGGACGCTCGACAGGAACACATTTGCATTTTGAAATTCGTAAAGACAATACGCCACGCAATCCAATGACGTATTTAAGATAGATGGATCGTTTATAACGATGAGTTATTGATGATTCATGAGGATAAGGGGGAAGGCCATGTTTTTCTGCATGCTTAACAGTAGTGCGGGCATGGCTTTTTTGTGTAAGAAAAAGGGGCTGGACAAGTAATGGAATGGCGTGTGGGTATGGTAGAATAGAATAAGCAGCTTATGGACACTGACAAACGAAAGTTAATATATAACATGATCCGTAGGAAGAGGTGAGCGCTGTATGCAGGGAACGATTCTGGTGGTGGATGATGAACAGCCTATCGCTGATATTTTGAAATTTAATTTGGAAAAAGAGGGCTATCAGGTGATTTGCGCCTTCGATGGAATCAGCGCGGTGGATATCGCGGTCAAGCAGCAGCCTGACCTGATTCTGCTCGACCTAATGCTGCCGGGGATGGACGGCATGGACGTGTGCCGCGAGGTGCGCGGGCATCAGCTCCAGACGCCGATTATTATGCTGACTGCCAAAGACGGCGAAATCGACAAGGTGTTGGGACTGGAACTGGGCGCAGATGATTATGTGACGAAGCCGTTCAGCACACGGGAATTGCTGGCGCGGGTGAAGGCACAGATGCGCAGACAGCAGCGCGGCGGGGCAGGCACGTCGGAAAGCCGTTCGCAGGAAGAGAAGCAGGGGCTGCGCGTGGCGGACCTCTTTTTTGATACGGATATGTATACAGCTTACAAAAACGGTACACCGCTCGATCTGACGCACCGGGAGTATGAGCTTCTGTATTATATGGCGAAAAATGCGGGGAAGGTCATGACGCGGGAGCATTTGCTCCAGGCGGTGTGGGGCTTCGAGTACTATGGGGATGTGCGGACGGTGGATGTGACGATCCGGCGGCTGCGCGAGAAGATTGAGGAAAACCCGAGCAAGCCGGAGACGATCCTGACGCGCCGTGGACTCGGATACATTATTAGCGGGGGCAAAGGTGGCCTGCGGGCATGAGATGGCTGTCTTTCTTTCGTACGATTCATGCGAAGCTGATCATTATTTATGTGCTGTTGATTTTGGTGGCGATGCAGCTGATCGGGGTCTATTTTGTCAGCTCGATGAAGAACTCTCTGACGAGTAACTTTACACAGGACTTGCAGGCACGGGCGGAAATGCTGTCCGTGCTGGCAGAACAAGATCTGAGCGGCAGTGACGGTAAAATGGAGGAAGACAGTGTAGAAAGTTTGCGTGCACGCGTGAATAATCTGTTTGATTTCAGCGGCGCAGAAATTCAGGTGCTGGATGCCAGCGGTAAGGTGCTGATTACGTCCCAAGGATCCCACGCCGATTATGTCGGACGCAAGAATACGCAGACGGTGGTCAGCCGCGCACTCCAGGGTATCCGTGACAACGAGGAATACATGGTGGACGAGGATAATGTTCGCAAGAAGGTCGTTGCCAAGCCCGTCATCAGCCAAGGCAAGATTGTCGGCGCAGTGTATATCGCTGCCTCCATGACTGAGCTGTACGATACGATGAAACGCATTAACAATGTGTTTCTATCAGGCATGCTCATTGCATTGGCGTTGACGGCTGTGCTGGGCGTGGTGCTGGCGCATACGATTACACACCCGATCAAGGTGATGACGCGTCATGCGACAGAGGTTGCCGAGGGCAAATTCGACCAGCAGATGCCTGTGTTTGGCGACGATGAGATCGGCAGGCTCAGCGTGGCCTTTAACTATATGACAGGCCGCTTGCGCGAGGCGTTGTCGCAAAATGAAGAGGAGAAGGAAAAGCTCTCCTCCATCTTGACCAACATGAGCGACGGAGTGGTCGCTACAGATGACAATGGCCGGGTTATTCTGGTCAACCGCCGGGCCAGTGCGATGCTGGGCGTGAACGAGAACGAAATGACCGGCAGACATATCGCGGTGCTGCTCGGTATCGACCCGGAGGAAACCGAGGCCCTGTACAGCGGTTCTTCGGCTTCCACGCTGTTACAACTGGAGCCCGCGGGTCAGGACGAGCCGATCGTTATCCGCGTGACGTTCACGCCGATTCATCGGCGTGAATTCGGCATCACGGGAACGATTGCAGTGCTTCAGGACGTGACGGAGCAGGAGGAAATGGAGACGACACGGCGGGAGTTCGTAGCGAATGTATCGCATGAGCTACGCACCCCGTTGACGACGATCCGTAGCTATGCCGAAGCGCTGGATGACGGGGCAATGGGTGAACCGCAGCTCGCGGAGCGTTTCGTAGGCGTGATCCGCAACGAGACGGAGCGTATGATCCGGTTAGTTACGGATTTGCTGCATCTGTCGCGGCTGGATTCCAATGAATCGCCTTTGCGGATGCAGCCTGCGGATGTGATGGAAATGCTGGACGAAGTCGCAGATCGATTTTCTTTTCAAATGAAGCAAAAGAATATCCGGTCTGGAATGTTCGTGGAGCAGGGGATCGGCAAGGTCGTGATTGACCGGGATCAAATTGAGCAGGTGTTGGACAATCTGATGTCCAATGCTTTGAAATATACGCCGGAGGGCGGAAATATTCGAATTGAAGCTCGCCGTAATAGTGAGGGAATGCTGGCTATTTCGGTTCAGGATACCGGAATCGGGATTCCGAAAAAGGATTTGGACCGGATTTTTGAACGGTTTTACCGTGTGGACAAGGCCAGATCACGCAATATGGGTGGCACAGGCTTGGGGCTATCGATTGCCCGGGAAATTGTAAAGGCGCATGGGGGCCAGATTTTTCTGGAGTCAGAATATGGTCAGGGAACTTGTACGACCTTTACGCTACCCATGTCGGGTGAAGGGAGGGAAGCACAGTGAAGGAACGTTTGAAGTCATGGGCGCTTATTTTGCTGGTTGCTTCCAGCCTCGTACAGAGTTATTTTCTGATTTATCGCCTTCCAGGCAGTGATTCTGTACTTACTTCAGAGACAAACTATGTCAAAACCGAGAGCATGGGACAGGAGAAAAAGATTGAAAATCTCGTGTTTCCCGATAAAATGCTGATTCACCAAGGGCAAAACAAGCACATCGTTTTTTATCCGGGAGTTGCTTTCTATGATTTGATTTTTAAACGGCTGGAAAGCCGGAGCTTTAACAGCTTTCAACGTCGGAGTATCCAGTCGGCGGATTGGGCGCGGATTCGCAGCGAGAATGAGGGTATGGAATTGTCCTTTTCGGGGGGCGTCCCTGTTTCACTGCTGGAGAGGGTCATGCGTCTGACGCCGGATTCGGTATTTCAGGGAGAGACGATTAACCGTATCTGGATCTATATAGATGAAAAAAATGCCAAGCCGCATGCTCTCTTTTTCAGTGCCAGAGGCGATGTGGTGTATGAGGCGAATCAGTTCGATATGACGGTGGAGGATATCCGGCAGCATGTGAATTTCGGTAAAAATGCCCCGTTGTACGAGCTGGTGGATAATCAGTATTACATTCCCGCAGATAACCTGGAGACGGTGCAGCCAGTGGTATATGCCGGGTTGTTCACGACAGAGCAGATGCAGCGGAATTTATTTTTCGATCCGGGGATTACGCGTAATATTCAGGAGAAGGATGGTTCCCAAATTTATACAGACAGCAAGCGCAGTCTGCAAATCAAGCAGGATCAGCGATGGATGAGCTATACCGATCCCAGCGCCCCGGGGGCGAGCGGAAGCAGCCCGATTAGGGATGTGTTGGCCGCAGTTGATTTTGTAAATCAGCATGGCGGTTGGGATGCTTCTTATCAACTGAAAATCAGAAGCAGCGATGAAAATCGTACAAGCGTGCTGTTTCAGCAGTATTATGGGGCTTATCCGGTGCTAGATACGCCATCCTTCCGGTTTGGCACGATTTTGTTGGAAATCCAGCAGGAAACGGCATCCGTCTATGATCGTTCGCTGTTGTATCTAAAGGGCGGCGAACAATCCTCGAAAAAGGTTATGCTTCCAGGCGGCGAAACTTTGAAGAAGCAGTTGGAAGCTGTAGCCAAAGGGAAAACGATTAGAAATCTGACCCCTGTATATCAGCCGGAGCTGACCAATGATGGGTTAAAGCTCGTTCCCGAGTGGCGGGTTACGTTGGGCGATGGTTCAGTGGCAGAGATTCACGCTGTGGCCGTAACAGCGACAATGTCGAGTACACCGCAAACACAGCAATCTCAGGAGTCAAAGAAGTGACCATATAGGCTTATGGCAGAAAGGGGGAACGGGAATGGATTGGAGCCGCGCGAAAAACGTACTGATTTGTACATTTTTGCTGCTCAATGTAGTGCTGGGGCGCCAGTTGTGGAATGATGCGCAGGAAACGGCAGGGCCGAATTTGGATTTTACTTCATTGGATGAAAATACGCAGCGTTTAATGGAAGAAAAGAGCATTCAGGTGCTGGCTCCGATTCCCGGGGATACCCCGCAGCTGCCCAAGCTTTCCTACACGTATGTTCATAGTGGGAAAAAGGATGATCGCGTGCAGCTGGCAAAGCCGGTAGACAGCAAGCTTGTATTCACTCACGATTCGCTGGTTGAGGCATTACAGCCGCAAATCAAGGATATCGACAACTACCAGTATGATCCACTGGATGTACAGGAAGAGCCGGCATCCGGACAGACGGACGCTTTTGTACTGCATCCGTTGGTACAGGATAAATGGCCGCTGTTTAATGTGAAGCTGGCCCTGTTTTACAGCAATCAGAAGATTACAGGATATCGCAAAATTCAGGTCGATCTCCAGCCCTCGGATGAAGCGAAGAAAATGCTGCCCGCATCCAAGGCGCTGGCACGGTTGATTGACAGTTATTTGCCGCGTGATGCGATTGTGAAGGATATTCGGCTTGGTTATTACGGACAAACCTTTAACTCGGATAGCCAGGTAGCTGCGCCTGTATGGCGGTTTATGCTGGATAAGGGGCAAGGCGTGTATTACGTGCAGATGAATGGAGATGTCATAAGTCCAAAGACAGAACAAACAGAAGGGTCTTGAACAAATATGGGGATTTCATTTACCGTGCTGTCGAGCGGTTCGACCGGCAACGCCACCGTTGTCCGGAACGAAGACACGACATTACTCATCGACGCAGGTCTCAGCGCGAAGCGTATTGATGAATTGCTAAAAGAACGCGATCTGAGCGGAGAAGAGTTGGATGGTATTTTGGTCACACATGAGCATTCCGATCATGTTAAAGGACTAGGCGCCATGGCGCGTAAATATAATTTACCTGTGTATGCGAATGAGAAGACATGGTTTGCCATCAGTAATGCCGTTGGGCAGATTGCGGACGATAACCGCAGAATATTGGAGACAGGCGGAACACGGGAATTTGAATCGTTGCGTGTAGAGTCTTTTGGCATATCCCATGATGCGGCTGAGCCGGTAGGCTATAGCTTTTACGATGGGGCAGAAAAGCTCAGTGTAGCCACTGATCTCGGCTATGTCAGCGACAAGGTGAAGCAGGCCATTTCAGATGCAGATGTATTGGTATTGGAGTCTAATCATGATGTGGAAATGCTGCGCATGGGGCGTTATCCATGGAACATCAAGCGCCGTATTCTCAGCGATATCGGTCACTTATCCAATGAAATGGCGGGCGCGATCCTTAGCGAGCTGCTGACAGGGCGGACGAAGCGAACGTATTTGGCGCATTTGAGCCGCGACCACAATATGATGGAGCTGGCAAAGCTGACGGTGCGCGGGGCGATGGAAGACCGCGGCTGCTTTTACAAGGACAGTGAGTTCCGATTGTGTGATACGTATTATGACCGTCCTACACCGTGGGATAAGGTGAGTGAGTCATAAAACTGTCCAGCTCAGCGGCTTTGCGTTCTACCTCTTCGCGGGTCACAATGCCTTTGTCCACCAGTAGCTCAATGAGTGTACTTAACGCCAGAGTGTTGCGGTAATGCTCGTCTTTCAGATCCGCAAGCTTGGCAGCCATACGAACTTCATCCATAGCTGAGCGATGTTGATTCATCATACATTCCTCCTGTTAAAATATTTGAAAAATGGCGTGTGATCAGCTTGGTTTTGCTGGTTGCTGTGATACAATAAAGCTAACAACTGAAAGCTTTCTGAAAGAAGGCTCGTATCGGAAGCATAAGCTGTTACAAGCGAACGGGAACAGGCCAGAACGTCTCTATGAGACGATCATTTTGTAATAGAATAGAAGACTTGTTACTATTGTAGTCAATTGATTTGGAAATCATTCCTCCTTTTTCCTCTATTCGGAGTGGATTGCGGCGTGTATGCTGGTTAATGAGATCAGGATGCTTAGGGAGGCCCCATTTGTGGTGATTAATAAGTAGGTTGAAATGATCTGCTGTTTCAATCATGGGGGATATTCAATCCATTTTGGCGTTCAAACGGAGCGAGTCTCTGTAGCATAGGTTGGCGCAAGCCCGAATAGCCCTAATTTTTTAGTGAGTGTCGGTGCATGACAACGAAGGGGAGAGGATTAGCATGGGCTTGTTTGATGACGATTTTTATTCAACGAGGGTATCCACGCGTGCGGCCAAAAAAAAGGCATTCAAGGCACGTCGTGGAGGACAGGGACGATGGCCGCACAGGAACCGGGGCGTGAGTCCGGTGCAGGCCGCTGTCATTAGCGGTGCAGTTA
Organism: Paenibacillus sp. LT-B23; assembly: GCF_059417685.1. Taxonomy (NCBI): domain Bacteria; kingdom Bacillati; phylum Bacillota; class Bacilli; order Caryophanales; family Paenibacillaceae; genus Paenibacillus; species Paenibacillus sp. LT-B23. The sequence continues at coordinate 34,637 of NZ_JBSQBM010000024.1, read as the reverse complement.
GTGCGGTGGTTGCGGTGCTACTGTTCAGCTTTATTACAGGTCTGCCCTCCACGACAGCGGTAACCGGAGCAAGTCATTATCCCATGCGCCAAGCGGCGGGTGATCCGTATGACCGAATTGTGCAGGCGGCAGCCAAGGTGCGTCCGGCCGTCGTCAGCATCGTGAACCTGAAAGGGGAAGACGGTCATAGCACGGAGCCGTCGGCGCTTGGATCGGGTGTTATTTTCCGGATAACTTCTGGCAAAGCCTTCATTATGACTAACAATCATGTGATTGAAGGCTCGGATGATCTGGAGATTGTAACTGTGGATGGTGTCAAAAAAGAGGCGAAGCTGATCGGCAAGGATCGCATTAGCGATATCGCAGTGCTGGCGGTAGACGATAAGGGCATTAGCACAATAGCGGATATCGGTGATTCCAGTAAACTTCGTCTGGGCGAGACCGTGATTGCCATTGGTAATCCGCTTGGCTTGGGCGATACGCTCACCTCCGGCATTGTGAGCTATACGAATCGGATTATTCCCATTTCCATTAATCAGGATGGCGTATATGACTGGGAACAGCATGTCATCCAGACCGATGCAGCAATTAATGAAGGAAACAGCGGCGGTGCGCTGGTCGATCTGGACGGACGTGTGATAGGCATCAATACGATGAAAATTGCCGATACCGGTGTGGAGGGACTCGGCTTCGCGATTCCGGCCAATGAGGTCATGAAGACGGTGAATGAACTGGTTGAGGACGGCAAGATTACCCGTCCTTATCTGGGAGTATACACAGTTGACCTCAATAATGAGTATGCTCCGCTGGATGAAACACAGCGCAAGGAACTCAAGTTGCCTGACACCGTAAAGGACGGAGCGGTTGTTCTGGAGGCGCACGGCCCTGCCAAGGAGGCAGGATTGAAGCTGAACGATGTTATTACCGCGTTCGATAGTGAACCGATTAACTCCACGCTTGATTTGCGCCGCTACTTGTACGATAACAAGAAGATTGGCGATGAGCTGAAAGTTACCTTTTACCGGGCAGGCAAGGAAGAATCCGTGACGTTGAAATTAACAGATAAGCCGGAAGGCTAAGGTTTAATTTATAGGCATAACTATAAAAAAGGCGTTCTCCGGATCATTTTCCAGAGAACGCCTTTTCAGTTTGTCAGTTGTATTTTAGGTTAGGATGCCGTTCCCGTCACACGGGTTCCGCTCTTGGTAATCTTGTATGTTACCACATCGCCGCTCCAGAAATGGAACTTCAGTGTGACTTCGCCATCTTTGACACTGTTAAAAAATTCAGGCAGCAGCTTGATGCCATTCGCATCATACGCAGGGGCAAAGGTGTTGCCAAATTCCTTATACGGTGTCCAATCCTGCGGACCGGCATTGCCGCCATTGGTATAAACAGCTTCCATTGTGGCAAGCTGGCTGCCACGGAAGTCCGTTGGAATGGCAAAGGTTTGCGTAGTACCCTCGGTTGCGCTTAATTTTGGTGTATCATACACGACTACTTTAAAATTCCAGTCTGCCCCCTTGTTGAACTTGACGTTAATCACCGCATTCTCACCATATTTACCGGAGGTGGTTAGGCTGGTGAGCAAGCTGGCCTTCAAGGTTAATGTTTCTCCGCTCAGTGTGTAGTCGGTGCCCTGTTTCAGTTGCTTGTTGTTGGCGCTTAGTGTGCTCAACTGATTGCCGTTCAGGTTTAAAGTGACCGTGACATCCTGAACGGAAGTGCCTTTCTTCAAGTGAATGAGGTCACTGACTGCATTGGAGGAACGTCCTTTTAAGCTGGATTTCATGACATTAAAGAGTTCAGGATCGGACCACTTGTATGTTGTGCGGTTAAAATGCTGGCCATTATCCCAGAGGATGCCTGTTAATTTTTTCTCTTTCATATAATAGGTCAAAAACTCAAAGAATTTCAGCTTTTCGCCTTGTTCAATAACACCTGTATTTTTATCGAAGCCGAGCAGGCCGTATTCACCGACGATGACCGGGATACCCTTGGCTACAAATGTGTTATAGGCGTTATCAAAGGTTTGAATAATATCGTTTTTGGTATCCTTTTCAAATGTAGTATATCCCGCAATATTTACACTGAAAGGCCAATAGCCGTAATAGTGAATGGTCGCAATCAGGTTGGGATCGTTCAGCTTGGTTATCGTGTTGTACAGCTCGTTGATTTTGTTCTGGGCAGGTGAAGTATCCAAGCCGGGCAGAACAAGTGGGCGGGTTGCATTATTACCACCGGAGGCGCGGACGATTTTGTGGAAGGAAACATTCAGTTCTTGGAGCATCTGGTTCATTTTCACTTCATCCGTCGTTCCTCCTTCGGAGAAACGGGGTTCGTTAATGCTCTCGAACATCAGCTTGTTCGGCTGATCTTTAAAGCGATTGGCAATTTGTGTCCATAATGCGTTATAACGAGCCAGTACTTCATCATGCTTTGGCTCCATACTGCTTACCCATAACCACGAATCATGATGGACATTGAGCATGACGTACAGATTGGCATCCAGTGCCCAGCGGACGACTTCTTCTACACGGTTCATGTAGGCAGCGTCAACGGTATAATTCGGTGCAGCTCCGATGTGTTTATCCCAGGTGACGGGAATACGAATGCTTTTGTATCCTTGGGCAGCAATTTGCTTGATCAGTGCCTGAGTAATGCGTGGATTGCCCCAGGCAGTCTCATCTGCCCCGACAGCATCCAGAGAATTGCCCAGATTCCATCCGGGTTGCATGGCTTCGACATACGATTGCATACTGCTGGCGGCGGTGGCTTGTGGTGCTTGTCCTTCAGATTCAGCAGCGGCGGCAACGGACGCGAACGTGGATAACAACAGAGTAATGGCAAGGGTCAGCGACAGCAATGAAACGGGTCTTCGTTTTAACATAACAGGCAGGCCCCTTTACAAAGTTATTTTTGAAAGCGCTTTCCAATAAAACACTATCATACTATTTCAGTAAGGAATACCTGTAAAATTCATGTAAAAATCATGTGTAAATTAGATATTTTATCATTGTAAACGTTATTATTGATAATAAGAGGGAATTCGCGTAGAATTTATTGTCCTACGAGGAAAGCAGATTAGCACGGTTTAGTCAGTACAGAAGGGAGAATGAACTGGATATGAACAAGTGGGACACGGATGAGGCCATTCGGCGCTGGAATATGCATGCAGAGAATTTTACCTCCAGATACACTGAAGAAGGGGATCGCTCTCGCGAAGTGCTGTTGAATCCTGCATTACAAGAATGCATGGGCACCCTCGCGGGTAAAAAAGTGCTGGATGCCGGGTGTGGTGAAGGTTATCTGAGCCGTAAAATGGTCAGGGCGGGTGCGCTGGTGGAAGGTGTCGATTATTCGCCGGAAATGCTGGAGCTTGCAAGAAAGCGGACACCGTCAGACTCGGGCATTACGTATCATCACGGTAATCTGGAGAAGCTGGAGATGTTCGGGGATCAGAGCTTTGATCTAATCGTTTCAAACATGGTCATACAGGACCTGGAGGATTATGAGCAGGCGATTGCGGAAATGCGGCGGCTGTTGGTGCCAGGGGGCAGCTTTATTTTTTCTATATTGCACCCGTGCTTTCAGACACCAGAGAGTGGATGGGTAAAGGATGAGGCAGGGAAAAAGCTGTATTGGAAAGTAAACCGTTATTTCAGTGAAGGCGCATTGGAGCAAGATATGCCTTATGATCAGGAGGAAAAGCTTCTGTACTTCCACCGCACGCTGGGCAGCTACGTACAGGCCATTATTGGAGCGGGTCTGCTGTTGGAAGGCATGATCGAACCGAAGCCGTCCGCAGAGATGCTGGAGCGATATCCGGATTTCCGCGAGGGCCTGAACGTCAGCTATTTTCTCATTTTTAAAACCAAGCGTCAGGGATAGGAATCAAGCCCTTTTCTTTCCGCGTTAAGTGTGGTAGAACAAAAGAAGGCGTTTGTAACAGACACCAAACAACTGGAAGAGCTTCATACGGAAAGGGATGCAACTGGGATGTACGTGGTATGTAAAGAGCATGTGGAACTGGCAATTGATATGTTCGTCGATGAATACGAGGATGCACCGGATGTCGTCGATCTCAAGGAAACGAAATTTTCGGATTGGGACCCTCCAGTGAAGTGCAAGGAATGTGAGCAGAAAGCGGAATTTTTAGTCGTCTAAAAAACAAGCACGGGCGTTTCGGGCAGAAACGTCCTTTTTGTATACTAGGATTTTGCAAAATCCTCATACATATAGCTATACTTATTCCCAACAGGTGCTGAGACAGGAGTGAACGATGGATGGACCCTTTGCTGCATTCACTGTTTCGTCCGATTCAGGTCAATGGAAGTGATTCTTCTACAACCTATATCGAAAAAAGGCCGTCTGCTCCGCTGAGAGCTTATGTCGCTTGCTATTGGGAGTCCGGTCCGGTTACTGGAGAGGTTTTGGAGGGGAATCTGGGTGTTTCGTGTGGTAACGAAGCTACATTAAGCTTGTCAGGTGAAGAAGCGGTGGATCGGGTATTACCTGACGGCTGTACGGATATTCTATTAAAATACAACCCGGTGAGTAAGCGTCAGGAAATCTCGTACTGCGGGACGTTTACACATCCGTTCGTGTCTGCCAGACAAGCAGGTACCGAGACACGCATTTTTGCTGTGCGATTTTTTCCGGGCGGAGCACATTATTTTCACGGCATGCCAACTCATCTGTTTACAGGTGGACACTTCCGCTTGGAAGATATCTGGCCCGAAAGCATCGCGGTCATAGGTGAGTGTATTTTTGAGGCGCAGGATTTTAATGAACGGGTGCGCATCATGGATGAGTATCTAAATCAGCTTTTGCTGCGCCAAGGGACGAACGATTGTGACCTGATGAAAAATCTGCTGCATCGTATTTTTGTAAGTAGTGGGAGTATGAGTGTTAAAGAGCTAGCAGAGCGCGAAGCGATCAGTGAAAGACAGATCAATCGCAAGTTCGGGCAATGGATCGGGATCAGTCCCAAAAAGTTCAGTGAAGTCGTCCGCTTCCAGAGCGTTCTGCAAAGTATTCAAAGCGGTGACCCTCTGGATTGGACGGAGCTTGCGTTGGAGCACAGCTTTTTCGATCAGGCCCACCTGATTCGTGATTTTCGCAGGTTCTATGGAGATTCTCCGCTTACTGCCGCAAAGGATTTTCGCAGGGTGTCCGATTTCTACAATACACGTCCTGAGGCTTCCGTTATACTCAAAACATGAAGAAGAATGACAAAGGAGAGATGAGAACATGAGTGGAACGCTGCAAATTCGGGAACATCTGCTGAATGAGCTGGAGACTGGAGTACGAACAGGTGAAGCCCTGATCCGTAAAATACGTCCAGAGGATTGGAGCTTTCGTCCACAGGACAATTTCCGCTCACTTTTGGAGCTAGTACATCACTTTGTGCTTATTCTAGCTTCGGATCTTGCGATTATGCAGGAGAAGTCTGAGGGTGAAGTGGGAAGCATTGAAAACAGCCTGTCCGGGGTAGAAGATCCCGAGCACTTGGCTTCGACTTTCAGGCAGAATTTTGAGGCTTATAAGGCTTACATTCTTTCGCTTAGCGAAGACGATTATCTGAACCGTTCGACGAAGGCCTTTTATATGGAGCATGGACATTTGCAGGTTCAATGGCAGATTGAGACCTTGACCCATGTGTTCCATCATCGTTCGCAGATTTATAATTATCTGAAGCAACTGGGACATGAAGTGAGCTTTTTTATGTTGTATGCTTGAGTATTTTTTATAAAAAGGTTTGGAGGGCACCTGTGCGGTGCTCTTTTTTGAATGTAATTAAGCATTTCTGAGATGGTATGGCTCTACTCAAACGCGCGCGAAACATCTTTACTAACTCGTCTGAGAATCCCGATTTGCTTTTTATTCAATCTGCTGGTCAACGCAACAAACTCATCTATCGCCTCTTGCCGAATAGTTTCGTCTGTAGTCATATGTTCTCTGGAAAACATTAATTCACTGATAGACACGTTTAAGGCGGTTAATACCTTCTCTAAGGTATCAATGGAAAAGTTTCTTTCGCCACGCTCTACCGATCCGATATACGCATCATCCAATCCTGAAAGTTCCGCAAGTTGTTGCTGTGTTAATCCCTTAGCCTTCCGAATTGCTCTAATTCTTTCTCCAACTGAATTTCGTAATTTTGTCATATAACCACCTCATAACAAGGTTATGGAAGATGAAGTGTAAAAGTCAGGTAGAAGAAAATTGTTCAATTCTTTTTTTGTTGTAACTCAACTAAACCAACAATATTTTTAGTTATAGTAGTAAGAATTTCGAGCTCTGTTGTTTCTCTTGAATTTATGAGTAACATAAGTTCATTTATGATTTCTTTTCGTTCAGTATTTTCATCGAATTGGAAAAGTTCAAAGGGTGGAACTTTTAACGCTAAAATTATTTTTTCCAACGTCTCCAATGAAATATTTCGATCTCCGCGTTCTACCCCGCCAATATAACTGTAATGAAGTCCTGCTGCTTCCGCCAATTGTTCCTGTGTCCATCCTTTAGCTTTTCTTAGTTCTCGTATCCGATTTCCGACGCTTTCTGGTAAACTCATGTAATCACCTCCACTTAAGGTTAGAAGAGGATAGAATATCGTTACAGACCATCTTATACAAAATAAAATCATTAAAAACTGTACTTTTAAGTACTTTTTATATTGACCTCCATTCTCGTTTTCTATACAATTGGTTGTAAATGGAAATGTAAGGAGGGACTTTTCTTGAGAACTTCTATCCTAAAATCACTCAAACCTGACATCATTGTTGAAATGCTGGAGATGGCTGTGGCTTTTGAAAATTGGAAGAAGGTGATGGAGACGGCAGATATTTTGTACCAATGTGTACAGCGTATCTATGAAGAACGACAGTATCATAAAGCAATGGAATTACCCATTCCGCATGTCAATTTAGAACGTCCGTTGGTATATTATTTTGGGCTCAGTCACCTGATGTGTGGAATGGCTCACCAGAACCAGGGTACATATGAGCAGGCAAGGGAGTGTATCTATAAGTATGCTGAGCTGGGGTGGATGGAGGATTTAAAGGAAGAAGACATTCAGGTTGTCGAGGAGTTCAGGTTTTTAGCCAAAACTAATTTATATGCAGTAGATATTTTGTCTGGAAATATAGAGCTGCTCGAGGAATACGTAGCCTTTTTGCAGGAAAATCTAGAGGAAATATTATCGGGGCTGAATACCATATTACAGGCAGCGCTTATGTATCATTTGGATGTAGGAGATATTTTACATACGTTTGCAGAGCAGATTGATGAATTCGGGAGTTATGAAGACGCAGAGAACGTATCTTACTATTATAGCTACTGCTATCACTTGGCTTTGTACTATCGGAAGTGTGGCAGATTACAGGATGCAGTGGGACTTACTGTGCGGGCGATGCAACTAGCCGATCAGTCGGGCAATGATGGTCAATTTAAGAAATGTACAGCATTGTTTGAATCACTGCGTGAGTCAGCGACAGCGGAACAAATCAGCCAATATCGACAGATGCTAATGCAGAGTCTTGATGAATACGAAACGGATAGGCATTTCATTGTGAAGAGCGTAAATGAATGATCCGCTATGATCTGAACAGGGAATAGGCTCGTTGTGGAGAGGAAATAGATAGGTAAGAGGCGTTTCAGGTGCTAAAATAACTATGTTAAAGGTTTCTTTTCATGTTAGGGATCGTAAATGCGATTTTACATTATCATTCGACATAGATAGGGGTATGGAATTTGTTTATTCAGCTTATAGGTGTTGGCAAGTTAAAAGAAAAATATTTGGTCATGGGGATTCAGGAATACGCTAAACGGCTAGGCCCATACATCAAGTTTCAAATGATCGAGGTAGCGGATGAAAAGGCTCCCGATACACTGAGCGAGGCGGAGGTTCGACAGGTCAAGGAGCGAGAGGGCGAGCGTATCCTTGCTCATGTGAAAAGTGAAGCACATGTTATTGTGCTCGCCATCGACGGCAAACTCTGGAGCTCGGAAGAACTCGCAGAGGAATTGGACAAGCTCGGCACCTACGGTACAAGCCATGTTGTCTTCGTCATTGGCGGCAGCCATGGTCTCTCTGACGAAGTCCTCCGTCGCGCCCAGCAGAAGCTGAGCTTCGGAAGGATGACTTTGCCGCATCAGCTGATGCGATTGGTGCTGGTGGAGCAGATTTATCGGGCGGTGAAGATTAATCGGGGGGAACCGTATCATAAATAAGGGCGAACTATATTATTGCGATTTCACTACTAGGTTTGGCTCTGCCAAACCTAAAATATCCACAACAGTAGCTCCATCTCTTCTGTACAATGAGGAAGTTAATCTGAAAGAAAAATGCTCAGTACCTTTTTTGGCTACAGGGATAATGGTCACAGACGTACAACCTTCGTCATGGACATACGAATATAGCACTGCTATAATGGACGTATGAACACATATGACAAAATATTGGCAGCTGCTCTTAAGGTACTCGAAGAGGAGGGTGGAGCCCAATTTTCGACGCGAGCCGTAACTGCGATCGCGCAGGTTACGGCTCCTACACTCTACCACCATTTTGGAAATGCCGATGGACTTCTAAGTGCAGCTATAGTGGAAGCATTCAAACAGTTATTTGAAAGCAAGATTGCCGCAGTGGAGTCCACCATTCCAGAGATGGCTCTTCGTCAAGGATGGGATGACTATGTCCGCTTCGCGGCAGCCCGTCCTCGGATTTATGCGGCGATGATGGGGCGGTTGCTCGAGGGCGCCCATATCGAGGCGGCAGATCATTCGTACCAAGCACTAGTGCAAAATATTCAGGGAGTCGCCGCCGAAGGCAAACTGGCTGTGTCAGCCCAGGCTGCGGCAGATCTGGTCTGGGCTTCCGCCAATACGGCCTCTTGGCTCTATGTGACGGCCCAGATCCGTAAGGCACCCCCACCCCAACCCGACGTCGTTGATCTCATTCGGGAAAGCGTAATGCAGATCATTTTGATCCAAAGGCCGAACGCCGATTCAAAATGAGGGATTCGATGACAGAGCCTGGAGACTCCAGGCACAGCCCCAATTTAGAAGACGCATAAGAAAGATCGCCTATCCAACCTGGACCTCCAGAGGATGGCGATCTTTTTATGTTTGGAGGATGCGAGCATTAGTTCGCTTGGATTTGTGTTGTGTGATAAGTGAAATGTGGTACGCCGAGTGCATCACGCAACGCCCGCTAAAACGATGTTCAGACCGCAGGGCAACACTTTAGAAAATATATAGCACCGCTATATACAACTTTGTATAGCGGTGCTATAATACCGGTATAGCGGTGCTATATCGTGATCCATATCTTATCAAACCTAGGAGGGTTACTATGTCATTCAAAACTCAAGAACTGGTCGTCGTCACAGGTACGTCCAGCGGTATCGGTAGGGCTACCGCGGAGCAGCTCGCCGCTGAAGGATTTCACGTTTTGGCGGGGGTTCGTCGTCAGGAAGACGCCAACAAAATCAAACGCAAAAATATCGAGCCGGTGATCGTCGATGTTACCAATATCGACACACTAAAGGCGCTGGCCGAACGGGTGGAGCAAGATCCGCTTGGTCGCCCTTTGCGGGCAGTGGTCAACAATGCCGGCATCGCCGTTAATGCACCTCTTGAGATGGTTCCGCTCGATGAATTTCGCCGCCAGATCGAAGTCAGCGTGATCGGACAGGTCGCGGTTATTCAGGCACTCACCCCGGCGTTATTGAACAGCGGCGGACGCGTGGTCAATATCGGCTCCGTTGGCGGCAAGGTCTCCATGCCCGGATTCGGAATTTACTCGGCTGCGAAGTATGCGATGGAAGCGATCAATGACAGTCTTCGCAGGGAGATGTCCTCGTTTGGATTCAAGGTTATCATGATCACTCCGGGTGGTGTCAGCACTGGCCTGTCGGAGCAAGGGATTACAACAGCGGAGCGGCTGGCCAAGTTGATGACGCCGGACCAGCACCGACGCCATGATCGTCTTTTTGACGCCGTGAAGGCTCAGGCTGAAACGTGGGCAAAGGACGGTATCCGCCCTGAGAAAGTGGCAGCAGTGATTTCACGCGCAATCCACGAAAGAAAGCCACGCACCCGCTATACGGTCGGTCGCGATTCGGCACTGCTGACCCGACTGGTCCGTATTCTCCCAGACAAACTCCTCGACCGGATGCTCCGCAGCCAGATGAAGCTGCAGTAACGGGCAGTTTCACGAATTCTCTTGGACAGAAAGCTAAAATGGGGGAATGAAATATGCCACAAAACAAGTTTGAACATGCCATTATTGTAGGTGGATCTTTAGGTGGTCTAATGATGGGGCTTGCGTTATCTCGTTCTGGTTATACAGTTACCATTCTTGAACGTGCAGATTCATCATTAAGAAATGGTGCTTTTATTCGTTTACAAACAAAGCCTTATAGTAATAGTGAAATTGAACGAGAATTAAGACACTTGGCATCCAATGGTAACAACAATGTTGAAGCCTGGTCAGCCATTCAAGAACGTTTGCGCAATGCGGTTGCTAAAGAACCTGGTATTACCCTTCAGCACAATACACGAATTGTTAGTGTTGGGCAAAATGAATCATCTGCTTGGGCTACCAGTGAAGAGGAGCAGACGTTTAAAGGTGACTTTTTGATTGGCGCAGATGGATATCGCAGTATTGTCCGCCGCTATTTAAACCCTGATAAACCATTTGCAGATTATGCTGGCTATCTGGTTTGGGTAGGGAAGGTGGACGAAGAACTGCTGCCAAAGAAAGACTGGGAAAAACGGAAACTTTCGAGCGCTTATTTCAACAATAGTGCTGCCGGTACACTGACAACTGCGGTGATGCCAGGTATAGAGGGGGGGACCAATCCTGGCCAGCGATGGATAGGTTTTTGCTGGTTTGATCATTCGCATAATCAATTGCTGTCTGAGTTAGGGGTGTTAAAGGACGGGGTTGCCCAGCATTCCTTATACGGTGGAGATATTCCGGATTCGCTACTGGAAGAACTATCACAAACCAGCCAAGCAAATTGGAATAAAGAAGATGATGCAATTTTGCAAATCGCGATTAAGGACCGCAGTTTAATCGGGGCACCTGTTAATGAATACATCCCTAATATATTGTCAAAAGGAAGAATAGCCATGATCGGCGATGCAGCTCATACCATGTCACCAATGACTGGCGCAGGCTTTAATGACTCACTTGATGATACGGTTGCCATTATGGACTCCATTAAACAGTATCCGAATTCGATAACAAAAGCTTTGGGTGAATACCAAACACGTCGTTTAGATGTGGTTCGTCAAGATGTTCTTGGGGGCCAAGGCTTTAATCGTTCTTTTGGACGATTATAACAGCATTAAACTAAGCCATTGATACACTGGAATTTCAAGCATAAACGGGGAATTCCCCCATTTGAGAAAACGGTAAAGCAAAAAATACGAAGTATTTATAAATTAGGAGGAATTAGTATGAACGATACAAAGAACCCTTACGTTACTGTACTCTGGGAGGCGAGAGCTAAGGCAGGGAGAGAAGCCGAGATGAAGGCATTCATGACTGCTGCTGTCACCCCGTCGCGCAACGACCTGGGCAACATTGACTACGAGGCTCACGAGGTAGAAGGCCAGCCTGGCACATTCATCATCTACGAGCGCTGGGAAAACCGGGATGCCCTCGATCGGCACCTGAGCGCCCCCCGGATGCAGGAACTGGTGCCCCAGCTCTTAGAACTGATGGAGGGATCCATTGAGGAAGGGATTCGACTCCTGCAGCCGTTCCGCCCAGCGCAGTAAAACGCAACACCGAGCGGAACTCATTAAGTTCTGCCGGAAAGCGTGAGAGATATTTTCGTGAGCGGTTAAAGACTTTAGTGGAGGAGGCAAAACGTTGGCAACGATCGATGATTTTGCAGCACTAGATATTCGTGTCGGAACGATTAAGGAAGCGGAGTTTTTTGAAGAAGCAAAGATCCCTGCGATAAAGCTTAAGATTGATTTTGGACCAGAGATCGGGATGAAATCCTCAAGTGCACAAATAACTAAGCGTTACAAGGTTGAGGAAATTGTAGGAAAGCAAATTATAGGAATCGTCAATTTCCCTCCTCGGCGCATTGCGGGATTCAAATCGGAGGTATTAGTTTTGGGAGGAGTCCCGGAAAAAGGAGATGTTATTCTATTAAAGCCGGATACTGAAATACCTAATGGTACTCCTATTGCGTAAGCTATTGCAGTAAGCTTGAACAGAAAAGAGGATGTACGCTTACGAATTCTCGGATTGGGGCCGCCGACCAAGTGCGCTGAATGCGACGAGAATGCGGAGTACCTGATGGTCTGACCATCACCGCATAGGGGTATGAATAAGATAAAATGAGACGAGTCCTGCGGATGCGGGGCTTTTTGGTGTGAGTGAAGAAGAAGATTGGTCAGCGACTTATCACATATTAGGGAATAAGTGGGCGTGTTATACTTGACATTAACTTTGCTTAACATAGTACCGGAAGAGGTGGAAACATGTAAGTCTTAGCCACAGAATACAATATTCGAATTATCCCAATAAAATATAACGCAGCCTGCTATACGTCCGATATGGCCGGTTGCCGGGATACGTATAGCATCGCTTGTGTTTACGATAAGGAGATTAACGGCGATGAACTTAACATGGGACTTGGAGAGTCTGTATTCCTCATTCCAGTCGGAGAAATATCAAAAGGATTATAAACATGCAGCAGAGCTTGCAGATGAACTTGGTGCGAGGGCAAAGCTTCATTTACACACTCAAGAGAAGGCTGCGATTCTAACGGAAGATTTTCTTAGGCAATATAATGCATTCAGGAGCGTGTATCTGTGCTTATTCAGCTATGCAGAATTGGTATTCAGCATTGACAACAGGAATACAGAAGCTGCAAATCAGATGGATGTATTGGAAGAAATGGCCGCGGGTTCCGAAGAAGCTTTAGCAAGTTTCAGCAAATGGCTGGCAAGCATGAGTGGGGAAGAGCTTGATACTATTATTGGCTCGGGTGAGTATGTGGGTCGGCATGCTTTTTATTTGCGTCAGCTGCAGCAGCAGTCAAGGTATTTGCTCAGTGAAGAAGCTGAGGCAGTCATTGCCCGGATGCAGCTTACCGGCGCCAAAGCGTGGGAGAGGCTGTACATGAAGATACAGTCTACCTTGCGTGTAGAGGTGGAGATGAAAGGGGCAGCGCATCAGCTGTTTTTGACGGAGCTGCGCAATCTGGTGTACGACCATGATTCTCAGGTTAGGCAGGCGGCATATGAAGCGGAAGCCAAGGCTTGCCGCAGTGTTGCCGAACAGAGTGCAGCTTGTCTTAATGCGGTGTGTGGAGAGGCGATAGGAATCTATGAGCTAAGAGGGTACAAATCGCCGCTGCATAAAGTACTGGAGACCTCACGTATGGATCAGGAGACGCTGGAAGCAATGCTGCAAGCGATTAAGGAGAGCCTGTCTGCCTTTCATCAGTATTATCTTCACAAAGCAAAGCTTCTGGGCCACACAGGACCGCTCCTTTTCCATGATATCTTTGCTCCGGTTGGCGAGGATTCTTCCGTCAAAATTAGCTACCCGGAGGCACAAGAGCTTATTGTTGCCGGGTTTAACTCGTTCAGTACAGAACTGGGTGCGTTCGCCCGCAAGGTGTTCATCTCCAGATGGATCGATGCGGAGTCACGGGCAGGAAAAGGGAACTTTGGCATGTGCATTGATATCGCACCAATCCAAGAGAGCCGGATTATAACCAGCTTCACCGGGAGCTATATGGATGTTGGTGTACTGGCGCATGAGATTGGTCATGCCTACCATAGCAGCTGTCTTGCCGGAAAGACTATGGTCAATATAGATTATCCGATTCCGATTGCCGAGACGGCGTCGATCTTTTGTGAGGGTCTGATTAATCAAGAGTTACTGCTGAGTGCATCGGAAGGAGAAGTCTTGCCGATCCTGGAGCGGAGCCTCTCGGATGCCGGTTATTATATCGTTGATTTCTATGCCCGTTATCTGTTTGAAAGCCAGCTTTATGAGCATAGGAAATCAGGCTCGCTAACGGTGGAAGAACTGAACAGCCTGATGCAGGATGCCATGTCTGCGGCCTATGGAAGCAGTATTGACCCGGATTCTATTCATTCCTACCAGTGGGTTAGCAAGGCTGGTTATTATATGACAGGCAATGAGTTTCTGAATTTCCCGTATTCGTTTGGGCTGTTGTTCTCTAAAGGGCTATTCGCGCAGTATAAGAAACGTGAAGGCGGATTCGCCGAGCAATTTCAAGCCTTCTTGGCCGCCAGCAGCACCACCATGGTTGCAGATGCCGGGCAGTTAATGGGTATCGATGTGCGTTCACCAGAGTTCTGGAGAGATGCGCTGGCCTTGATTGGGGAAGATATTCAGCGCTTCGTTGGGCGTTCTGAAAAATAATAACAACAGGAAATGACAAGCATTTAGTAAACCTGCACATGCACAATGTCATTAAGATTAACTCAAAGACAGAGCTGGAATAAGAATGGAATACAATACACTGTTAAAAGCAGTGAAATCTTATATAATTGAATGGTACATTGGTAAGCTCTCTAAGTTGGGGAGCTTTTCTTTTTGTCTTTAGATGACAGGGTGAGAGCTTTATAATAGTAATTACAGATGATAATGGGGGGAGACTCATGAATAAACGGCAAGATATTTTAAATGCTTGGATTACGATCGAGCAGTTATCCGAAGGTTCTATTAATAAAAAAGACAAATCGCTAAAGCTCATACATACAATGGAAGAGGATTGGAATCAGTTCTTTTCAGACTTTTTAATGAAGCAAAAAGAACAACAAGATGTATCAGATAAGTTCTTTAAGAAATCGGGCTTAGCATTATATTTCGATATTTTTGATTTTCAAGAAGTTGTTGAACTATTGAGGGAGAAATACAAGATTGCTAAAACCTACGAGGAAGTTAGTAAATCTGACAAATTCACCTTCTCTATCTATTTTGATAACGAATTGAATTTTCTAGCAGACAAATTGTTTTATACAATGAGTGGTTATATCCGCCAACATGGTGAATTACCGAAAGATTTTTTGAAAGTTGAAAACGTATTTAGAGAAGATTTAAACAGCAAATTTGAAGAAGGTTTTCATACCACCATCTCTGAGCTTTTTCATAAATATCATATTTCCGCAGAAAATTTCCGCTATGCATTTGTGAAAAACCTGGATAACGGAGATGTAAATCTACATTCGTTCTTTATTGAAGATCTGAACAAAGCAAAGACAATCACTAATAAAAATTTGGATCGATATTTTAATGGCTTTTCGGGACATAGGCACAATCTGGATGGCAATAAAGAGTCCGTTCATTTTAACCCCCGAATTTTCGAGACAACTATTTTACAACCTAGGTTCTATCCGCTCGGGCGGTTCCCAAGTAATCCTGGTTTCGCGCTTTCATTTATGCAGCAGGTTGCGGTGAATCTTGCTTTAAATGATAAAAATGATATTCGTAGTGTCAATGGCCCGCCAGGAACAGGGAAAACAACACTGTTAAAAGATATTTTTGCTGATTTAGTCGTACAACAGGCAACGGAAATTATGCAGCTTTCTGATAAAAGGATTAAAGGGAGTCTGGTTTATTGGAAAGATTTTAAGCTTGGTGTTTTACCACATTCCATTTCAGATAAAAACATTGTTGTTGCAAGTTCAAACAATGGGGCGGTCCAAAATATTGTTAAGGAGTTACCAAAGAAAGAAACGATTGCGGGCGATTTTCAAAAGCTACTAGATGAAGCAGATTATTTTAAAGAGGTTTCCAATTCTAAATTAACCTGTGAAGGTTTTGGACAGAATCGCGAGATTAAAAGTGAGTTTTTACATGAGGAAAATTGGGGTGTGTTCTCGTTAGAGGGCGGCGCGTCAACAAACATGAACAAGTTACTTTTAACCATTGAAGCAATCGAAAAAGATTTAGAGGATCATGATCAAGCGAATACAGGTGAAAGTGTATATCAAGAATTCTCCCGTCTGTATGCTGAATTAAAAATCGAAAGAGATAAAATGCAAGACTATAGCGAGAAAATGTATGCTCTTCGAAAATTAAAAACCAAGCATAAAGAGCAAATGTTTGCATTTGAACAAGAAGAAAAAAAGAAACGAACAGATTTAATCTCACAGGAAGAAGAAGCGAGACGTGAACTAGAAAGACTGGGACAAGAAATTGAAAATCTCCAAGAGGATTGGTCAAATGCTTCTGTTGAGATAGAAAACCTAATTGATCTACAAGCTCAAGCTAAAAGGAATTATGACGTAGTTACTTCTCAAAAGCCAAGTTTTTTGTGGCTTCAGAAAATATTTAATAAGGCAAAAGTTGAGCAGTACTTCAAAGATCTGAATAATGCGAATGATCATTTAAATGATCTATCTAAACAAAAAACGAAATGGTTAAATGACCGTAGGCGACTCGAAAATAGGTTAAGGGAAAATGTTGCGAAAAGTGAGTATGTTCAAAAACAAACTCAGGACACAAGAGCTAACTTCGATCGATGGATGATCAAACAACAAAATGGTTTTAAAAAAGTGGAACGAGAAATTGTATTGTTAGAAAAACTCAAGTATCAAAGTGGCATTAAGGTACCAGATTTTTCACAATCGTATGATGAGCTGCAAAAGTCTAATCCATGGTTTACAGTGAAATTCCGTAAATTACAATCAGAGCTATTTATTTCAGCTTTAAAAGCTAGAAAGCAATTCCTGTATGAAAACAGAAGGAATTTAAAAGCCGCGAGAAATATTTGGAATAGGCAGTCTGAATACTTGGGAAAAGAGAATGGACAGCAGCTAATTTCAGAATCATGGAATTGGTTGAATTTCACGATCCCCGTTGTCAGCACTACTTTTGCTAGTTTTGGTCGAATGTTTAAAAATCTTAATGAAGATTCAATAGGTAATCTGTTTATAGACGAGGCGGGTCAAGCACTGCCACAAGCTAGTGTGGGTGCCATTTTTAGAAGTAAAAAGGTTATGGTCGTTGGGGATCCATCACAAATAAAACCCGTAATGACGCTAGGTTCAAATGTTTTAACCTTAATTGGAAGACACTATGAAGTCGATGAGAAATTTGTTTCTGCTGATGCGTCTACTCAAACCATTGTGGATGCCACAAGTCAGTATGGTTTCCAAAGAAATGAGGATGAATGGATTGGCATACCCCTTTGGGTACACAGACGCTCGAACTATCCGATGTTTACGATTTCAAATGAAATTTCGTATGAGGGGTTGATGGTACAAGGTAAATCAGCAGATGAGGCACAAGGGAAATCACAATGGTATAATTCAACCGGTAAAGCAAATGATAAATTTGTTAAGGAACAAGCTGACTTATTGAAAAGAATGATTGATAAACGTTTGCAGGAAGATCCGGATTTAGCGGATGAAATCTATGTGATCACCCCATTTAGAAATGTGGCTTATAAGCTTGCCCAGGTTTTAGATGAAATTAAATTCACAAAACGAGAAAACGGGAAGACAACGAATATTGGTACAGTTCATACTTTTCAAGGGAAAGAAGCCAAAGTCGTCTACTTTGTTCTTGGAGCGGACTCTGATAGCAGTGGGGCAGCAAGATGGGCTGTCTCTGATCCCAATATGATGAATGTTGCAGCGACGCGAGCTAAAGAAGAATTTTATGTGATTGGCGATAAGAAATTGTATGCCTCACTCGGTAGTGAAGTGGCAAATAAAACGATGTCAATTATTGACGATTATAACAATAATAAGGTCGGGAATGATGGTTAGGCGAAGTTCTCCAAGTTGGAGTAGATTCGAAGGGAGTTTCCTTTAATAGTATATTAATTATATTTTATAATCTGGAGAAATCACTCAATATAAATGTAACTCGTTGCCTTTATCCTCTGTCTATGAAAAAAGATCCTATCTCAAAACCAACTCTTACCCACTCTCCCGATTTCTATGCTTTAATAAAATGAGCAGTATTAACAAGAAGCGTTGAAAGTGGGATTCTATGAAGCGACTAACGATTGGCCTGTTCGCCCATGTGGATGCAGGTAAGACAACTTTTGCGGAACAGCTGCTGTACCATACGAACAGTATCCGGTCGCGGGGGCGGGTGGATCATCAGGATGCGTTTCTGGACAGCCACGACATCGAGCGGGCAAGGGGTATTACGGTGTTCGCAGATCAGGCGGTAATAGAATATAAAGGAGATAGCTATTTCTTAATAGACACGCCCGGACACGTCGATTTCTCCCCGGAGATGGAGCGGGCGATTCAGGTCATTGATTATGCCATTCTGATTGTAAGTGCAGTTGAAGGTGTCCAGGGCCATACTGAGACGGTCTGGCAGCTGCTGCGCAAGCATCGGATTCCGACGTTCTTCTTTATCAACAAGACGGATCGGATCGGCGCGGACGCAGACAGAACCGAGGCGGATATCTGTCAGCAGTTGACGGGGGAAGTAAGCTGCATTACACAGAGCTTCGCTGACGGCATAGTCGGCGAGCCGCTGCGGGAGGCCATGGCGGAGCGGGACGAAGCTTTGCTGGAAGCATTCCTGGAGGGAAGAGAGGATTACGGCTTCTGGCTGGAGGCTTTGCAGAGGATGATAGCGGCGTGTCTTCTCTTCCCCTGTGCTTACGGCTCTGCGCTTCAGGATACAGGCGTCATTGAATTTCTGGATCAGCTGCATCTGTTGACGACAACCACTTATGACGAGAATGCTTCGTTCCAGGGGCGGGTTTATAAAATTCGGCACGATGCAGGCGGAGCGAGACTCACGTTCATTAAGGCGCTGGGTGGTCGGCTGAAGGTGAGAGAACAGCTTAGTTACGAGAGCGGCGGAGTTCAATATGACGAAAAAGTTACGCGGCTCTTCAAGTTTAACGGCCTTAAATCGCAGCCGATAGAACAAGTGGAAGCTGGTGATTTGTTTGCGGTTGCCGGATTGTCCGCCGCCGTGGCCGGACAAGGCCTGGGGTCGATATCGGACAAGTTAGCTTACGATTCGGAGCCGACGTTACAATCGAAGGTATTATTCGACAATTCGATACATGTACAAAAGGTACTCGGTGCTTTTCGCACGCTGGAGGCGGAGGAGCCGTCCCTGAACGTCGTTTGGGATGAGAAATTGCAGGAGATTTCTATCCGCGTCATGGGATTGATTCAGCTGGAAGTGCTGGAGCAGCTTGTTAGAGAGCGGTTTGGCTTTGCTATCTCTTTTGGACAACCGGAAATCTTGTATAAGGAAACGGTTCAATCGGCTGTGAAAGGGTACGGCCACTTCGAACCGCTCAGGCATTATGCGGAAGTGCATTTGCTGATTGAACCGGGAGCAAGGGGCAACGGCATCATGTTTGATAGCAAATGTCATGCCGATGATCTGAATGTTGGCTATCAGAATCTGATTCGGAATCATCTCTATGAACGGGAGCATCACGGACTGCTGACCGGCATGCCGGTCACCGACGTGAACATTACGCTGCTGAGGGGCCGCGCGCATAAAGAACATACCCATGGCGGCGATTTTCGTGAGGCTGCCTTTCGAGCACTACGGCAGGGTCTGGAGAAGGCGGACAACGTGCTGTTGGAGCCCTATTACGATTTCAAAATCAAGGTCGCTATCGATGAAATGGGCAGGGTGCTGTCCGATATTCAGCGTGCTTCGGGTATTTTTAATCCGCCGCAGACAACCGGAATGCAAGCGGTGGTCACGGGCAGGGTGCCCGTGTCGACTTTCATGAACTACAGTGCCGAATTTGCATCCTTTACGCATGGACGAGGCAGTATCCGCTGCGTGTTCAGTGGCTACGACCGCTGCCATAATACGGAGGAAGTTATAGAGCGGATGGGCTACCGCAAAGGGGCAGACCCACTGTATACCTCCTCCTCTATCTTTTGCGCCAAGGGGGCGGGTTACTCGGTGCCATGGGATGAGGCAGAAGCCAAGATGCACCTTGAATTAGAACCTTGAATGATCTATTAGGAAACTAGGCAACTAAGAAATTATCGTGAGTAGTAAATCTAATAATGTGCTGTTGAGAAGATTCATTGAACCATATCATAAGATCGAGGTAAAGAGTTCGCCTGTTACGCGAACCTGGAAACCACACATGGCGTGAAGATCTACTTTGCTGAACATTTTGGTCATGGGGATGATAATCGCATAACAAATAGAAGGGAACAAAAAAACCGTTGATCATTTTCAGATTAACGGTTTTAAAAATTCAATTTTTCCATGTATGCCTCGATTGTTTTTTGAAGCATTCTAGAGCAGCGGG
This sequence comes from Paenibacillus sp. LT-B23, assembly GCF_059417685.1. Taxonomy (NCBI): domain Bacteria; kingdom Bacillati; phylum Bacillota; class Bacilli; order Caryophanales; family Paenibacillaceae; genus Paenibacillus; species Paenibacillus sp. LT-B23. Next base: position 14,352 of record NZ_JBSQBM010000024.1, on the reverse strand, counting down.
TTTTGAGGGTGTAGGTCTTTTATAGGTAGGATAGGATCAAGCTACTATTTTGGGTTAGCATTACTCATCCAATGATCTACATAAAGCTGGCTTACAGTCTCCTCTTCTTTTTGCTGTTTCATTTGCTGTAACAACGTTTCTGCTTGCGCCAGGTTGTCAAAGCTGCCCATTACCACAGCAAACTTGCCGGTGCGGGTTTTAACCATGCTGCTTCCTTTATCATGAAACTGTTCAGCCAGCATGGCCAGTGCTTCCCCCTCTTCCATGTCCTCACTTCGCACAAAGAACAACTCTCGCGGCTGCGAACGGTTTGCAGCAGAGAACAGCTTAAGCTGGATGTAGCCAGGATCTTTATACTCTGATACGGAATAATCCACATTCTCCTTAAGCTCAATTACAAAGCGGACTGCCGAATCATCCAGAATAATATTACGATATACATCTTTCACATAATTAAGAGCTCGAATATCCTTCTCCATTTTGGCATAATCAAGCTCACGTACTCCGTTAAAGGTGAAAACTAGCCGATCTGGACCTGCAAGTCGCTCTACGGTGTAGGCTGGAGCAGACGCAAGCTGATTGCCATCGACCTTGAAATGAATGCTTAACGAGTCGCTTTCCTGTTTGGTTGTTGCGACTGCCCCATCTGTGGATTGTCCCCCGCCGCCTATTTGAAAGATTTTCACGACAGACCCGATGATTGGTACATCAGACAGCGCCAGAGCTACGGTTGGCACATTAACTGTAATGACCATAGCCGCGCAGGCCGCAACCAAAGAAGAACCGCGCCACACTCGTCTATTCCGTTTCATTTTATGTGCACGCTTGCGAGCATTCTGAATCACTTCTGAAAGACTGGACGGAATTTCGATCTCATCATATTTTTCTTTACCATACATCTGCTTCAACCTTCTTTCTTCGTTAGTTGTAATTTGAGCTTATTGAGAATGCGATAAAACTTGCTTTTTACAGTATTTTCTGAAAGTGAAAGCACCTCACAATATCCTTGAATCGCTGGCCTTCAAAAAATTTTAGAATGATAAAGGACCTTTCCTCAGGCTTCAAAACTTCAAGGGCCTCGTACAAATCCATCTTTTCTTCCAAACTTATATTCGAATCTGCGGATGTTAGCGAATGTTGGCTGTCCTCTATATACGTATATTTCTTCTTCCGCCTTAAGTGATCAATCGCACAGTTGATGACAATCCTCGCAATCCAAGTTTCTACATAGTCCAGACTCTCCAGTTTCTTATATGAGAGAAAAGCCTTATACGATGCCTCTGATACGATCTCAAGCGCATCCTGTTGATTCTTGACGTATGAGTATGCAATCCGGTACATTCGTTCTTTGCATCCCATCAGCCGATCGCTAAACTGTTGTTCGGTTAACGACGCGTTTGCTTTGTTCAGTTGATACACCCCCATTGCTGGTTATACCTCGACTTTCATTGTTTATTGTGTAATGTATGTTAGACAGATCAGCGTCCCAAATAGTTTCATCATTCTGATGGATTTTTTTCACCCCGCTAATTAGCTGTCTTTCGACAAAAAAGGTTAACTTAACTTGAAAATAGGGATTCATTGCCTCTGAGACTTTAAGTTTTAGAGTTATTTTGTTCTTCTTGCTCAGATAAACGACCACGTCTTACGATTTAAACTATGAAAAAAGTTTGGTGAAAATGTAGTTTTCATGAGCTGATTTCCTAAGGATCACAATAAAATTGTGTTTTGAAAAAGCAGATATTCTTCAACATTGTCAGACAAGATACTAGAAGTATGTTTTCCAAGTCTTGTCGAAAAAAGTTTATTGGCTTACACTGAGTAGGTAAATTGTCTCAAATTTAAAATATGAAAAAAGAACTAAGATAGGCTAGCTATATGTAGATGTCCTATAATCGGTGTCCTACATCTGAGAGTTTTTTTGTGATGATAGTCTACAGCGAAACTAAGATACTAGGAAGAAGGAACTACTACATCTACCAGCAGGCCAATCAGTTTCTAAGAGGAGGTGAAAAAGAGGGAACTTAGCAAGTTACATCTCGGCAGACGGTTTAAGCATATCTAGTTCCAAGAATAATCAACTGAACGGATGGTTGGACCGCATGTGATGGTGGAAATTGAGTTTCACGCTTCATATTGTCGAGCGGTTGTTTAGATTTTGTATAGGTCCCTCGTAATATAATGTTGAAATACATTGTGTAAACTGTGCGTATTCTGCCGTTTGCAGTATGTAAGTAGCAAAGACCATCGAAGGAGAGGGGAAGATAGCTACTAAACATGATCAACAGCCAGCACCCCACGGCACTTACACGTTCATCTGGAACTCCGCAAGAGTTTCGATGATATAAAGGCTGCTGGGATCAAGCCAATAGCATATGTTTATTCGCTTGAGCGGTTAAATCGAGGAAATGAGCTCGATATAGAAAAAAATCTGGCAATAAAGGGGTAATTTGTTTGAAAAGAAAACGCAGTTTGAGCAAAGCTGTGCTATCTCTCTGCCTAGCAGTTTTGCTTTTCTTGCAGACGGTGACGTTCTCTGCTGTCGCGTTTGCGGAGAGAACGTCAGACGGTTTCGGGACGGCGGACGAACCGTCGTCGGTATCTGAGGCAGTGTACGCTCCGCCGACCGAACCGTTGCCAGTACCAGAGGCGGTGTTCGCTATGCCGGCCAATCTCGTAGCGATGGCGGCAGTCCCGACGGACAAAACGGCGGTGTTCATGGAAGCTAATTCAACCTTTCCGCTGGAAGTGACGCAGGGAAATGCTGTTATTGATCCAAACGGTATTATTCAGGGTAGACAGCCATTTACTCTCAAATCGGAAGGTCTGAAGGTGCCAGTGAATGGTGATGACTCTAATCCGACAAATGCGAATCTCGACCTATACATTCAGAAGGGTGACTGGATCGAGCTGAAAAGAGAAGACTACTTCAAGGAAGTGGTGTTGCCGACAACTATTAAAACCCTGAATGCACAGACTGAATCAGGTATGAAACAGCTTGGTACCGCCTATTTCACTCCAAATAGCATCAGGATTGTATTTAACGGTGATGATAACTTTTTCAATGGTGTTGGACGAGGTATTGTCTTCAGCTTTGTAACTACTGCCGATGCAGATGTAACGGGAATGGAGTATGGCGATACAAAGCCTATCAACATCTTTGGCGGTGCTTATCAGCTAGAGAACCCAGATGTTACAGCAGCGTATAGCATTACTTTAAGCTCGCCTGGAATGATCAGGTGGGATCAGTATAGTTATCGCGGAATTCAACCGGCACAATTTGTTGAGGGAGCGATTACTTGGCAGTCAAGCGTATCTGCATTCGATCAGTTTGATAAAACAATCAAATTACCGCTAGACGGGAAGACGTTTTATACGAATCCTTCAACTTATAATACCGGCTTTGGAAATGTCCGCGGTATCTATATGGAGGATTCATTCAAAGTAAATGACCAAAATGTAACTCCAGACATTGGGGCAGACGGATCGCTGACTTACACTTTCCCACAGGGAACAGGTGTAGATCCAAAGGTTGAATATAAAACATGGATTCCAAAGGAAGCCTATTATTACGAGCACCGGAATCCGCCAGGCAATCTTGGTCGCAGCTATCGGGATATGAATGGCAAAGTGGAACTGAGACAGGACAATAATATGTTGGTGCAGGCAGGTCAGGAAATTTCTTTCGCACCCGACTGGATTCAAGCCAGCGCCTCGTATGACAATCCTAATGAAACAACCACATGGAAAGTCACTGTTAACCAGTATAACAAAAAAGGTTTAAAGAACTTTACCATCACAAATGTACTACCTGAAGGGCTGGATTTTACTTCAGCCACATGGCAGACATGGGTGGATGGCACTGCATCTGAGGTACAATCAATTGCACCGGATGCGAACAGTGTTTATTCCTTTGGGGACATTAACGGTAAAGTGGAACTAGTGATTAAGACTAAGGTGAAAAACGGTTCAAATTTCAGAATCGATCCACGCGCTAACTGGAATTTGGACACACCAGGCGGTATTCAGAACAATGATGTGATAACTGGTATAAGACCTGCCGCAGTAACTGACGAGGCAATCGTTACTATTGGTGCGCATGATTTTACAAAAAATGGATCTGTTTCAATGGAGGATTATAACCTGGGCGGCATCACGTGGAGCGTTAATCTAACGCCACAGTATGCCCTGCCAAATGCGGCGGTATACGATGTGCTGGTGCATGGCGGAGATTTGAACGTCTTGGACAACGCAGTGGATGCAACCGGTGAGGTGAGCGCGGAAACGATTGCGAAAATCAAGGCAAATGTTAATACTGCTCAGCTTTGGAAGCAATATCACGAAGGTACCCTCAAGAGCACAAACGGCTTAACCTTGAAGGTTATCCCTTTGACAGTGAACGGTGAAGTCGTGGCCGATTTGATCAAGGTAACCGGATACACCGACAAAGCTGCATCCTTCAGCTTCCGTTCACTTGAGACCAAGCCGGATATCCTCTTCAGACAGGATATTAATGCAGGGAAAACAAGTTGGAATCGGGCTTTGCTCTTTGACGGCGAAACCGTAAAAACTGCTGCGCAAAACGCTGTTAATCTTCATCTGCGTATGCTGAACAAGGATATGCTCTTTGCGTCGAAGCCATTGAAAGCAGATGGTACACTTGAAAATGTTAATCCAAATAACGTAAGTAGCTACATTAGAAACGACAGCAATGAAGCGTGGACGATTTCTGGCTATGACAGGACAACCAAGACTGTTACATTCCGCTTAGGGGTGAATATGCCAGGATACAACACAGAAGAAATGGCTAAGGACGGTGGTAGCCGAGTAATCAGCAACATCAAGCTAGTGGATACACTGCCTGAAGGCTGGGAATTCGTTCCGTTTTCTGAGAGCAAAGATGTTGAGCTTTGGAAAGGCTACTCGGACAATAATGGAGGTACCGAGTATGGTGTCAGAAACGACGCCAAAACAATTATTGAACCAGGCACTAATGCTCATGTGGTAAACTTCTCCCATAATGGAAACGTAGGAACTTTCACCTTCTCTAAATTGGAAAGTCCTTATGTCATTTTGGTAAAGGCAAGACCATCCAATGTGGCATTAGGCAAATATTTAGAGGAATACACTACAAACGGCACAACCAAGCAGGTGTTGTATAATAAAGCTGACCTTCATATGACATGGGGCGGAGAGGAAAAGGTTCTCACTGAACAACGTAAGATTATCGTACCTATTCAGACCTTGGGCAAGTCGGTAACTAAGCCAGTTCCAGGGGTGCTGGAATGGACAGTGAACTATACCCCGCCATTTAACATGAAGCAGGGCGTTTATCTGCAGGATACCCTAGGTGCAGGCATGAATCTGCGCTATGAAGAAAACGGAAAGCTTGTGCTGACAGCGCCTAGTATGGCAGTCTATCGTGCTAAACTGACTGCCAGCGGTGCTCTGGAACGAGAGGGCGCAGCACTGGATCTAAGCGACCCGAATGCTGAAGTTCAGGTAGAAGCTGCACCAGGCGCGGGAGGCACCACAGTTTTAAAATTCAAAATGAACGACCCTAATAAGTTTTACCAGTTTGTGTACCAAACAGAGGTTGATTCATCTAAAGCGAAAGCCGGAGACAAAATGGGCAACGAGGTAAAGCTGGAGGGTGATGACAATCTGAAATCTGTCAGTGCCAGAAGCGAAAGCACGCTGGACAGTTCGGACGTAGCCGGCAGTTCAAGCTCCAATGCCCTGCTGCCCCTGAAAAAGGTGGATCCTAATGGCAATCCGCTAAAAGGCGTAGAGTTTACGCTCTATAAGAAGGACGATGGAACTCAAATCGCCAAAGGAACAACCGATAGCGGAGGGAAACTTAATCTGCTATTCCCAGATCCAGGGTATTATGAGCTGAAGGAAACTTATATTGACACAACGACATGGTTGCCGACTACAAGAATTTATCAGGTGTACGTAGGGAATACGCCCGGGAAGCCCATCTGGGTAGATGGCGTAAAAGTAACCTCTGATAATCCGCTGGTCGTACCTACGCCGGCGCAAGGAAAGCTGACTATCAGCAATAAGGTTGGAGGAAACGGCAGCGATTCTTCCAAGGAATTTGAATACACCTTGACCTTTACCGGCGAAGGCAAGGACGGAGAGTACACCTATAAGAAGCCGGATAATACGTTTGGCACGATCAAGAGCGGAGATAAGATTACCCTCAAGCACGGGGAATCTGTGACGCTCCCGATATTGCCTGCGGATCTGGTCTATACCGTAACCGAGGCCGATTATACGACCGTTGACGGTTATATCACCACGCCGGAGACGAGAGAGCTGTCCGGCACAATCGTGAATAAAGGCGACCACAAGGCGGATTTCATCAATGAACGGACCGTCAACAAACTGACCGTCAGCAATACGGTCATGGGCAACGGCGGCGACAAGACGAAGGTGTTCGAGTACACCGTCGTCTTTGAGGATGCAGGCAAGGATGGAAGCTACTCTTACTTGAAGTCGGGCGGGGGCACAGGTACGATCAAGTCCCGCGATACCTTCAAGCTCAAGGATGGAGAGACACTGGATATTTCGGGTCTGCCTAAGGGTCTGAAATACACAATTACCCAGAAGGAATACACAGCCGACGAATACGTGACCATTCCTGAGGAACGGTATTATACCGGAGTCATGGAGGGCAAAGATGAAGATGCCCCGTTTACGAACGTGCGAGTCTTGGAGGGCGACTTGCTAATCAGCAACAAGATTAAAGGCAAAGACGACGACAAAAAGAAGCCGTTCAAGTACACAGTCACCTTCACAGGCGAGAGAGCGAACGAATCCTACTCTTATGTGAAGTCGGATGGCAGTAAGGGCACGATCAAGAGCGGAGAGACCTTCGAGCTTACTGATGGCCAGACGCTCATTGTGCAAGGACTTCCGACATATCTCCAGTATAAGGTGACCCAGGATGATTATACGAAAGACGGCTATGTGACAGATCCTGAAAGTCTCGTTCGCACAGGCACCATTCCACAGAAAAAAGCGGCCGAAGCACACTTTGTCAATACCCGCCCGTATCTGGAAGGCGTGCTGCGTGATAACAACACAGGAGAAGTCATTCCGAATGCCCCCATCACGGTGACCGATCTGAACACAGGCAAGGAGCTTCAGACGAAGACAAATGAGAAGGGTGAATATTCAGTCCCAGCCGCAGCGGATACCGACTATACGATCACATATACGAAGTGGTATCAGGTAGGTGGGAAGGGTGTGCCTGTCGAGTTCACGCAAAAAGCAAATGTGGACGGCAGCGTGACGGACGAGACCGTTCCGGCGGACATTACGGCGGTAGGGATCGTTCTGTTCAAGCAGCTGAATGGAGCAAAAGAGCTATTCAACGATTCGTTTACCAACCAGATGCATATCTATTTGAAGGATAAGGACGGCAATTATATTAAGGAGAACGGTCGTCCTAAGGCGTTTCCGATGGCTTCGAACGGAACTTTCTCTGTGGAAGGGCTAAGCGAGCAGAAGTACACAATGGAAGTTCGCTATAAAGCTGAGACCGGCGAGGAACTGCTCCTCAAAGTGACGCAACTGGACGTGAAAGCTAACGGAGAGCTGAATATTTCCGAGGAATTGGTCGACCCTTATGGTACGGTTTATGATGAAACGACAGGAGATGCCATCACTGGCAAGAAAATTGACGGAGCCAAAGTTACACTGTATTATGCGGATACGAAGCGGAATAGAGATAACGGCCGCATTCCGGGTACGAAAGTAACGCTTCCTCTGGTTCCGAATTTTCCACCGCACAACAACGAGAGCCCGGAGCAGGATAGCGATGCAAATGGCTCCTATGCGTACATGGTGTTTCCTGAAGCGGATTACTATCTGATCGTAACGAAGGACGGATATGAGACGCACCGGAGTGATACGATTTCTGTCGATTTTGACATTATAAAATACGACGTGCCAATGAAGCCGATCAGTTCCGGTGGCGGCTCCGGCGGCAACTCCGGCAACGGTAACAGCGGAACCGGCAATGGCAACAACGGAACCGACAACGGCAACAACGAAACCGGCAATGGTAACAGCGGAACCGGCAATGGTAACAGCGGAACCGGCAACGGCAACAGTGGAACCGGCAACGGTAACAGTGGAACCGGCAACGGCAACAACGGAACCGACAACGGTAACAACGGAACCGACAACGGCAACAACGAAACCGACAACGGTAACAACGGAACCGACAACGGCAACAACGGAACCGACAACGGTAACAACG
>NZ_JBSQBM010000024.1:0-5977 GCF_059417685.1 Paenibacillus sp. LT-B23 | reverse complement strand
CGGTAACAACGGAACCGACAACGGCAACAACGGAACCGACAACGGTAACAACGGAACCGACAACGGCAACAACGAAACCGACAACGGTAACAACGGAACCGACAACGGCAACAACGAAACCGACAACGGCAACAACGAAACCGACAACGGTAACAGCGGAACCGACAACGGTAACAGCGGAACCGACAACGTCGGCAACGAGCTGGACGATGCTCCGAAAACCGGAGACAACAGCGTATCGCCAATCTTCTATATGGTTTTGGCGCTGATGTCCTTGATGACGATTGGGTTCTGTCTACTCGGTAACAAGAAGAAAAAGCACATCCAGTGACCGGGAAGGCGGTAAGAAAATGAGCAAAACTAAAAAGTTTCTTATCGCCGTTTCCTCCCTTCTGTTGGTATTTTCCCTCGTTAATATTGCGAGAACCTTTCTGGGGGATTATGCCGAGCAGCAGAAAATCGAAGAGCTGACAAAAGTTTGGGAGGAAGGGTCGGACAAAGGCGGAGGGGATGCATTCCCCTCCCTTTTGTTCAATAAGGCGAATGAGCCGGTTATGCTTCCCGAATTTCAAGAGCTTTACGAGAGGAACTCGGACATCGTCGGCTGGCTGAAGATTGACGGCACCCGAATTGAGTACCCAGTCATGCAGAATCCACAGGATGCGGAGTACTATCTCAATCATGATTTCGATAAAAAGGAAAACAAAGGGGGCCTCCCCTTTTTGGACGCGCATAGCCGGACCAACGGTTCGGACATTTTGCTGATTCACGGACACCACATGAAAAGCGGCTGGATGTTTAAAGATTTAATGAAGTACAAGAACGAAAGCTTTTATAAAGAGCATGCTACGTTCCAGTTCAGCACGCTTTACGAAAAGGAAGAGTATGAAATTGTTGCCGTTATTCTGTCAAAAGTTTATCGCAAATCGGACGACGTTTTTAAATACTACCAGATTAAGAAGGTAAGTACGCCCGCCGAGTTTGACTCATATATTCAGAACATCAAAAAACTCGCTCTTTACGATACGGGCGTGACAGCCCGATATGGCGACAAGCTTATTGTACTGTCTACGTGTGAATACTCAACCGAGGACGGCCGGTTAGCGGTGATCGCCCGAAAGCGTAAATGACGATATTGAAACACGGTGTCAAGCTGCTTCATATGCGTTATAGAAGAGAGGCAGGGCATTAGTGCCTCTCTTCTATTTTTTTGTGACCAATCTCTCCATCTGACGCCACCGTTTCGTTCCTTAAGCAAATGCACCTCCAGCATATCCTCTTCATACAGACAAGGAAATGGATCATCCCTTATTAGTCATGTTAGCCACCTGTAGAATCTAGGAAATTAGTGAAGAATACTACAGTATACTACATTTAAATGCTCTGTAAGATGTGCAGCTCTTAAATAGTTTTACTTAAAGGAGGTTTATTACAGGATTGATTGAGCAAAAGGTGGGCTACCTGATGAATGAAGAACTTATACACCTACCACGTCTTTGTTCTACTTTTACGATATAAACTGGGCGTTTGCCGTTACTAGGACAGGTGTCCCTACATAGAAATAAGTTGATGAGAAAGGCTTATGTCATGAGCAGGGATGGTGTAAAGTAGATGGCACAAAAGTTGAAAAAGAAAAGTACACGATTAACCGGAAGGATCGTAATTCCGGGCAATCCGTCATACAATACGGCCAGAATGGAGTTCAATAGGCGCTTTTCCAAATTTCCAAGGGTCATTGTTTTTTGCCAACGAACTCAGGATGTGATCAACGCAGTCAAATGGGCTCGTGAACGGGGCATACGGCTGCGAGTGCGCAGCGGGCGGCATAGCTATGAAGGCTTCTCGGCTGTAAATGGCGGTATTATTATCGATGTGAGCGAGATGAATAAGGTTAAGGTTGATCGAAAAAATAGAGTGGCCATTGTACAAACGGGAAATTCACTTGCCCGTGTGTACAAAAAGCTGTGGGATAAGCGTGTGGCCATTCCGGCGGGGACTGCGCCCGACGTAGGCGTAGCTGGGCTTACCCTGGGAGGAGGCATTGGACTTCTTTCCCGCAAATATGGACTTACGTGCGATAACTTGAAACAAGTGAAGATGGTCGTAGCTTCGGGACGGTATGGGGCAAAGACGATTGTGGCAAACAGGAAGAAACATTCCGATCTGTTGTGGGCATCACGAGGCGGAGGGGGAGGGAACTTTGGTGTTGCTACAGAATATACATTTCGGGTTAGACCGATCTCATCGGTATCTATTTACAGTATTACGTGGAAATGGAGTGATCTTGAGAAGGTGTTACCGGCTTGGCAGCGCTGGGCCCCGTCTGTCACGAACCGCTTAACCTCAACAATTGAGGTGGCTGCCAAGCAGGTGGGAACCATTGTATCTACTGGGCAATTGCTTGGCGGTGCAGAGGAGCTGCGTCGATTGATTAGACCGCTCTTGCGAGCAGGCACTCCGGTGAAGGTGATGGTGAAGACAGTACCTTTTATTGAAGCAACCAAATTTTTTGCCGAATCGGACCTGAATTTGGAACCGAAGTTTAAAATAACTGGGGCCTACGGGTTCCAAGCTTTGCCGCCTGAAGGAGTACGAATTATACGTGACTTTTTATCCAAAGCACCCAACAGACATTCTAGCGTGTGGAGTCAATGCTTAGGTGGTGCAGGAAGCGCGGTGAGTCGAGTATTGCCTACTGCAACGGCCTATCCTCATCGGAAGGCTGAGACAATCTACGAACTGTCAGCCCGCTGGAGAAACAATGGGGAGCAGGAGCGGAATATTCAGTGGGTGGAAAGGTTTCGCAGAGCGTTACGTCCCTTTGTTAAAGGGGATTATGTGAATTTTCCCGATCTGCAGATTAAGAACTGGCCCAAGGCGTATTATGGCGTGAACTTTGGCAGATTGAAGCAGGTGAAACGAAAGTACGATCCTCATAATGTGTTTCGTTTTGCTCAGAGTATTCCAGTGGATAAATAGGTCGGAAAATGACAATACGCACACCAGATCGAAATTGCTAAAAGAGCTGACAGATGCAGCTCCTTTAGCAATTTCGCTGATAGAGACGTAAGTTAAGCTGAACCGTATCATAAGTAGGGCAAAAAATAATAAGAGCTACGAATTTCAATACCAATGCGCTTCAGCGTATGGACTTTCAGAAGAACTTTAGTCTTAGGTAACGACTTTAGTCGTTGACATTCATGTCAAAATCAACCTGCTTTGAGCAGGTGGTCGTTTAAGTGGGACGATGTAGCTTTTGGTATTGATGAGCATACTTGGTTGCAATATGTCGGTGCGTATAAAAACTTAACCTGGAAGCCAGGAGCTCCACCTCCGCCAACATCAATTAATCCACTTGCTGGAAAAACTAAGTTAGCCGGAACACAAGTAATCGTCGATGCCAATCATATTCTTAGGTTGATTGGTTCAAAAGTCACATGGGGGAATACGAGCAAGCACAGTTATTGAAGGAATTTGTAGACACTGAGCTTGTGCCTGGTAACTTATCAATCGCCAAACCCTGAAAAATATACAGACAATGCTAGCGACTACATTTAATTCATGGAGAGGCTGATATAAAAATGGACTTGTTGTAAGTTATGCAATAAAGGCTAGGCGCTACTCCAGTGAGAGAGCTGCCTGTGAAAGATGGCTCAGAGGGTGTTAGATATACTTGATGATATAATGGCATAAAATATTAAAAAGGATGACTGATATGAAAAAAGCAGTGAAAGTAGCCTCCTAATATTAAATTAATTATATTAGGGGGCGTTGAATATGAAATTCAGTATTATTAATCGTGACAATTGGTATCGAAAAGAATACTTTGAACATTATTTACAACAACAGACAACATTCAGTATGACGAATGAAATTAATATTACTGTTCTAATGAAGAACTTAAAGAAAAAGGGATATAAGTTATATCCTGCGTTTATTTTTATGGTTACAAGAATAGTTAATTCTCACAGAGAATTTAGAACGTGTTTTAACTCAGAGGGTAATTTAGGTTATTGGGCAGAGATTTGTCCTTGTTATACTATTTTTGACAATAGGACACATACATTTTCAGCCATTTGGTCGCCAAATATGAACAATTTTTCAGAGTTTCATTTTCAGTATGAAAAGGATGTCCGAAAATACAATGGTACAGGTAGTTTATTTCCAAAAGAACCTATACCAGATAATAATATTCCGATATCTATGATTCCTTGGAGTTCTTTTAAAGCGTTTAACTTAAATATTAATAATAGTGGAAACTTTCTCTTACCAATAATAACTGGGGGAAAATACTCCCAAGTAAATGATGATTTATTCCTGCCTGTCTCTTTACAAATTCATCATTCTGTTTGTGATGGCTACCATGCATCTGTTTTTATGAATGATTTACAAAGATTCGCTAATGAAAGCGAAGACTGGGTTTAACTGGTCGTTGTAGTAAAATAATTTCACCAATTGGTCCAATGTTTAGTCTCGTTTGTTGATAAGTTTGGCGTTCGATGGTGCTTCATGGTTTAAACGTATGTGATTACAAAGTAGGGCCATCCGACAAAGGATGGCCCTAAAAACTTGCCGTTACAGACAGCGCGGTGAACCGTATCAGAAGCGGATAGTTAGGGAAATGTATACGCATTTTTTAAATAAATTTGTTAAACTATAAGTAAGAAAGCAGATTTCGAATATATTACATGCTTTTATAATGGAAACGAATCGGCTCTTCTCTGGGTTATGTATCTCCAAATCAGTATGAACGGTTGTACCGAAAACCCGCTTGAAATTCTCCACTTGGGGTGTCCATTCTATTGACAGTAGTCCAAGCTGTTTGCTGCACCAGTTGTATACTGGTAAATACTTACTTAAGATAGGTAAGACCCATAGAAAAATAATAAAATTGCTGGATAAGCAAATAGAGGAAACCTGGCTATAGTCAACAGGAGGGTTCAAATATGTGGTTTGGGAAGAAAGAAACGCAACTGGATCGAATAAAAAACAAACTGAGTCAAGCCATGCGCAAAGACGCGGATTTCTCGGTGTTTGGAGCATCCTCACATCAATATAGGGTTAAAGAGAAGCTTACAGCAAAAGAGCTGGCGGACTGGCAAGTCCACAATCATGTCACACTTCCTGAGCCTTACGCGCAGTTTTTAACGAAAGTCGGCAACGGAGGCGCCGGACCCTATTATGGAATTTATCCGATTGAAAAGGCAACTTCCTACACCGAGCGCCAGGCACTCCTTGCAAAATCCGTTCTGCATCCCGGGATGACCAAAGAGGAATGGAACCATCTGATTGAGCCCCTGACCAAGGAGGAGGACATTCCCGATGAGGAATACGACGACACCTGTAATAAGGTGTTGGGCGGCATGTTGTGCATAGGCACCCAAGGCTGCGAATACGACATGTATCTCGTACTTGAAGGGAAACACAGGGGGAGAATTATGTACACCTCCGATTTTCATCCCAATCATCCCTTTTTCTTTGTCTATGAAGACAGCTTTCTGGACTGGTACGAGCGCTGGCTGGATGAAATTATTCTGGATTATGATATCGGGTGGTTTGGCAGTCGAATGTCGGGTGATGAGAATGCGCTGATCCAGATTTATCAGAGCGCTCCAAACGAAGAAATCCAAGTAAAAGCGCTTGATGGAATGTTCAAGTTTAAGGAAATCTCTCAGCCAACCCTTGGTTTTTTGAAGAATATTGCGGAGCAAAGCTCAAAAAATCGGACCACAGCCATTTGGCTAATCTGCAAAACTTCTTTTGACGCGGGTAGAAAATATCTTCTGGAGCTGTTGCAATCGGATGGGCATGAGGATTTTCTGCAAGCTTTACAGATTCTACATGCTTCCAGTAAAAATGCGGATTTAACGGAATTTATTCCAGTGATCTTGCAAAGGCTTGACAGGATTCACGACCCGGAAATCTTGCGTTATGCAGGGTATATCTTGGAAGATAACGGTGCGATTACTCTCCGGGA
>NZ_JBSQBM010000023.1:0-105361 GCF_059417685.1 Paenibacillus sp. LT-B23 | reverse complement strand
GTGTTGCCTGTAGCTCCGGTAGGCCCAGTAGCGCCCGCGGTGCCCGTGGCTCCGGTAGGTCCTGTCGCCCCCGCGGTGCCTGTGGCTCCGGTAGGCCCAGTAGCCCCGGTAGCGCCCGCAGTGCCTGTGGCGCCTGTCGCTCCCGTAACTCCCGTAACTCCAGTAGCTCCGGTGTCACCTGTAGCCCCCGTAGGCCCTGTGCTTCCAAACGGAAAACAACAGGTTGCCCCGGTAATGCCTGGCGGATTGAGCAGGCACTGGAGCTGAGCCAGCAGGGCAAGCTCGTTTAAAAACGTACAATTCAAAACCGATTGTACGCTGTTATTTACTTCCAGCAGTTCGGCTATGCTTCCTGCGGGAGGTGTGAGGCCGGGAAGGGTCCCGACGGCATATTGTATTTTTTCACCCTCAGCATTAATCAAGTGACTTAATGACAGCTCTTGAAAGGCGATGCAGGCAAGCAGTGCATTGATGTTGTTTTCATCGATATTTCCAGGTGTAAGTCCATTCATATCACGCTCACTTCCTTATCGCTTAATCGCAATTAGCGTATGCGTCAAAGCAAGCAGGAGGAACGGTTATGAGGCTTCCGCCTGATGGGAGGCGTCGACTCATGCGTATATTAATCGGCAGCCCGGTGCATCAAAAGCCCGAAATATTAGTTTTATTTCTTCAGGCTTTGGAGCGGCTGGAAGCACCCGATGTGCTGCCGGATTATTTGTTCGTGGATGATAATGACAATCCGGCCTCAAGCCAATGGCTGACTGATTTTGCGGACCGGCTTCCGGGGCGTGTTTTGCCCCCGCTGTCAGGCTTGCAGCAATACGAGAACCGAAGCAATGAGCACACCCATTATTGGCCCCCTTCCCTCGTCTGGAAAGTGGCCGGGTTCAAAAATCGTCTCATTGACTACGCGCTTCAGCATCATTACGACGCGCTATTTTTGGTCGATTCAGACCTGGTTCTCCATTCCCGTACTTTATGCAGACTGGTCGAGACAGAGAAGGATATCGTATCTGAGATTTTCTGGACACGCTGGCAGCCTGACGGGGCATTATTGCCTCAAGTGTGGGTTAGTGATGAATACAATCTGTTCCATCGTGAAGAAGGTGAAGTGCTGTCGGCAGAAGAGCGGGCGCATCGCGAGCTTCATTTTATACATCAGTTGCATGTTCCCGGTTTATACGAAGTAGGCGGTCTGGGTGCTTGTACCTTAATTCGCAGACGGGCGCTGGAAGCCGGAATTCATTTTGGAAAAATCCCGAACGTTTCCTTTTGGGGAGAGGATCGACATTTTTGTATCCGGGCGGCGGCGTACGGGTTTTCGCTTTTTGTGGATACACATTACCCGGCCATGCACTTGTACCGCGAAGCGGACCGCATCAAGGCAGAACAACTGCTACTGACTCTGAATGGAATTATTACGCAGGACACAGCTAATACGGACGATCAAAAAGCTTCACTCACTCCTGAAAATTCAAATATTTCAGAAAATTCTCCATCCAATACTGCCTCTAAATCCCCTGAAATCACCATTCCACCAGATCTCCGTGAGTCTGTTGTCTTTGCAAAGCATGCTGCGGATTCTTTTGTTGTGCCACCAGCTTTCTCCGGTCCACAACATAGTGAGCTTCATGCTCCGCCTGTCTCCAGGCCCAAATTGA
This sequence comes from Paenibacillus sp. LT-B23, assembly GCF_059417685.1. Lineage (NCBI taxonomy): Bacteria > Bacillati > Bacillota > Bacilli > Caryophanales > Paenibacillaceae > Paenibacillus > Paenibacillus sp. LT-B23. The sequence goes on along the minus strand of NZ_JBSQBM010000023.1, from coordinate 103,697 downwards.
CACTGAGCATGACGGTATGCAATGAGGCAGATCGCAAGCTTGCAGAAGTGCTTCGAAGTCATCGGGAATATATTGATGAAGCGGTCATTATTGATGATGGCAGCCGTGATGATAGCGGTGAATTGTGCCGGGATCTGCTAAAAGGGATTCCACTGCGTTTGATCCGTAATGAGAGGGCCTCCTTCACGAATGAAGTGGAGCTGCGAAAACAGCAATGGAGAGAGACGCTGGCATCTTCCCCGGAATGGATTTTAAACATGGATGCTGACGAAATATTTGAATCCCGATTTGCTCAAGCTGTGCATGCTTTATTAGCCGGAACGAAAGCCGATACCCTTTGTTTCAGGCTGTTTGATATGTGGTCTCCCACGCATTACCGTGATGATGATTACTGGCAGGCTCATCGTTATTACCGTCCCTTTTTAACTCGGTATCGGGATGGATTTCCTTATAAATGGAAAGAGCAATATTTGCATTGCGGGAGATTTCCCGATAATGTGCTTGAGCTTCCCAGTGAAATTAGCGACTATCGTATCCAGCACTGGGGCTGGTATACACCAGCTATTCGCACATCCAAATATGAACGCTATCAACAACTGGACCCGGATGCCCGCTATGGGTGGAAGGAACAATATGAGTCCATATTGGACCCAACTCCCCATCTCAGTCTCTGGATAGACCCGGGCCGGGATGATGTGAACAATAAACATGAGGCTGAGTCCGGAGACACTGCCAGCGTAAAATCCGATGTGAACACGGGCATGAATATCGAGGATACGACTGCTGAGAATAAAATTGAAGCAATTCATACTGTTGAAGCTGTTCAAATGGCTAACGCTGCCAACCCTGTTGAAACTGCTCCTGCTCATGAAGTTATTACCCCTACGAAACCTGTCAACACGAGTGCTGTCGCCAAGATTGCCGGTGTTCATGCTATTATTGGCTCCCGTACGCTTACCAAAGGCGAAATAGAGGGCGCACTTTATAGAGAAGGGAAAGGAGAAGAACAGGGCATGGCATGCAAACTGTGCGGCTCGTCCAATACGGCGGTGTTTCATCGGTATGAACATTTTACATTGATAGGATGTGGCTCATGTGGGCTTATTTTTCGCAATGATGTGGATCGGATACAGCCTGAGGATATGATCGCAGATATTTATAACGTCAAATGGGTCGCCATGCGCGATAGTGCAGCCGCTTCGACCTACGGGGACCATGCTCTTTTCGGACTCATGCTGCTGGATATGTTCAGTCCCGGTAAAGGGAATTTGCTGGAAATTGGATCAGGTACGGGAGAATTTATTCATGCTGCCCTTCAGAGTGGATGGAATGCTGTGGGCATTGAGCCTTCCATAGACTCGCGCGCATATGCCAAATACAAATATGACGTGGATCTGCTGCCGGGTTACTGGAATGGAGGCGATACAGAGACAGAAACAGAAACAGAAACAGAAACAGAAGAAGAAGCGGCGAATGAAGCGCCAGAAACAGAGGGAGATACTGCCTTATCCCTGGATCATGAATATGAGGCCGTTGCATGCTGGCATGTGCTGGAGCATATTGCAGACCCCGTAGCATTTTTAACGGATTTACGCGAGCAGCTTCAACCGGATGGAACGTTATACATTACAGTACCCAACAAAAACTCGTTTACAAATGAGGCTTACGGTGCTCACTCGCCTTTATTTACCGAGGAAGATCATTTGTATCATTATTCAGAGCACACGCTGACACGTTTGCTGGCGCAGTCCGGTCTGCGCCCTGTGGCCCTGTTCACCCGTCAGCTTCCTTCCGGTCTGGACGCCTTGATAGAGGTGCATCCCTTGTATGGCGAGCTTACTTTCACGGAGCGGATGGGACTGTTGGCCAAACTTCAAGGTGAGAAACGGGGTCATGAGCTATGCTGTGTGGCAAAGGCGATCTGAACTGGCTGGGGGAATATATGGTCTGACCCATACCGTTTCACCTTTCATTTAAAAAAAGGGGGCTATATCCATGAACGCTGCTGATCCGTACCTCTCCCGTTTTTTCGTGCATTCTGACCCCCATACCTCCAGCCTGATCTACAGGCTGCCCCAAAGCTGGTGGAGTCGTCCCTATGAGTATGAGTGGTGTCTGCACTTTATGTCCGGGCAGGATACGGTGCTTGACGCGGCATGTGGTATTCCGCATCCGTTCAAGTTTGAGCTGGCCCGGCGCTGCACTCAGGCCTATGCCTGCGATCTGGATATGAGGATCGTTTCCGTGGATGCCATATTGGCCGAGGTGCGCCGGGATATCGGAGAGGAGGCTGCCGAGCGTGTTCAGGAAATTTTACCGATTCGTCTTCACTCTGCGCATGCTAATTTAACCGCCTTGCCTTATGAGGCGGCCAGTTTTGACAAAATTGTATGTATATCAGTACTGGAGCATCTAACCCCTGATGACTCGTTAGCTGCCCTGTATGAATTTCACCGGACTTTGCGGGATGACGGGATGCTACTGCTGACCTTTGATTACCCTACGGTTAATCTGTCCGCGATGGAGCAATGGATGAGTCAGACGGGGTTTTCGTACTGGAGCGACGTTGATCTCAACCTTCCGCCGGACGCCTTGCATACGGATTTGTGGGGCGGTTTGCATTGTTTCAGGGCTGTTTTGAAAAAATATAAGAGTTAACGGTATGCGCAATGAGGTTTACACGGACCTCTCTTATTGCTTATCATGAGAGGGGTCGGAACTGTAAACCTACATAGGAAAGGAATGACTGACAACTACATGAACAATGCACCTGTGTTGAAGAAACCTGAGGCTATGGTATTTGATATGGACGGTACACTTTTTCAGACGGAGACGCTGCTGCTTCCTGCGTACCACAAGCTGTTTGATACGCTGCGTGCCGAAGGGCTTTTTGAAGGAGAGACGCCGCCCGAGGAGCTTATTTTGAATAGTTTGGGTATGCTGCTGGATGAAATCTGGAGAAGAGTAATGCCGGAAGCCAGCGAAGCGGCCCACAGAAGAGCGGACGAGCTGCTGCTCCAGTTGGAGCTGGAGGGATTGAAGAACGGAAGTCATGCCCTGTATCCACATGTAAAAGAAACACTCCAGACCCTCCACGAGCAGGGTGTTCGGTTGTTCGTAGCCAGTAACGGGCTGGAGGATTATGTAAAAGGGATAGCGGCTGCATATGAAATGGTCCCGATTTTTGAAGGACTGTATAGCGCTGGTGAATACAGCACACTTTCCAAAGTGAATTTGCTGGAGATTTTGTTGGGCAAGCACGGGATTTCAAACGTATGGATGGTAGGTGATCGTTCTTCCGATGTGGAGGCAGGCAAAAAGAACGGACAAACAGTCATCGGCTGCGCCTATGCTGGATTTGGTGTAAACGACGAGTTGAAGGGTTCCGATGCGATTATTACGGATTTCACGCAGCTGCTCACACTTTATAAAAACGCCGAGTAGCTACGAAGTACAGGTTACTGGTAATAGAAATGTTTGACGTACCCATATAAAAAACATTCGAGGTTAGTCGAATAAATGATAAAACAAGGAAGGCGGCCGCTTTTACGCGGAGCCTTCCTTTGCTTTATTCTCAGTTGTGCTTTCTGTGTTGTGGTCCGTCAGAGGTTTTGGGTTAATTTGCGTATGATAGATCCATAAGGCGTATTCCATGGGCTTGGCGATAGAGCGGCGGTAGGTTTCTTTTTCACCAATACGTGCAAATACCTCGCGTGCTGGCTTCGGATTGACCTCCAGTACATAAATGCGACCGTCCTTGTTGATCGCTAAATCGAGCGCAAGCTCGCACAATGCCCCATAGCTTTCCTCCAGATAAGCGGCGATATCCAGTCCGAGCTTTTCCCCCTGCTTGATGATTCTCTCTCTCTGTTTTTCATCACGAATCCATTGTGTCAGCAGTTGATTCATCGGTACCGCCTTGCCTCCGCCATGCAGATTGGAAGTAACGCTCCGATGTGCCCCGATCCGCCCTGCACATCCGGTTAACTCCCATGTCCCCTGACCATTTTTTTGCACCAGCATGCGGTAATCATGAACTCTGCCATTCGGCAGTTGTACAGGAATCCCTTCCTGAACAATGTAATTATTCATGTTCCAATTGCTTAAACGTGGCTCCAGACGGTCCAGACGCACCCGCTGTTGAGGAATAATATGACGTTTGCGATTGCGGCCCTCGATCAGATACAGGCCGCCCTGCTTGTTAACAGGCTCAATGCGTAAAATTCCGCGTCCACCGGTGCCGTTAATCGGCTTGAGGTAGACCAATGAATTCTTTCGGAGCATCCGCCTTACACTATGAAATCCTGTGAACGGCTCCGTTTCAGGGAGATGCGATCGGAAGGCAGACTTTCTCGCAAGCTGCTGATGAATGGCCCATTTGTTACTCAGTGGTCGGTTTAAATATACGAGATCTGTATATTGCACCCGAAATTCCTGCAACTGACGATATCGTTCACTGCGCTGTACCCGGCAACGGTCGAAAATCATATCCGGGAATTCCCGCCATTTCAGGGTCCATTTTCCGCTGTGCGGATCATACATTTGGGCAAGGAGCAACTTGCGTTCCTTATGGACATCGGCGGGAGTGAATACATACATATCCAGCCCCAGTCTTTTACCCTCTGTAATCATGCGCTCATATATGGCGCGTTCCTCCAATTGCTTTTTGTTGTTCAAATACAAGGCCATGATGCCTAGGACAGGTTTTGGCACAGCATTCCACCTTCCTCTGCCGTCTGCTCATCTTCGGACAGCTCTCCGCGAAATACGAGGGTTGGCTTTCCGGTCGGTCCAGTCGTCATTTCATGCGCAACAAGTCCTGCGCGAAAGCAGGTTTTGAGACTGGCCATATTGTCGGCGGCCACGCTGCACGTCAGGCGACGCAGCTGTTTGAGCTGGGCGGACAGCAGTCTAGCGCCCAGTCTGCGGCCCCGGTAAAGCGGACGAACGATCACGATGCACGCATCTTCACCGTAATTCAGAGCGAGGCAAAATCCCGCAATCCGCAGCCCTTGCTCTGTGCGCAGATAAGCGCACAGGAGGGAGGAGCCGGGGGATTTTAATTGCTCCGGCGTTAAAACGGCCAGCTGCCGCAAGGCATTGCGAGTAATGCGCATGCCGCCCGAGCTTCGGGCCAGAAATAGCAGTTGCCGTCGTCTCAGCAGCCAGCTCCGGGCAGGCAAATGTTGAACATTGCTAATTTGCGGCATGATTCCACTTCCTTGACTCATAATTTCATTCGTCCGGCCAAATAGGAGCTGTATTGGAATATGCGTCTCAGCGATTTTTGACGAATTTCCGGCTCGTCGAATTTCATGGGCTTGGCGTTGGCTTCAAAAAACCAGGGAATACCGAGCGTATCCACCCCCAAATCCATAGACATTTCCCCATGGGAAAGGCCGGAGCCGCGTTCAATTTGGCGTGCGATCTGAATGGCCGTGCTTTTGATCTTGTTCAGCAGGACCGTGCTGCTTTCAGGCCCAAGCAACGCAGACAGCAGCTTGAACGGGTCCTCCACACTTCCGCCGCGCGGAACATGTGTCGTAATACTCCCTTTGCCTGCCAATCTTGCACCAACTCCGGTAATGCTCCATGAGCCGCGGGCGTTTTTTTGCACCAGGATCCGCAGGTCGAACGGCTTTTTCTGATAAGTAGCCAGCTCGATGCCTTGCTGGATGATATAAGGTGACGCACCCGCTTCCCGGCGGATGCGCCCCCACAGTCGGGACAATGACACCGACCTGTAGGTTACGCTTTTTTTGTCATGCTGGATCGTCAGCCTGTAAGGCATTAGATGGTTCGACCGATATTTAAGAATCATAATCCCTTTTCCGGCTTTGCCGTTCTCAGGCTTGAGATACAGGTACGGATAGGTGGACAGCATTTTCCCCAGAGAAGACAAGTTGCCTAACCGTTTGGTCGCCGGAACGAGATGACGGGTGGATTCCGAGGCGCGCAGCCATTTGAACAGCTCCCATTTGTTAAAAAAACCCGGATTGTACAGCTCAACACCTGAGGCATGCAAAATTTCATCCAGTTTGGTACGCACAGAGGTTTTCAGTTCAAAGCTGCGGTTAGGAATGCGATTATAGATGACCTGTGGCTGTGGAAAGTCCCGTTCCTCCCACGTCTCTGAGCTTTTGTTGAAAATATAGCCCTTGACCGTTTCGGATGCCAGCTGCAGATCCTTGACAGTAACGATGTACACCTGGTAGCCCATTCGTGTCCCTGTTTCAAGAATATCCCTGAAATTGCGCTGATTGCCCTTGAAAAATTGTCCTTGATCGTGCACGGTCAATACAGCAACGACTGGTTTATGCTCCGCCCGGGTATTCATAGTTCCTCTTTTCTGCGGAATTTACTGAGGTAAAGACAGTGGTCCAAAATATGCTCCACGGATGCTTTACCCTCCGCACGCAACGATGGATGCTGAAAAATAGATCGCCCCGGCTTGGAGTTGGCTTCGAACATCCACACCTTTTCTTGTTGGTCAATGCCCAGATCAAACCCGATTTCACCCAGCAGATGATGATGATGGTGCTCGATAGCTTCTGCGAGCGTAACTGCGACGTTCTTGGCATGCTGAAGTACCTCGCCTGCCCGGTCTCCGAATACCCGATTCAGCGCCTGCTCCGGTGTCATAAGGGAACCGCCGTTTTTAATATGAGTTGTAACACTGCCGCGTCCAGACTTTTTGGCTCCAATTCCGACGACAACCCACTGGTTATTGCCGTTCTTGTGCATATGAAACCGGAAATCAATTGGGCAATTGTCAATCTCAATCAGTTGAATGCCCTGCTGAATGACGTAGCCCTTCAACGACTGGCCCTGATTGGATTGAAGCATACGAAGCATGGAGTTAAAAGAGGTGAAGCGTAGCAATACATTGCTTTTTTTCTTTCGGTACCTCACATAATAACCTTGCTTCGGAACATGGGAGAGACGGTAAATTCCTTTGCCGAGACTGCCCCCGCTTGGCTTGTAATAAGCAAATTGGTGACGGTCCAGCATGCCCCGGATACGCTCTGAGCTGGGGTTCGTATACGATTCGGGGACATAACGGTTGACCTCCGGGTTATTTTCCAGTAGATGATAAATATCCGATTTGTTGAAGAAGCTCCAGTTGAAGAAGGGAATCTTTTTGCGGGAAAAGCGCTCGCGCAACTGATTGATCGCCGGGGAAAAATCAGAGCGGCGGCTCGGCAGCCGATTATAAATCACGTCCGGCAGGGGTACGGTTTTACGTGTGAAATCCCCACCCGAGGACAGAAAATAGCCGTTAATTGTATCATTTTGCCAGTTGATATCCCGAGGGGTGAAGGCGAAAATATAAGATTTCTTGCTGCCTTCTTTCAGCAGTTGCTTAATAAAACCTGTACGTGAACTAAAAGGGCGGGTAGTGGAGGTATTGCCGTCAGACAGCACGCCGATCAGCGGCCCGAGCTGCACATCCCCGTCCTGATTTCGTAAATAGATGGACCCGCTTTTGGGAACACGGATCGCATTACGCAAGCCCGAGGTCAGGTATAGATGACGTCCTGCCTTCTGGATCGGTTTAATCGTCGCGGGAATCTGATCCTTGCCGAGCCGCAGACGAATGGACTTGGTTCCGGATAATTTAAGGCTTTTCAACAAGGAAGTGGATATATACGCCACCTTGTCGGGCTGCTGTGAGAAATGCACATTGCAATGCGTTAAACTCATCTGTTTATCCTCCTATACCGTATGTTCAAGGGAGGCGCCCGCGCCCTTTGACCCCGTCGGTTTCGAATGAGTCATTAAATACCGGGCATATTCGAGCGGGCGGTTGACTGACCGGTAAGCGCACTCTGGCTGACGGGTCTGAAAGAAGGAGGCCCGACCCGGCCGGGAATTAACCTCCAATAGCCAGATGTTCCCGCTCCGGTCAATACCGTAATCAATTCCCAGCTCGCCAAGGCGGCCGTATCGTTCCTCCAGCGCCCCGGTAATGGTTAGGGACAGCGCCATCATCTGCCCGATGATGAGACGCGTGCTGTCCGCGCCATATTGTTCACGAAGGTAAGACTCTGCTGGATGGGCTTCACCCCCTCCGTGCAGATTGGAAGTCAGGGTTCCTTTCCTGCCTTCTCTCACGGCAAAGCCCGTCAGTCGCCAGCAGCCGTTGCCGTCCTTTTGCATGAGCGCGCGGACATCAAAGGGATGACCGCTTTGGCTCGTTAATTTCAAATAAGGCTGCACGATATAGGATCGTCTGCGTGCAATCCCGTCGACCCATGATAATCCGGCATTTAGCTCGGAAAACTGGCGCCGGAACGGACGGTTTCGGGAGTCTCTGCCCTGCACGAGCAGTACGGTGTCTCCGTCCGATAGTCGTAGATACAACGTGCCCTTGCCGTGCGATCCGGCCTGGGGCTTCATAAATAGCGCCGAATGGCGATGCAGCCATTCCACAAGCTGAGCCGTGCCCCGGTAAGGCGCCGTAGGCGGCACAAAGGGACGCACTTCATCTATTGCGTGCAGCGCACGATATACCTGCCATTTGCCGGGCAAGTTACGTGACCAGTAGATGAGCTTGCGTGATTCCTGCTCTGCTATATGCTCCAGTGCGTGCCCGGCGCTCTGGCTACCGTGGGCATGGAAACAGCGATTATACACAATATCCGGCAAAGGGAATCGGCCGGATGTCCATACTCCATCGCGATAGGTATAACCTCGTATGGAGTGATCTTCGGGCGAAATTCCTTCGGCGGTAAACGCCATTACGTTAAGTCCGGAGCGCCTGCCCAACAGACTTAGCCTGCGGCAAAACTCCGCTTCGGTAATCGGGGGAATCGCCGCCTGATTCCGGCTGACGAGCACGCCCAGCGTGTCTGGTACGACAAGAGACACCGATAACAGCCTCCTTTGGCAGCCGGATTCCGTTAAGAGACGATTTATTTGAATCCGGCTGAATAACAGCAATATTCAATCATTTTCTTCACAGACGGTCGGGTTTTCTGATCATTTAACGGCGTATTGTCATTTTTCGAAGGTTTGGAGTTGACCTCCAGCAACCAGATATGTCCCGTGCTGTCAATCGCCAGATCAATGCCAAATTCCGCGAAATGGGCTGGAATCGCCTTCTCAACGCCGTTTGCAATTTCGAGCGCAGCTGTTTTCAGATGAGTCTGTCCGTTCGACTTGACTAAGGCAGGCAGCGTGGTTTTGACCAATGCCTCCTTGACCGTGCTCAGCGTGCCACCTCGTGCCAGATTGGACACAAAATGGCTGCCCCCGGCAATCCGGGCGACGATGGAGGTCACGGTCCATGCGCCAGAGGCGTTTTTCTGCACAAGCGCACGAAAGTCAACCGGACGCTTGCCGTGATCAATCAGGGTAAGGCCCTGCTGGAGCTGGAAGCGCGTCGTTTTCATTTTTCCTGCCAAGCCTTTGTACAGCTTTTCGATGTTCGGATACATTTGCTTTCGTGGTGTGCCGGCGGTGGTGGACAGTACGCAAAAGGTGCCATCGGCTTGCTTCGTAATGCGCATAATGCCTTTGCCCAGACTTCCCCGCACAGGCTTGAGAAAAACGGTGGGGTACTGGTGGCACATTTTTTTGAAGACCGCAAAGGTTTGTAACAAGTGGGACTCGGGTAAATACTTGCGCAGGGATGAATTGGATTTAAGCGCGTCGAACACTTCATTTTTATCGAGAAACTTTTCATTAAAAATGGCCGTGCCGTACTGTGATTTTACTTCTTTCATAAAATGCTGTACGCTAGTTCTGTTCTCGAGTTTACGAGAGGTGAGCCGGTTATTGACGACATCCCCGGCGGGCATGACTGTCTTTTTCCAGCCTCCGTCATAAACCCATCCCTGAACGCGTCCGGGCTGATTTCCAATATGCTCCGGGGTGAAAAAATACACATATGCTCCTTGTCTGCGGCATTCCCCGATCAGTTCACGGCAGAACAGGGTGATCGACCCGAAAGGCTTGTCGGGCTGTTCGGGATAGTCCCGACTGACCAGCACGCTAATAAGTGGGCCCACTCGAAGTGTCCGGCGTCCTCGGCTGTAGGTTACTCGCAGCTCACAATTGGAATGAAGTCCCATTTTGCGGGCCAGCACGCTTCCCACACGCAGACCCCTGTAACGGGGTACCGATATGACGGTAACCTGCTGGCGGAACGAACCGAAGGCCAGCTGTACGGGGTGTCCTGCGGATATTTTCCATTTGCGAAGCAAGGACTCGCCGACCATGAGTACGTCATCCTGCAAGATGCCCGATCCGATGATTTGAATCGTTGTTTTTTTGATGGACATCGTGGATCTCCTTCCAGGCAGCAACTTGATGTCTTAAAAGTAACGGGAAACGTGAAGGGGCTGTAATAGCACTGATTCATCATATGAGGACATATATCCCTTGGTGATTGACGGACAATGTGAAATGTTTGCACTATTATTTGAATTGGAGGAAACAACGAATATGAATATCTATGACAAAGCCCATGATTTGGCAAAAGCGTTGAAGGAAAGCAAAGAGGTGGAGGAAATTACGTCAGCGATGAAGCTGATTGAAACCGACCCGGAAGCCAAGAAAATGCTCGACGATTTCCGTGAGCGCCAAATGGAAGTACAGCAGCGAATGATGAGCGGTGATATGCCGGCACAGGAAGAGATGGAAAAAATGGAAAAGCTGTTCGAGGTGCTGAGCCTGAACCTGAATATCCGCCGTCTGTTCGACGCCGAACGCCGCCTGAGTGTGATCATCGAGGACGTTAACAAAATTATTGCAGACAGCCTGCAGCATTTATACGGCTCGTCTCTGTAAGTTTGTCTCATATTCCTTCCTGCCCTCTCATAGACTAGATACATAGAGTCACAGGGAGAGGAAGGGATAACATTGGGTACTTTTAAAAAATGGAAACACGGTTTGTACACACTGATTGCGCTGGCTATGGTGCTTACTGCGCTGCCGCGTATCTCGCTTACGGGCGGATTGAACTGGGTCAACGGCTTCGGTATTGTCTGGGTACTGTTTGCTCTGCTTGTCATCGGAGCGAATCTGCACTTTTTGCTTGGCGTGGATGAGGAAAAACGGAAAACGCTGGAGCGAGTGCGGCGGGCCAAAATGCAGCAGTGGCAGATGAAATGGGATAAAGAAGCTGATAAAGGCGGTACGCTGTAAAGGTTTCCTCCCGGCTTGCCATGAGCATGCTAGGATCCTGTCTGTCCGTGATAGTTAAAAAGCGGTCTCTGTAAAAAGGAGATCGCTTTTTGCTATTTCTGGCCTTGAAATTCAGTGATTCACGAGGGTCTAAAAAGGCAGGGTTTTGTGCTATAATAGATACAGAATGATACAGATTGAACGTTGGGGGTGTAACAGAGTTGGACGGGCTAGATGAAACGGTTACGAAGCATGAGCAGCTATTGCGTCATATCGAGCAGTTGAAAATAGGCTCCAAAATTTCTGTGCGCAGGTTGGCTAAAGAAATGAGCGTCAGCGAAGGAACGGCCTACCGGGCCGTGAAGGAAGCGGAGAACCTGGGGATCGTCATTACCAAGGAAAGGATCGGGACGGTACGGGTGGAAAAGCGTCCGCGCGGGTTGTCCGAGCAGCTAACCTTTGCGGATGTTGTGAATATCGTGGAAGGGCATGTGCTAGGGGGAAGCGAGGGGCTGGAAAAGCCCTTGCACAAGTATGTCATCGGAGCGATGCGTGAAGAGGCTATGGCCCGATACATCGATGCAGGCAGCCTGCTGATCGTCGGTAACCGCGAGGATGCGCACTCCCTTGCGCTGGAGCAGGGAGCTGGTGTGCTGATTACAGGCGGCTTCGGGACGAGTCGGGAGGTCAAGCAACTGGCGGACCAGATCAGTTTGCCGATCATTTCCTCGCGTCACGATACCTTTACGGTGGCCTCTATGATTAACAGAGCGATTTTCGACCGCTTGATCAAAAAGAAAATTATGCTGATTGAAGACATCGCGGCAGGCAAACCAAAGACGCAGACCTTGAAAATCAACAGTACTCTTACCGAATTTGAAGAGCTTTCGGTGACGACTGGAAACCACCATTTTGCGGTGGTGGATGAATGGAACCGTCTGATCGGCATCGTCAGCCGTAAGGATGTGGAGGGACTTCAACCCGAGCATACGATGGACAAATGTCTGATCCGCAATCCGGTAACCGTGACCTACCAGACCTCGCTCGCTTCGGCTGCGCAGATGATGGCGTGGGAAGGTGTGGATTATTTACCGGTCGTGGACCGCAACCGCAAGCTGCTGGGTTCCGTTACACGGCGGGAGGTACTGGATGCACTGCGCAACGCCCAAAAGCAGCCTCAGCTTGGCGAGACGTTCGACCAGCTGATCTGGAACGGATTTGCCGAGGAGCGTGATGAGGACGGATCATTATTTTTTCGTGGCTTCGTCATTCCTCAGATGGCGACCAATCTGGGGACCATTTCGGAAGGCGTGCTGGTGAACGTGATGACACAAGCGGGCTACCGGGCGGCCAGAGACATGAGCGGGAAGGATTATGTGCTGGACAATTTAACGACCTATTTTATCCGACCGGTACAGATCGAGGATGCCATAGTCCTTCGTCCGTTGTTGCTGGAAACGAGCCGCCGCACCTGCAAGCTGGAAATTGCAATTACACGGGAAAATCAATTGGTGTGCAAAGCGGTGATGACACTTCATTCCATTGAACACGGCTAGTGTCAATTCGTGTGTGGTAAGTGGAGTCAGAATAGAACAGTTTAATGACTTTCTGGAAGTCTTTCTTTTGCCTCCAGCCAAATTTGCAGCACACCTTCCATTACAAGCATCGTTTTGACCTGGATTGTATACTCCTTGTCACGAACGGTGTATTTTTTTTGGTGAAGCAACATGCGTACCAGCTTGCTGTCAGAATCAATCTCGAACATGTCCCGGCCTCGCAGCACCTCCAAATCCCGGCTGACGCGGCGAAGAAGCTCCTTTAGATTAATAGAGTCAATTTTTTCGGCAGAAGTTTCTTCGGCGATTAATTTGATTTCCTTGACAACAGTCTGACGCTTGCTGTATTTGCGCAGTGTTCTATTGTCCTCCTGCGCTTGCTGGAGCTGAAATTGAAGGTCCTGATTGTTCATCCACAGCTCATTGAAGCTAGCGTGCCAGATGGCATTGTAGACAATCGCTCCGGTAATCATGCCCAGCACGAACACGGAGGATAATTGCATAAAAGGGCGCAGGCGCTCAAAGGGGGGCACTCTCATGGTCTTTTCACCTCATGGCCGTGCGTTGCCGCACACCCATTTGACCAGCTCTGCACCCATATGAGCGCCTAAAAAGGCAAAAATCAAATATAATATTTGCTTAATGGCAGGCGACAAATTACCATCCAGCATATTGCTCTCAATGACCCGAATCGGGTCCATCGTTCCCCCCACAGCGGCGGCAAGCGCCCATATTTTAATTCTTCCGGCAACCTCCAGCATCGTCTGGGTAGGCGGCTGAAGCGATACCACAGCTCCCATTCCGCCGAGCATGGCTCCCCCGAGCACGATGCCGAAGGCAATGAAAAAGTCGAGAATCGCTTTGGATATAAAAGTGCTCATGCTCTTTTCCTCCTTAGGTGTAAGAATCAGGACCGCGCTTGTCCGCCCGGGTCTGTACTTTTATTGTATGGGCGCTACCAACGTGGATATGATAAAATAGTTTGAAGAAAAACAAGCGGTGAAAGGAAGAGAAGCGCATGAGTTCATTTGTGCATTTGCATGTTCATAGCGAGTACAGCCTGCTGGACGGCGCGGCTCGTACCGCGGAGTTGGTCAAACAGGCATCAGCTTATGGAATGAAGGCACTGGCCCTTACGGATCACGGGGTTATGTATGGTGCCATTCCTTTTTATAGAGCGTGTGTGGAGAACGGCATTAAGCCGATTATCGGGTGTGAGGCTTATATGACGGCAGGCTCGCGCAAGGAGCGGGGCAGCCGGAAGGATCAGCCCATATATCATTTAATTTTGCTCGCCAAAAATAAAACAGGCTATCAAAATCTGATGAAGCTGTGCTCTATCGGCCATTTGGAGGGCTTTCACTACAAGCCGCGCATCGACATGGAAGCGCTGGCTGCCCATCATGAAGGCATCATATGCTTGAGCGCATGTTTAGGCGGTGAAGTGCCGCAGCATTTGCTGCATGGCCGGGAAGCCGAGGCAAGGCGGGCGGCGGAACGCTACCGCAACATTTTTGGCGATGATTTTTATCTGGAGCTTCAGGATCACGGTCTGTCGGAGCAAAAGCGCGTAAATCCTCTGTTGATCGCGTTAGCGAAGGAGCTGGATATTCAGCTGGTAGCGACGAATGACGTGCATTACCTGACCGAGCCGGATGCAGATGTACAAGACGTTCTGATCTGCATTGGAACTGGCAAGACGGTCGACGACGAGGAGCGCTTGCGCATACCGACACGTCAGTTATACCTGAAAAGCCAGGAGGAGATGGCTCGTTTGTTCCCCCATGTGGCGGAAGCCATCGACAATACAGTGCGTATTGCTGAAAAATGCGAATTGGAGCTGGAATTTGGGCAATCCATTTTGCCTGAATATCGTCCGCTGCCGGAAGACATGACTCCTTCGTCCTATCTGCGCAGTTTGTGTGTGCAAGGGCTGGAGCGTCGTTATGGGAGTGATCTGGCGTGGGAACAACCGGAGCAACGGGAAAGGCTGGAGCAGCGGCTCAGTTATGAGCTAAACACCATTGACAGCATGGGATTCAGTGATTATTTTCTGATCGTGTGGGATTTTATCGCTTTCGCTCATAAGCATAATATTGCTACCGGCCCGGGACGGGGTTCCTCGGCGGGCAGTCTGGTCGCTTATGTACTTAATATCACGAATGTGGATCCCATGAAATATAACCTGCTGTTTGAACGGTTTCTGAATCCTGAACGGATTAGCATGCCGGATATAGATATTGATTTCAGCGATGAACGACGGGATGAGGTTATCGACTATGTGGTGCAGAAGTACGGTAACGAGCATGTAGCGCAGATTATTACCTTCGGAACGCTGGCGGCAAGAGCCGCAGTGCGTGACGTTGGGCGTGCGTTGAATGTACCGTATGGCGAAGTGGACAAGGCGGCCAAGCTGATTCCGGCGCAGCTCGGGATTAATATCCGTCATGCGCTTGAGATCACCCCGGAGCTGAAGACACTGTATGAAACCAAGCCCAAGACGCGCGAGCTGCTGGATATGGCAATTAAAGTAGAAGGCATGCCGCGTCATGCCTCGACCCATGCGGCGGGTGTCGTCATTTCGCGGACTCCGCTGACCGATGCAGTTCCGCTTCAAGAGGGGAGTGAAGGGGTTCCCCTGACGCAATACTCGATGGAAAATCTGGAGCGGATCGGTTTGCTGAAAATGGATTTTCTTGGGCTGCGCACCCTTTCTATTATTGAACGCTGTACGCGTTGGATTACCGAAGAACATGGGGAAACGCCTGATTTTAGCCGCATTCCTGATAATGACCCATATACCTATGACATGCTGGGCAAAGGCGACACAGGCGGTGTGTTCCAGCTGGAGTCGGCGGGGGTACGCCGGGTGCTCAAGGATCTAAAGCCAAGTGTGTTCGAGGATATTATTTCTGTATTGGCCTTGTATCGTCCGGGTCCAATGGGCTTCATTCCTAACTTTATTCAGGCCAAGCATGGGGAGATTGAGGTTCATTATCCGCATCCTGATCTGGAGCCCATCTTGAAGGATACGTACGGCATTATCGTGTATCAGGAGCAAATCATGCAGATTGCTTCGCGTATGGCGGGCTTTTCCCTGGGAGAAGCCGATCTGCTGCGTCGCGCCGTGTCCAAGAAAAAGCGCGAAGTGCTGGATCTTGAGCGAGGTCATTTTGTGGAGGGCAGTGTCAAGCAGGGTTACACGGAAGAGGAAGCCGGAAAAGTCTATGATATGATCGTCCGTTTTGCGGACTATGGATTTCCACGTGCACATGCGGCTGCTTATGGTGTGCTGGCGTTCCAGACGGCGTATCTCAAAGCCCATTATCCGGTGCAGTTTATGGCTTCCATGCTGACAGCGGTGATGGGTAGCCACCGGAAAGTGGCGGAATATGTCGTCGAATGCCGTCGTATGGATATGGCAGTTCTGCCGCCTGATGTGAACGAAAGCGGGGTGCTGTTTACCCCGTTGCAGGACGGTAATATCCGCTTCGGGCTGGCCGCGATTAAAAATGTCGGCACGCAGGCGATGGAAAGTATTCTCGCCGTTCGCAAGGAGCGTCCTTTTGACAGCTTGCTCGATTTTTGTCGCCGTGTGGATTTGCGGGTGTGCAATAAGCGAGTGATCGAATCGCTCATTCAGGCAGGGGCTTTTGACTCGTTGCCGGGTCATCGGGCGCAGTTGCTTGCCATGCTGGATGAAACGGTGGATGCAGCGGTCAAATGGCGCAAGGAACGTGACGATTTGCAAATTGATATGTTTGGTTTTGTGGAAATGCCTAACTGGGATATCGAATATCCCGAAGTACCAAAATTCAGTGCAGGTCAGCAGTTAGAGCTGGAACGTGAGTTGTTGGGACTGTATCTGTCCGGGCATCCGCTGGATGATTTTGAGCCGTTGCTGGAAAGCAGCGATGCGGAGCGTCTGATGGAATTGGGCGATGTGCCGGATGAAGCGGTTGTCGTGACCGCAGGTATGGTTGTGTCGCTCAAGACGATTACGACTAAGCAGGGCAAGGCTATGGCCTTTATCGAGCTGGAGGATCAGATTGAGCGCTGTGAGGTTGTGTTGTTTCCCGAAGTGTGGAAGCGAAGCCACCAGTGGATTGAAAAGGGAGCGCTGCTTGCGCTTCGTGCCAAAATGCAGCACCAGGACGAGCATTTCAAGCTCCTTGCGGACGAGGCCGCGCCACTGGCGGAGGATTCGCTGGCGCGGCTTCTCCAGCGTCGGCGTGCCGGAGCGCGTTCGTCCGCCGCGGCTGGCTCTGCCGCTGGCAGCCCCGGCGGGGGAACGCCAGGTGTGCCGTCGAGGCCGTCGGCAGCCGGGGCGTCTGCGCAGCCGACTACGACGGCGCAAGCGGTCCCGCCCGTTTCGGCGGCTCGCCCGGCCACGGGCACTACGCCGCACGCCACGGGAGCGGCTCCCAGCGAACAAGCCTCGGCTCCGCGTAGTTCGGAGCCGACTGCCCGTCAGCGGGTGTTTGTCAAAATCACCCGCCAGGCCGAGAAGGACGCCAGCTTGCTGGTCAGCCTCAAGGCGCTGCTACAGGAACATCCCGGTGCATTGCCTACCGTACTTTTTTATGAGAGCAGCCAGCGTTTGCTGGCATTGAGTGATGCTTACAGCATCAAGCCTTCGCCTCAGCTTTTTGACCGGATGGAGTCGATGCTGGGGGCAGGCACAGTGAAAGTCAAATAATAATTACACACTAAAATAGTTACAGGCTGATCCGCCCTTATTGTAACAGTTTAATGAACATTTTCCTCCCCTCCCGCATACACTTGGAACACTGGCGGAACAGGAACACCAGCACTTATCCAGCATCATGAGGTTCCGCAAGGTGGAAGACAGAACTGTATGGTGAAGGCGGGAGGGAAATCATGTCCTATGAATACGCAGAATCCTTGTTAATTCGCAGAGGCATTAGTATTGAGTCCATAGCGGACATTGTTTTTCAGCTTCAGCTAAAATATTACCCCCAGTTGACCATTGAAGAATGTGTAGACAGCGTAAAGGCAGTTTTGCAGAAGCGAGAAGTGCAATATACGCTATTCACGGGGATTGCGCTGGATGAACTGGCCGAAAAAAAACTTCTTCCCCAGCCGCTGCAAGCCATTATGGAGGCAGATGAGCCCCTGTACGGGGTGGACGAGACACTGGCCCTTGGGATTACGAGCGTCTATGGTATGATTGGCTTGACCAGCTTCGGCTATCTGGATAAAGAAAAGACGGGAATCATTGAACAGCTAAACCATAAAGGCAGCGGTATTCATGTATTTCTGGACGATCTGGTCGCCGGACTGGCTGCTGCCGCTTCTTCGCGCATTGCTCATCGTAGCCTGCATGCCAAGCAATACCCTTCGTCATTGGACACTTGATTTACCTGTTCAAACAGAGTCAATGATTTTCTGGGCCCTCTGACCGATCTTGACCGAGCAGAAGGGCTTTTGTTGCGGGAAAAAAGTAAGGTATGTTATCATGAGTCTATTATATGGGCTCAAAACTTGAGGCTTAGGGGGTAGAAACAAGGCATGTGGACGGTGATCTATATAGCACCGACGGCCAGACTGGCTGACATGATTAAGCTCAAACTGTCGGAAGAAGGTTTTATGGTGCAGGCCCGGGCCATCAGCGCGTCCAAGCAGCAGTTTGAGATACTTGTGCCTTCGGGTGAAGTCGAAGAAATACAGGAAGTGCTTAATTCGATTTTGCGCCCTTGAGTCCGGAACGGCGGAAAGTGATACAGCAGCATGAATGGAACGAAGGATGCACGATTGGCGGTAATGTTCTGCAAAAACAGGCGTTGACGTGTGTATAAACATAATGCTTAGAGGTGCCGCACAGACGGCAGAGGACCTTGTATCGGTTACGGCTGACAAATAAACGGCTGGAGAGGTGTAGTTGTGTTTAAAGATTTATTCCAAAAGAAGCGTAAATACGCGACCATCCCTTCGGAACGGGCGCTGAGCGGCGATCAAGCGGACATGCCGGATCGTCCCAAACGAGAAATTCCCGAAGGTCTTATGACCAAATGCGGCAAGTGCGGGAGCATTCAATACAGTAAAGAGTTGGAAAAAAATCTGAAAGTGTGCCCAGTATGTGGATATCATATGCGTCTTAACGCGATGGATCGTATCCGTATGGTGCTCGATGAAGATACATTTACAGAATATGATGCCGATATGATTTCGGTTGATCCGCTGGATTTTCCGGGATATGCGAGCAAGCTGGAGCAGCAGACGCTGAAATCCGGTTTGCGAGAGGCTGTCATTACGGGCGATGGGCTTATTCATGGGCATCCGACTGTTGTTGCGGTGATGAGCTTTGACTTTTTCACTGGCAGCATGGGTTCGGTCGTCGGGGAGAAAATTACCCGCGCCATTGAGCAGGCGATAGATAAGCGTCTTCCGCTTATTATTTTCTCCACATCTGGTGGGGCGCGTATGCAGGAAAGTATTTTGAGCCTGATGCAGATGGCCAAAACAAGTGCGGCTCTCGCTCGCATGGACGAGCAGGGATTGCTCTATATTTCCGTTATCACCGATCCGACTACAGGTGGAGTATCCGCCAGCTTTGCTACGCTTGGAGATATTAACATTGCGGAGCCGGGGGCAGTATTCGGTTTTGCCGGACGTATCGTGATCGAACAGACGATCAGACAGAAGCTACCGGACGATTTTCAAACCTCCGAATTTAATTTGCAGCACGGACAATTGGATATGGTTGTACATCGCAAGGAACTGCGCGATACACTTGGCCAACTGCTCGATTTGCACAGCGCGAAAGAGGTGGAATAGATGGCTGGCGAATTGCCTTATGAAAAGCCCCTGGTCGAGATGCGACAGAAGATCGAAGAACTCAAGCAATTCGGACGGGATAAGCAAATTGATTTTACAGATGAAATTAACCGTCTGGAGGAACGTTATCTCCAGACGGAGGAAGAAATATACACAAACATTACAGCATCGCAAAAAATGCACGTGGCCCGTCATCATCAGCGACCGACATCGCTTGATCTGATCGAGCAGGTGTTTACGGACTTTATCGAATTGCACGGCGACCGCCTGTATGGCGACGATCTGGCGGTCGTGGGTGGAATTGCCAAGCTGAATGGTATTCCGGTAACCGTCATTGGACAGCAACGTGGCAAGGATACGAAGGACAACATCGCGCGGTTTTTCGGAAGCGCGCACCCGGAGGGATTCCGTAAAGGCTTGCGTCTTATGCAGCAGGCTAACAAATTCAAACGCCCTATTATTACATTTATTGATACGAAGGGCGCTTATCCGGGTAATACAGCAGAGGAGAGAGGTCAATCGGAAGCGATTGCCCGCAATTTGCGGGAGATGGCAAAGCTTTCGGTGCCTGTTATTTGTGTGGTCATCGGCGAGGGTGGAAGCGGCGGTGCACTTGCGTTTGCCGTCGGCAACCGTGTGCTGATGCTGGAGCATGCCATCTACTCGGCCATTTCTCCAAACGGAGCGGCCTCGATTCTGTGGAAGGATGCTTCCAAGGCGGATCAGGCTGCCGAGGCCATGAAGATTACGGCGAATGACCTCCTGCGCATGGAGGTCATCGAGGATATCGTGCCGGAGCCGAAAGGGGGCGCGCATCGTAACTATGAAGTAACTGCTGCTGCTATCAAGGAGTCGCTGGAACGTCATTTGGCCGACCTTTTGAATATGAACTGCGACGAATTGAGGGAAGATCGGTATCAAAAGTTCCGAAAAATAGGCCAATATACCTTTTTGAAAACTTCGGAACCAGGTCCTATGTTGTAATACGCTGGAAACGGGTAACAATAAATATGACGAACTTCCTATACAAATAGGAAAAAGTGTAGTAGATTTAATTGTTGGAAAAAGATATAAAGTAGCACCTTTGAAAACGGAGGAAAAACCCAAATGCGCAAAACTAAGATTGTATGTACCATCGGTCCTTCCAGTGAGTCATTAGAAAATGTGAAGAAACTGATTTTGGCTGGTATGAACGTAGCCCGCCTGAATTTCTCTCACGGTGATTTCGAGGAGCATGGCAACCGGATCAAAAATATCCGCCAAGCTTGTAAGGAGCTTAACAAAAACGTTGCTATTTTGCTCGATACGAAGGGGCCGGAAATCCGGACAGGAAAGCTCGAAGTTGAACCTATTGAGCTTGTTCAGGACGAGTATATTATGCTGACAACGGAAGAAATTCTCGGTACGAAAGATCGTATTTCCGTTACGTACCAGGATCTTCCCTCGGACGTGGAGCCCGGCTCCACCATTCTGATCGACGACGGTCTGATCGGGCTCACCGTTATTGAAGTATCAGGTAGTGAAATCAAATGCCGCATTGTCAATGGCGGAACGATCAAGAGCAAGAAAGGCGTTAATGTTCCCGGAGTGAACATTTCCTTGCCAGGCATTACAGAAAAGGATGCTAACGACATCACTTTCGGTATTGAGCAGGACGTTGATTTCATCGCAGCTTCTTTTGTTCGTAAAGCGAGTGATGTACTGGAAATTCGTGAATTGCTGGCGAAGCATAATGCAAGTCACATTCAAATCATTTCCAAAATCGAAAATCAGCAAGGCGTCGACAATTTGGACGAAATTTTGGAAGCTTCGGATGGCCTGATGGTTGCCCGTGGTGACCTCGGTGTTGAAATTCCTGCTGAAGAAGTGCCATTGGCGCAAAAATTGATGATTACCAAGTGTAATGTAGCGGGCAAGCCTGTTATTACCGCAACACAAATGCTGGATTCCATGCAACGTAACCCGCGTCCGACTCGTGCGGAAGCGAGTGACGTAGCGAATGCCATTTTTGACGGAACAGATGCCATTATGCTGTCCGGCGAAACAGCTGCGGGTAAATATCCGGTAGAGTCTGTACTGACGATGTCACGTATTGCAGAGAAAGCAGAATCCGCTCTGAACTACCGCGATTTGTTCAAAAAACAAAGAACGGCTCAGGAAGTTAGTATTACGGAAGCGATCAGCCAATCCGTTTCTATTTCTGCGCTTGACCTGCATGCCAAAGCCATCCTGACGTCCACACAAAGCGGAACAACGGCGCGTATGATTTCCAAATACCGTCCACAAGCTCCGATTATTGCTGTGACAACGCAGGAAAGAACAGTTCGCCGCTTGGCTCTGATCTGGGGAGTACATGCAGTACAAGGCAAACCTGTCGTGGACACGACGGACAAACTGATCGAAAATGCACTGGAAGGCGGTCGCAAATCCGGTCTCGTTAAAGAGGGCGATTTGGTTGTTATTACCGCAGGTATACCGCTCGGTGCTTCTGGTTCTACAAATCTGATTAAAATTAGCTGTGTTCCTGCACAAGCGTAACTTTAGCTGGTTCGGAATAAAACAGACAGGTTTCATCTTCTAGGTGCAGCAGAGAGAGCATTCAAGTCATTTATGACTGGGATGCTCTTTTTTTATGCTCTCTAGCTTCTCTGATCCTCCAGACCTTCTATCCGTGTAAAATCCAGAAATGCCTGCTGGATCATGCTGAGGTTAGTATCGCGTAGATACAGTAAATTTATGTGGTAACGCTCATTCTGTCCCTCAGCATGAGGCCAAGGAAGCCACTCTACTGACGGAACGTCACTACCTTCGTTACGAAGAACACCACAGGCAGGGAAGAAGGCAAGTGCTTCTCCGTTGCTTACCACCTGCTTTAACGCCTCCCATGAATTCATTTCCAGATGGGGCTTGATCAACGAGGAATATGGATCTACAACAGATGATCCGCTATATCTCACCCATGAACCCTTGTCCAGCATTTCAGGCCCCAAAGCATCCATTGGTTTGGAAGTATACTCCATAGACATAGACCTGATAACTCCAATTCGATCCGAAGCGACAGGCTCTACCACCGTATGCTCGGAAGAATACTCTCCGTCATTCAAAAAAGCAAAATCAATCTCCCCCTGCTTTAGCAGTTGTCTGACTTTATCCGGGGATTGAATTTCTAGCCGAATTTGGCATTCGGGATATTGTTGAGCAAATTTAGCCATCATAGAAGGGAGTATATACGTGCCCGAGATGGACTCGGCGCCGACGTGTAATTGTCCCTGCGACTGCTCAGCATGTTCATTCACGGTTTGTCTTGCTTCTTGCTCCAGTGCAACCATCTGCTTTGCGTAAGGCAGCAGTTTTTTGCCAGCTTCGGTCAGCATAATTCTTCCTTGTTGGGAGATGAACAGGGAGACTCCCAGTTCTTTTTCCAGACTTTTCATATGAAAGCTGACGGTAGGCTGTTTAATTTGCAATGCCTCGGCCACATCCGTCGCCTTGTGGAATTTATCGATCATCATTAAAATGCGCAATTTTAAAATATTCATGGACTTGAACAGCTCTCCTTACATGGCATTCATGTATAAAAAATAGACTATAGATTAATTATATACTGAAAAACAAATTATCTATCAATATTTAATATTTCTTTTACAAAACCAAGTCGTTCATCTAACATTCCAAGCCTACAATGTAAAAGTGTTGATGGTCATAAATAAAAAACCGTCACTTAAATAAGGGGAGGACAATAAAAAATGTTGAAAAAATGGCCGTTCATTCTGATGACTCTTACCATGGTATTTGCACTTGCAGCTTGTGGATCAGCTAACAATGCTGCACCGCAAGGAAACGCTGCTACAGGAACAGACAATAAAGCAGCTACTGAACTGACAGGTAACATTCTGGCTGTTGGCTCCACTGCACTTCAACCATTGGTAGAGCAAGCGGGACAAAAATTTATGGCTGTAGATAAATATAAAGGAATTGCGGTTCAAGTACAGGGCGGCGGTAGCGGTACTGGCTTGACTCAAGTTTCTGGCGGGCAAGCGGATATCGGTAACTCCGATGTGTTTGCAAAAGAAAAATTGGAGAGCGGCGCAGATGAACTGGTCGATCACCAAGTAGCTGTTGTAGCTATGTCAGCAGTAGCGAATCCTAAAGTAGGCGTAGCAGATTTGAAGAAAGATCAATTGGTACAAATTTTCACAGGTAAAATTACCAACTGGAAACAAGTTGGTGGCGCAGATCAAAAAATCGTTATCGTAAACCGTCCAAGCAGCTCCGGTACTCGTGCAACATTTGAAAAATACGCTTTGGGACAAAAAACGGAAGATCTGCCAGGCTCCATTCAGGAAGATTCCTCCGGTACTGTGAAAAAGCTGATTGCTGAAACACCGGGTGCTATTGGTTACCTGGCTCTGTCCTACATCGACAACACGGTAACAGCATTGAAATACGATGGTGTTGAGGCCAATGTGGAAAATGTAGAGCAAGGTAAATATCCAGTATGGGCATATGAGCATATGTACACTAAAGGTGAGCCAAAAGAGCATGTAAAAGCATTCCTGGATTACATTCTGTCTGATGAAATCCAAAAATCCGATGTCGTAGACCTGGGATACATTCCAGTATCAGGCATGCAAGTTAAACGCGATGCCGACGGTAACATTACGAAATAAGGAGATATACACCTTCTGTTCGGATGAATGCAGCTAAATGCAAAGTTATATTCACGGAGAAGAGGCGGACTAGCGTCCAGCCTCTATTCTTCCGTTAAAGGAGTCACAGTATGGAACCAATTGAAGGGAAGGCATACATGGAACAGAATAAACGATCCCGAGGTATGAAAGAAAGGCATTACTGGGAAGAATGGACCGGCCGCATTTATACGTCGGTTTGTGTCGTTTTTTTGGTTGCAGTCATTGTCTCCATTGTATATTTTGTCGCCTCCAAAGGTGTAGCTACATTTGTGGTGAATGGAGTCAGTCTGCAAGAGTTTTTCTTCGGAACCAAGTGGGGCCCGGATGGTGAGCCCAAGTCCTTCGGCGCACTTCCGTTTATTACAGGCTCTTTTGCTGTAACCGTTCTGGCGGCTTTAATCGCCAGCCCGCTCAGCTTGTGTGCGGCTTTATTTATGACGGAAATCGTACCGAAATCCGGCAAACGTATCCTTCAGCCCGCGATTGAATTATTATCCGGTATTCCGTCTGTAGTATACGGCTTTGTCGGCTTGACCGTAATTGTTCCGTTGCTGCGGAACGTGTTCGGGGGACAAGGCATCGGGATTCTCGCGGGCTGTCTCGTCTTGTCTGTAATGATTTTACCGACGATTACGAGTATTATGGCGGACGCATTGTCCTCCTTGCCGGGTGGTCTGCGTGAGTCTTCTTACGCTCTGGGCGCTACTCGCTGGCAGACGATTGCACGCGTCATTATACCAACGCTGCTGCCTGCTCTGTTAACAGGAATTATTCTCGGTATGGCTCGTGCCTTCGGAGAAGCGCTGGCTGTACAGATGGTGATCGGGAATGCTCCGCATATACCGCAATCCTTGCTGGAATCCGCTTCGACCTTGACCAGCGTAATTACACTTAGCATGGGCAATACAGCTATGGGCTCGGTTCATAACAATGCTCTCTGGAGCATGGCGCTTGTTCTCCTGCTCATGACATTCATCTTCGTGCTGCTGGTAAGGCTGCTTGAAAGGAGAAACCGGATTTGATGAAGGCTAAAACGACTGACAAAATCGCTACATTTGTAATCTGTTTCTTCGCTCTATTCATTGTCGTACTTCTAGTGGGCTTGCTGGGATTCATTTTGGCACGCGGAGTCAGTCACATTTCCTTTGACTTTTTAACCAGTGCTCCCCAGACGCTACGCGCAGGCGGGGGTATCGGCCCGCAATTGTTCAACTCTGTATTCTTACTTATTTTAACCTTGATTATCACCATTCCGATTGGCTGGGGTGCCGGTATATACATGGCGCAATATGCAAAGCCGGGGAAAATTACGGACTTCATACGACTTGTCGTCGAGGTATTGTCTTCGTTCCCGTCCATTGTCATCGGTTTGTTCGGACTTTTACTGATCGTAAATACGTTTAATTTTGGTTTTTCCCTGTTATCAGGGGCATTGGCTTTAGCGGTATTCAACCTGCCGCTGATGGTTCGAACGACAGAGCAGGCTTTCCGGGCTGTGCCCAAGGAGCAAAAGGAAGCCGGACTTGCGCTCGGATTGTCCAAGTGGAAAATCATTACCTCTATTTTGCTGCCTGCTGCGCTGCCAAGCTTGATTACAGGGACGATTTTGGCCGCAGGCCGCATTTTCGGGGAAGCAGCAGCGTTGCTGTTTACAGCCGGGATGAGTACACCGCCGCTTGATTTTACGGACTGGAATCCATTGCATGCCAGATCGCCCATTAATCCGATGCGTCCTGCCGAGACACTGGCTGTGCATATCTGGAAGGTTAACAGTGAAGGCATCGCTCCTGATTCCAAGGATATTGCCGCAGGCGCTTCCGCGGTATTGGTGCTGCTCGTACTTGCCTTCAACCTGATCGCAAGATGGTTCGGAAGAGTTGTCTACCGCCGCCTGACAGCTGCCAAACGGATGGATTAGAAAGGGGATGGGAAACATGGAACAAGTCATTACGCGAACGGCAACACCTGCAACACCCATACAATCTACGCGCTCGGAACAACTGGCGGGGCAACCTCCGCAACCATTCAGTACCGAGGATTTGAGCATTTATTACGGCAGCTTTGAGGCCGTGAAAAAAGTAAATCTGGCCTTTCCCGAGCAGACAGTGACTGCTCTGATCGGGCCTTCCGGCTGCGGTAAATCGACCTTTTTGCGCTCTCTCAACCGGATGAACGACGAGATTGCGTCTTCCTCGACGACAGGACACATCTGGATGGACGGACAGGATTTGACCGCACCGGGCACAGATGTGATCAAGCTGCGTCAGCAAATTGGCATGGTGTGGCAGCGGCCTAACCCGTTCTACAAATCCATTTATAATAACATCGCTTTCGGTCCCAAATACCGGGGTGTTCGTAAAAAGAAACAGCTTGATGAAATCGTCGAAAGCAGTCTGCGTAAAGCAGCACTATGGGATGAGGTTAAGGACCGTCTTCATGATTCCGCTCTGGCGTTGTCTGGTGGACAGCAGCAGCGGCTTTGTATTGCGCGCGCGCTATCCGTCCAACCGAAAATTTTATTGCTTGACGAGCCGGCCTCTGCGCTGGACCCTGTATCTACAGGCAAGGTGGAAGAGCTGATTACCGAGTTGAAAAAAGAGCTGCGCATCGTCATCGTGACGCACAATATGCAACAGGCGGCACGGATTTCCGATTATACAGCTTATTTTTATATCGGGAGTCTGGTCGAGCATGGCAAAACGAATGATATTTTCACTAATCCTGAAAATGAGCTGACCCAGGAGTACATTATGGGGCGGTTTGGGTAAGCGAGACCGTTCATCGGCTTACTATATATGAAATAGGATAAATCCTCTTACTAATCTAGTATTAGTAAGAGGATTTTTTTATTAGTTTAGTAAACTCTTTCATTTGTATATAATAAAATATATTGATTATTTGGGTATATTTTCATATAATACATGTGTTTAATAGTTTTTGAGGTACCCACAATCATATTAAAGGAGAGGTTTGGAATGAGGTTTAATGTCAAAGAATCTGTCAAGTGGATCGCCCTTTCAGGAATGGCGATTACAGTAACAACAGGGCTTATTAACCCTTCGTGGGCGGCAGCGGAGCAGGATTCAGCTGATGCGGGGGTGAATGTTACCCAAGCAGTGTATGGTGATACGGCCATTTACAAAAATGCTGTTGTTCCATTGGCTAGCGTAAGTGCGGACAGTTTGCTGGATAAGTACCGTGATTTTAGTAAATTTTCTACTGGCGATGTATCTAAGGATACCAAACTGGCCTTGAATATCGTATCGTGGCAATTGCCGCATGGCGGATTCTTCAAAGCTATGGAAAAGAATTATAAATCCAAGTGGGATGGTAAAGCTGCACGCTCCACCTGGAAGAGCAAGGATGGCGTAGAGCTGGGAACATTTGATAATGAGGCTACGACAACTGAAATTCGCTTTTTGGCGGATGTATACAAAAAAACAAAAAATAAAGACATTAAGGACAGTGTACAAAAAGCAGTTGACTTCGTTCTAACCTCTCAATATTCCTCCGGTGGCTGGCCTCAAGTATACCCTAAACGCGGTAATTATTCTGATGCCGTAACTTACAACGATGATGCAATGGTTAGAGTTATGGTGTTGGCGGACGATATTGCGAACAAGAAGCAGCCATTTGATAGCGATATTCTGGACAATACATATCGCTCCAGACTTCAGCAAGCGCTAAACAAAGGCATCCAATACACAATTAAGTCTCAAATTGTAAATAATGGTACACCGACGATCTGGGGTGCACAGCATGATCCGGTTACTTATGCATCTGTTGCGGCTCGAGCATTTGAGCTTCCTTCCAAAACAACTACGGAATCAGTAGGCATCACGGCCTTCCTGATGTCCCAACCGCAAACGGCTGAGGTGAAAAAAGCAGCTCAGAGCGCCTTGAAATGGTTTGACACTAATCGGATCGACGGGATCAAATACAATCGTCAAGGTCCGGAGTTTTTCCAAAAGGACGCATCGAGCGTAATGTGGTATCGTTTCTACAATGTGGAAGACAATAAGTACTTCTTTTCAGACCGGGATGGCAAAAAGTATACGGACATCATGAAAATCAGTGAGGAGAGACGACTCGGTTATGCTTGGGCAGGAAGTCAAGCGAAAAGTCTGTTGATTGCAGCTTCGGAAAGCGGATATTACAAATTGTCCAAGCCGTTGCCAAAATGATAAAGCCATCATTTTAAAATACTTAAGAGGGCGAGCCATAACGGTTCGGCCCTCTTTTTGTTCCGGGGCGGTAAATATGGTTTAATGGAGAGAGGGCAAATATAGAGATAAAGATGCACACAGATAGGAGAGCTTGTATGACACAAGAGGAGAAACAAACGGAATTACGCTGGTATGGAGCGCCGCTGCGTGTCCGTTATCAGGAAAGCGACCAAATGGGGGTCGTGTACCATGCCAATTATCTGAACTGGTTTGAGATCGGGCGTACGGAAATGATCCGGCAGGCAGGCTTTAACTATCGGAGCATGGAGGAACAAGGCGTTCTGCTGCCCGTTATCGAAATCAATGCGAAATATGTGAGTCCTGCCCGATATGATGATTTGATTACCATTTATACCGCGATTACGGACTTCTCCAGACTACGTCTGAACTACACTTATGAGGTCCGGCGTGTAACAGCCGAGGAGCATCAAAGCCAGGTGGGAAAGGTGTGGACACAGGCAGACACACTTCCGGGAGAGCTGCTCGTAACCGGGGTGACACGCCACGTATGGGTGAGCACTGAATGGAAGCCCGTCCGACTGGATCAGGCGCTGCCTAAGCTGTACACCGCGCTACGATCTGCGATGTCAGGCGGGGAGGGAGAGAAAGCGTGATGATGCGTAAACGTCTATGGCTGTTGCTGTTGATTATCCCTCTGGCTGAGCTGTACGGGTTCATATGGGTAAGTCACTGGATTGGAGCGGGTAAAACCATTCTGCTTATTATTCTGACGACCCTGATCGGAGCCGCTATGATGCAATTTGAAGGCCGCAAGGTCATTGCTGATGCGAAAAATGAAATGAATCGGGGACAAATGCCCGGCCGCAAAATGCTGGATGGATTATGTGTCTTTTTCGGCGGGAGCTTGCTGCTTATCCCCGGATTTTTAACGGATATTATCGGTTTTACGCTGGTTTTTCCTTTGACCCGTGCGTTGTACCGACGCTTTTTATTGAAATGGCTGGAGAAAAAAATGAAAAATGGCAGTATTACGTTTCGGCGGTTTTGACGAAGCTGCCGTTTTTCCTGCTCCAATCATTTTAACGGACTCTTCCGGCGAGAATATAATTGCGCAAGTCCTGAATGACGTTGGCGCGATTCAGCGCATCGACTACAATGAGGGACACAGGCCCGATAATCAGTCCCAGCATACCAAACAGCTTGAGCCCGATGAACATCCCAATAAGGGTGGGAAGCGGGTTCAAACCCACGCTGCTGGCCAGTACTTTAGGTTCTACAATTTGCCGTCCCACCAACAGGATGATATAGAGGATCGACAATCCCACCCCTAATGCCAAATTACCCGACATATATGCATATAAAATCCACGGAATCATCACAATGCCAACCCCTAAATAAGGAAGCAAATCAACCAGCCCGATCATCAAACCGATGGTGAAGGCGGATTCTACACGCAAAATGAACAGTCCAATAATGACGGTCACCGCGGTAATGGAGATTATAATAAACTGTGCGCGCAAATAACCAAACAACGCCTTGCGCAGATCGTGCCATATCCCCGACATGGGCTTGCGAATCGTATCAGGAACCGTATTCGAGAGCATTCGGCTATGTTGGTCCCAGTCCTTACTGATAAAAAATGCCGCTAATACAATAACCATCAGCACCGCGCCCATGTTAGGCAGAGAGGTCAGCAAATTCAGAATACCATTAAAAAATTGGGCAACCAGTGTGGTGACAGCCGAACTGACTGTCTGGGTTGTTTTATCAATATTGCTGTTAATTGTATGGTAGTAATCGGGGTTATTGCGGATAAATTGGTTAATTTCATTAATTACATTTTGGATCAGATCGCTCTGAGTCCAGTCGATAAACAGGCTTTTAAAATGTTCAATATGTCCGTCAAAGGTCATGGTGAGCCTGATGATCTCTCGAACCATCCGCGTTATGGCCGCAGAGAGGACAACGGCGATTCCGCCTAAATATACAAATAACGAGACCGTGACAGCCATCCAACGTGGCAAGCGGGCCTGGCTGCGCAGAAAGCGGACCAGCGGATTCATGGCATAGGCCACAACCCAGGCGAACAGGAAGGGATAGATGAGAGGGAACAGCACGTATATGCCCAGCAACAGAGCTACAATCACGACTGCGACCCACAGAGCGCGAAATATGCGATTCAGGATCAACCGGCTCATGCTCTCACGGCTCCTTTCTTTTACAGTTGTATTCCATGAAATAAGTGCTTTACTATACATATGCAAGAAGGGGGTGAGACAAGACCTGTGTAAAAAAGTGCAAAGGGAATAATAAATTTTGTAAGGGGTTTCAAAAAATTCTTTATAAACCCGATAAAACATTTGAATGTGTCGGAATAGCCCTGAATGTTCACATAAACGACAAAATCCAGTATAGTGAAAGAAGGTTTAAATATTGACATATGGCGTTAACATTACTTATTTATTTAAAAAGCAAAACTTACTTTTGAAAATGTTTACATTGCAAGTCCGTTCACAATGTTTTTACAAAGGAGAGATGTAACGATGACAGCGACTAAAGGTCTGGAAGGGATCGTAGCGACCACTTCCTCCATAAGCTCTATCGTAGATGGCGTTCTCACGTACCGGGGTTATAACATTGATGATTTGGCTGTTAACGCCGCTTTTGAAGAGGTAGCTTATTTGTTGTGGTTCGGAAAATTGCCTGATCAAGCCCAATTGCAGGAGCTTCGCGACCAATTAAGCGAATATGCTGCCATTCCGGATGAAATTATTACTCAATTAAAGCTGTACCCGAAAGATTTGAGCACGATGGCTGCCCTGAGATCAGCCGTATCGTCTCTTGCCTTGTATGACCCACAGGCGGATGATATGTCGGGAGAGGCCAATGTGATCAAAACCGTCAAGCTTCAGGCGCAATTGCCCACAATTGTGGCGGCCATAGCGCGTGTGCGCGAAGGGCTGGAGCCGATTGCGCCCAAGAAAGGTGTTTCTATCGCTGAAAACTTTCTGTATCAGCTTACTGGCAAAGACCCAGAAGAGACGGCTATCAAAGCGTTCAATCAGGCTCTTGTGCTGCATGCCGATCATGAATTGAATGCATCGACCTTTGCTGCACGCGTGACGGTAGCAACACTATCCGATATTTATTCCGGCATTACGTCGGCAATCGGAGCTTTGAAGGGACCACTGCATGGCGGAGCCAACGAAGCTGTTGCTAAAACCCTGGAGGAAATCGGCGGTTTGGATCAGGTGGATTCGTATATTCAGACCAAACTGGATAACCGCGAAAAAATTATGGGCTTTGGACATCGTGTCTATAAAAACGGTGATCCGCGTGCCAAGCATTTGCACAAAATGTCCCGCGAACTGGGCGAAATGAACGGCGATACGACGTTGTTCGATATTTCGGTTCGAATCGAGGAAATTGTGACAGGACAAAAGGGCTTGAAGCCGAATGTTGATTTTTACTCTGCCTCTGTTTATACCCAACTGGGTATCAAAAGAGACCTGTTCACACCGATCTTTGCCGTGAGTCGTGTATCGGGGTGGACAGCGCACATTTTGGAGCAGTACGAAAATAATCGTCTGATCCGTCCGCGCGCTGAATACACAGGTCCGATTGACCAAAAGTATGTGTCTCCGGAATTACGCTAATCACTTGTTGTACGAATATTGAGGCTGTATACCCTGAATTAAAAAAATAAGGTACAATAGAAGGGACGGCGAGAGATGCGTGTTTTTGTCTATGATGAAGATCACGTCTTTCGCCCTGTACCCATTCATATCTGAGGAGGAAAAGGAACTTATGGCAAAATTTGAAAAGTTTGAGCTCCCAACTGAAGGCGAAAAAATTACGATTGATAACGGTCAACTACAGGTTCCGAATCATCCGGTTATTCCGTTTATCGAAGGCGACGGCACAGGCCGCGACATCTGGAAAGCATCCAAGCGCGTACTGGACGCAGCTGTAGATAAAGCATATAACGGTTCCAAGAAGATTGCCTGGTATGAAGTATTCGCTGGTGAGAAAGCTTTCAATACATACGGCGAGTGGTTGCCTAACGATACCTTGGAAGCCATCCGTGAGTATATTGTAGCCATCAAAGGGCCGCTTACGACACCGATTGGCGGCGGCATTCGCTCTTTGAACGTAGCATTGCGTCAAGAGCTGGATCTGTACGTATGTCTGCGTCCTGTTCGTTACTTT
The DNA here is from genome assembly GCF_059417685.1 of Paenibacillus sp. LT-B23. NCBI lineage: Bacteria > Bacillati > Bacillota > Bacilli > Caryophanales > Paenibacillaceae > Paenibacillus > Paenibacillus sp. LT-B23. The sequence goes on along the minus strand of NZ_JBSQBM010000023.1, from coordinate 71,126 downwards.
AACGGTGTTCCGTCTCCGGTGAAGCGTCCTGAATTGGTAGACATGGTTATTTTCCGTGAGAATACTGAGGATATTTATGCTGGTATTGAGTATGCTGAAGGCTCCGAGGACGTGAAAAAAGTCATTCAGTTCCTCCAACAAGAGCTGGGTGTGAACAAAATCCGTTTCCCTGAAACGTCGGGTATCGGGATCAAGCCGGTTTCCTCCGAGGGTTCAAAACGTCTGGTGCGTGCAGCCATTCAGTATGCTGTTGACCACGGACGAAAGAGCGTAACGCTCGTACACAAAGGCAACATTATGAAATTTACCGAAGGTGCCTTCAAAAACTGGGGTTATGAAGTGGCTGAGGAAGAATTTGCAGATAAAGTATTCACTTGGGCTCAATATGATGCTATCAAGGAAAAAGATGGTGAAGATGCGGCAAATGCAGCTCAAAAAGCAGCTGAAGATGCAGGTAAAATCATCATCAAGGATGCGATTGCTGACATTGCACTGCAACAAGTACTGACTCGTCCTTCCGAATTTGATGTTATTGCTACGCTGAACCTGAACGGGGACTATTTGTCTGATGCATTGGCTGCTCAAGTCGGTGGAATTGGTATCGCACCAGGTGCGAACATTAACTATGTAACTGGGCATGCTATCTTTGAGGCTACACACGGCACAGCGCCAAAATATGCTGACAAAGATGTCGTAAACCCTGGTTCCGTTATTTTGTCCGGCGTGATGCTGCTTGAGCATTTGGGCTGGCACGAAGCGGCAAACCTGATTTACAAAGGACTGGAAACGTCCATTAATAAAAAAATCGTAACGTATGACTTTGCCCGTCTGATGGAAGGTGCTACACAAGTGAAATGCTCCGAGTTCGCAGATACCATTATTAGTAACCTGTAGAGAGGGGAATGCCACGTGACCATTCAACGCAAAAAAATATCCATTGTTGGCGCCGGTTTTACCGGTGCCACTACCGCATTGCTGCTGGCCCAAAAAGAGCTGGGTGATATCGTTCTGATCGATATTCCGCAACTTGAGAATCCGACCAAAGGCAAAGCGCTTGATATTTTAGAGGCCAGTCCGGTCCAGGGATTTGACAGCCAGGTCACAGGCACTTCCAATTATGAGGATGCAGCCAACTCGGATATCGTCATTATTACAGCGGGGATTGCGCGCAAGCCAGGCATGAGCCGTGACGATTTGGTAAATACGAATGCAGGCATTGTAAAATCCGTATGTGAAAACGTGAAGAAGTATGCGCCGGATTCTATCGTCATTATTCTGAGTAATCCGGTCGATGCCATGACCTATACCGCATATCAGACGCTTGGTTTCCCGAAAAATCGGGTCATCGGCCAATCTGGTGTGCTGGATACGGCTCGGTATTGTACCTTTATTGCACAGGAACTGAACGTATCCGTCGAAGACGTGCGTGGCTTCGTATTGGGTGGTCACGGTGATGATATGGTGCCGCTGGTACGCTATTCCAGTGTTGGTGGTATCCCTATCGAAACCCTGATTTCGAAGGAACGTATCGAAGCGATCGTACAGCGAACGCGTGTCGGTGGCGGGGAGATTGTTAACCTGCTGGGCAATGGTAGCGCATACTATGCTCCGGCGGCATCGCTTACACAAATGACAGAAGCGATTGTGAAGGACAAAAAGCGTATCATTCCGGTTATTGCCTATCTGGAGGGAGAGTACGGTTATCAGGACTTGTTCCTCGGCGTACCGACACTTCTGGGTGGTAATGGTATCGAAAAGGTGTTCGAGCTGGAATTGACCGACGAGGAAAAAGTAGCGCTTGATCAATCCGCCGAATCAGTCCGCAATGTAATTAAAGTAGTCACTATATAAGCTTGCTTACCTATAAAACGGTATACTTTACTTTAAGAGGTGTTCCAAAGCCATAGTCATGGCTGGCGGACACCTCTTTTCGCTTTATAAGTAATCTATTTGTTTTCTTCCTTTTCCTCTAATTACTGAAAATTTCAGCTTGGGTTTGCTGGCACTGGCGGAGCGGACGGAACGATTGCGGACAAGCGTAAGCGCTCGCCTTTGTCTCCGGATGTATACCATATCAAATATATCCAATAAAATCCGGAGACAACAGCGACGGTAGCAACGTTCCGTTCGCGGAGCCTCTCCATTCCAGCACCCACTCAAGCTGAAACTTTTCTCACCGTCTTCCTTTGCTTTGTCCTGCTTCCCCGGTATAATAGATTTCGTATGCATTGATAGTGTACATAGAAAAGCATGTCCCAAAACACTGAAATGATGGTAGTCTACTCGTTGGAATATGATCGTTCTATGGAAAAAGAGTTTGTAAGAAAACAAAGAAATGGAGGTTGTGAAAAATGTCTTTTATTCACATTATTGGATCACTGGCGATGGGTTTTTATTTATTGCTCCCCTTCGTGGTTGGCAAAATCGACAAATTGGCTCCTAGTGTGCAGGAAGGAACGATATCGGCTGTTCAGCTATTGAACCGTTTGGCTCAATTTGCACTGATCCTTGTGCTTGTTAGCGGTATCTATATGATTTTTGCCTGGGGTCCATATTCAGTGGCCTGGATCGTCGTCGTCTTGCTGCTGTTTCTTGCTATTTCCGGCATCGCAGGTGCTATGGGCAAGCCGTTACGGCTGTCGCTGGAAGCGATTCGTAACCAACAACCTATTACGCAATACGCTGGCAAAATGCGAACGTTCAGTACGCTGCTTGCCGTCTTCCTGATCCTGATTACGTTTTTAATGGTATACAGCCATATTATTTAATCAAGCATTTGGCGAGCGCCTGCAATCGAATGATGCCAAATGCTAAATTTGAAAAAAGCGGTTTGTGCTGAATAAGCACAAGCCGTTTTTTTGTGCGTTCAACGAACTTCATGCTCCTTTTTTCGTTTAACGTACAAGCCCATGTGGTAAATCAGGAGTAGAGTGGGTGCAAATGTTGCATCCTATAAGATATCTAATCTTGAAAGGAGAATGTACGATGGCCAAAAGCAACCAAACCCAACAAACCTTGCCTCCGCAGCATCAAGAACAGCAACCGGGGGTTGAATCCAAAATGTCGCCCGCACCTCAGTTTGAGAAGTCTACCTATAAGGCGGCTGGCAAACTAACAGGCAAAGTCGCACTCATTAGCGGTGGAGACAGTGGTATCGGACGCGCTGTAGCTGTTACGTACGCAAAGGAAGGTGCTGACGTAGCTATCATCTATCTGAACGAGCATAAGGATGCTGAGGAGACGAAGCGCCAGGTAGAGCAGGAGGGCCGCAAATGCGTACTGATTCCAGGCGATATCGGAGATGACCAATTTGCCAAAAAAGCAGTTCAACAGACGGTTAACGAGCTGGGCAAGCTGGACATAGTCGTGAACAATGCCGCAGAGCAGCATCCACAGCAGAAGCTGGAGGATATCACGAAAGAGCAGCTGGAGCGTACATTCCGTACGAATATTTTTGGTATGTTCTTCCTGACGCAATCGGCATTGCCTCATTTGAAGAAAGGCAGCGCCATTGTGAATACCACGTCGATTACGGCCTATGCCGGGAACAAGACACTCATTGATTATTCATCCACCAAAGGGGCGATTACTTCATTCACCCGTTCCCTTTCGCTCAATTTGGTCGATCAAGGCATTCGGGTAAATGCTGTAGCACCGGGTCCGGTCTGGACACCGCTAATCCCTTCGACCTTTGATGCCAAGACTGTCAGTGAGTTCGGAGGCGCGCAGCCGATGAAACGTCCCGGTCAGCCGGAAGAATTGGCGCCAGCCTATGTGTACCTTGCTTCGGATGATTCATCTTATGTAAGTGGGCAGGTCATTCATATCAACGGCGGTGAAGTCGTCAACGGATAAGAGAGAGGTTGGGGCAGCGTGTGCCCTGACCTTTTTTCCTTTTTAACAGTGGAACAAAAAGCAGGTAGCCTGTAGAATGGGTTTTAACCTCAGGATTTTTGCAAACTCCTCACTTACATAGCTGTGATGAACCTAAAAAATTTCTACTTCACTAAAGGATGGGCAAATTGTATGAAGTCGTTTCGTTTCAGGCTTACCTTGATTATGCTGATTTTGATCGGCGTATCTGTCCTGGCTGCCGGAATCACCATGGGACAAATTTTTAAAAACTCGAATATGAAGGTGCTTGAGGAAAATATGGGGCGTGAGATCGACCTGCTTCGGGCTACATTTCCTTTTGTCAGCGCAGACGCTCTTTCCAGTACCGATTACGTCTCCTACTATTCGGAAAAGGCAAAGGAAATTGCACGTCTGACGGACTCACGGGTGACCTTCATTCGCAAGGATGGAACGGTTGTTGGCGATTCACTAAGCGATCCGCGCAAGATGGAGAACCATGCATCACGTGAAGAAATCCGGGAAGCCGCGTCAGAAGGAATCGGACGGACGATACGCTACAGTGAAACTTTGCAGCGGAATATGCTGTACGTGGCAGAGCCTGTCGTATCCGACAAGGGGTTCGACGGATATATTCGTTTATCCATGAATCTGAAAGCAGTAGAGGAAGGAGTGCAGCGTGGCTGGACGGCAATTGGCATTGGTCTGGTCTTGTTGTTCCTTGCTGCTGGATTGGTCAGTTACCGTATCGCGCGTGGTCTAACCTCGCCTATTGAGCATATTACAGGCGTAGCCAATCGTATTTCCGGGCTGGATTATGACGCAAGAGTTGGCGTACAGCGCCGGGATGAGGTAGGGCAGTTGGGGGACGCCATTAACCGTATGGCAGACAGCCTGCAAAACCAAATGAAAACAATTCGTGATAATGAGGATTTGCTTCAGAGCGTCATGAGCAATATGACCGGAGGGATTCTCATGATTGATGCCGGGGAGCAGATTGCGCTTGTGAACCGTGAGTCTGAGCGGATGCTTGGTGTCACTAGCAAACGGGTGACGGACAAGCCTTATCATGAGCTGAAAAAGCACTACGAGCTGACGAAGCTGATTGAGGGTAGTATACAAAGCCGCGAAAGATTGCATGGTGAGGTTCATCTGTATAATCCCGAGGAACGGCTGATTCTGCTCGATGGCGTGCCGATGTATGAGGATGAAGGCGGATATCGCGGCATGCTGTTCCTATTGCAGGATATTACAGCTATTCGGCGGCTTGAAAATATGCGAAGCGAATTTGTGGCGAATGTTTCCCATGAGCTAAAAACGCCGATTGCCGCAGTCAAGGGCTTTGCCGAGACGTTGCTCGGTGGCGGGGTAAAGGATGAGGAAACATCCCGTTCCTTTTTGCAAATTATTTATGATGAAAGCGAACGGCTGAATCGGCTGATCGGCGACATTTTGGAGCTGTCCAAAATTGAATCCAAGCGTTCTCCACTGGATTGCTCTCCGGTTCATGTGTCCTCGTTTATAGAATCATTGCTGGAAAAGCTGAATAATGTAGCTGCCAAAAAGAGAATTACACTGCATATGGATGTCCCGGATGAACTGTTTATGGAGGCGGATGAAGATAAGCTCCAGCAGATTTTTGTAAACCTACTGTCTAATGGCATTAACTACACACTCGACGGTGGCAAGGTGAAAATCAAGGTTGTAACGGTACAGCGGGAGAATGACACGGAGAAGGTTGTTTTTACGGTTAGCGATACGGGCATCGGGATTCCGAAGAAGGACCTGCCGCGCATCTTCGAGCGCTTTTACCGGGTGGACAAAGGACGTTCGCGCAACTCGGGTGGAACCGGCCTGGGATTGTCTATCGTCAAGCATTTGGTGGACCTGCATCATGGGGTGCTTTCCGTAGAAAGCGAGCTTGGTTTGGGCACGACATTTACAATTGAATTGCCGTTGTTGCAACAGGAAGAATGAACTAGATCGATTTTTACATTCTGTTAACAATGCCGTGATAAAATATACGGGTGTCGCATGAGTATGGAAAAGATTTTGGAATTTTGACCAATGCGCCTTTAAAAGGTAAACAGGAGATGAATTTATTTATGGGACAACGCTTGCTGGTTATTGAGGATGAACCAACGCTTGCCAGATTGCTATCCTACAATTTGATACAAGAGGGGTTTGAAGTAGATACGGAGGATCATGGCAGTGCAGGGTTTGAAAAAGCCTCTAGAGAGTCCTACGATTTGATCCTGCTGGATTTGATGCTGCCCGGTATGAACGGACTGGATATTTTGAGCAGACTACGCCATCAGGGACTGACAACACCCATCATTATTTTAACGGCCAAAAACGGCGAAGCCGAGGTTGTCCAAGGATTGAAATCAGGAGCAGATGATTATATTACGAAGCCTTTCGGTGTTTCCGAGCTGCTGGCCCGCGTAACGGCGGTACTGCGTCGTACTTCCGGGGGGGATGAAGGCGTGCTGTCCGATCAGAAAGACGGCTCCAAAATTCAATTAGGTGAGCTGGAGATTTATCCTGAAAAATATGAAGTGATTCTCGGAGGACAATCCATCAGCTTAAGACCGAAGGAATTTGAGGTACTTCTCTACTTGTCCCGTAAGCCGGGCGTGGTATTGACTCGCGACGATCTGATGAACGCGGTCTGGGGCTTCGACTACATTGGCGGTCAACGGACGGTAGATGTGCATGTTAGCTCATTGCGCAAGAAGCTGGAGCTGGACCCCGATTCGGTTCATATTGATTCGATTCGCGGAGTTGGATACAAGCTGGTTGTTAATAAAAAAAGAAGCGCTTCTCATTTACTATAAATGAGAAGCGTTTTTCTTTGTGTTCGATTTTTGTGTACATTTTGTGATTTTACGTTTCGTTAACATAAACAGACGTTACAATCAACAAATGACCGATATGATGTTCCCGTCACTCCAAGTAGTTAAAAAAAGGGGACTTCAGAACGATGATAACGGAACCAAAGACCCAGCCGAGTTCCACTGCCGTGATTGAACGTGAATCCAACAAGCCGATTACTACCTACGTGCCGTGCCGGGAGGTTCCGATCATTGGTACGGATATGTCTTGTAAAGAGCTGTTAGCACTTATGAAAACGCAAGAAGACATTCCTTGTGTCATAGTCGTTGATAAAAATGGCCTTCCGTTGGGCATTATTATGAGAGATGCGTATAATCGACATTTTACGGGCAGGTTTGCTGCGGCTCTGTTTTATGACAAGCCTGCGGCAATATTTGCCGACCCCGATACATTAATTGTAGATCTGGAAAGCCCGGCATCGGACATTGTAGAGCAGGCGATGCTGCGCCAAGATCAACAATTTTACGACTGCCTGCTAATTAAGGAAGGTACGCGGTTGCTTGGCGTACTGACCATTCGTGATATTTTGTCCGTCGTTCAGCGGATGCAGAAAGAAGCGGATGATCATCGGGGCAACGTGGTACGGCATAGCTATGATGGTGTCCATCGGATTCAGACAACTGTGCTGGATGCCGCTAAAGAGGCCGGTGACAGTGTGCGTCTAACCCGTTCGATGAGTGAATTATCATGTCGTGGCAAAATAGAACTGGAAGATGTTCTACTCTCCTATCGTGCAGTCACAGAGCAAATGAAGCGCCAACATGAGCAGATTACAGCGCTTACCCAATCGCTGAATGACATTGCAGGCATGGCTTCCTCCATCCGCGCACTCGCGGATCAAAGTGGACTGCTGGCGATCAACGCTTCAATTGAAGCAGCACATGCCGGCGAACACGGGCGTGGCTTCCAGATCGTGTCTCAGGAGGTGCGGAATATGTCACTTCAGACGAAAGCCTTTTCCGCACAGATTACAAGCTTGCTTACAGATATTGAACAAATGCTGCGTGACACTGCCGATCTGACGGATACGAGCATGCAGCAGATTAATAGCGGCTCCCGGTATATATCCGCTGGAACCCAAACGTTTACCCAATTGTTGCAGGCCGTTGCTGAAATTGAGACCAAAAACAACGAAATGTCCCGTTCCGCAGAGGAAGCAGCTTTGAATGCAGCCGGGATTGCACAGGAGCTGGAGCTTATGCTGAATTCCTGATCATTTTACATACCGTTAACAAATCCACCACACTGAATTTACACACAGCTTATATAATCTTCATATTGTGCAAATCAGGTGCAATGCTTGAGGACCATAACTGCAACACGAAGGAGATCATAAATCAATGAATGATTCCGTTATTCAGATTGATAAGCTGAACTTGTATTATGAAAATTTTCAAGCGCTGAAACATATAAACCTGGATATTCCTGAAAAAACGGTAACAGCCTTCATCGGACCGTCCGGATGCGGTAAATCTACCTTGCTGCGTACATTGAATCGGATGAACGATATGATCCCAGGAACGCGTATTGAAGGAACGGTGAGTATCGCAGGTCAGGATATATATGGTGATACGATGGAAGTAGAAGCCCTGCGCAAGCAGGTGGGAATGGTTTTTCAACAGCCTAATCCATTTCCTAAATCTATTTATGATAACGTGGCGTACGGCCCGCGTCTGCACGGAGTCCGGCAAAAGGACAAGCTGGACGAACTTGTTGAGCAAAGCTTGCGGCAGGCGGCACTCTGGGAAGAGGTTAAGGACTTTCTCAAGCGTTCAGCCCTGAGCTTGTCCGGTGGACAGCAGCAGCGTCTGTGTATTGCCCGGGCGCTTGCTGTGCAGCCGGATATTCTGCTCATGGATGAGGCAACGTCAGCCCTGGACCCGATCTCCACGATGAAGATTGAAGAACTGGTTCAAGAACTGCGCGACAGGTATACGATTGTCATGGTGACGCATAACATGCATCAGGCGGCTCGTGTGTCCGGTCGGACTGCGTTTTTCTTGAACGGTGTCGTGGTAGAGGCGGCGGATACAGAGACGATGTTTTCCACACCGCAAGATTCCCGTACGGAAGATTATATTTCCGGCCGATTCGGCTAAAGCCAACCAGATTAGTAATGCCAGGAGGGGTGACTTCGAAATGATACGCAGAAAAGGTTTTGATGAAGGATTAGATGAGCTGAGAGCCGTACTGCGCGAAATGGGTGCACATGTATCGAAGGCACTCGATCAGGCCATCGAATGTTTGCAGACCAAAAATACGGAATTGGCCCAGCAGGTGGTCAAAAATGATGCATCCCTCAATGCGCTGGAAGAGAACATTCTCGATATGGGCTCCAAGCTCATTATTACCCAGCAGCCGGTAGCCAAGGATTTACGCCGGATCATTGTTGCTTTTAAAATTTCCAGTGATCTGGAAAGGATGGGGGATTTGGCACTCGATATTGCCAAGGTCACGCTGCGTCTGGAAGGGCAGCAGGTCATCAAGCCGCTGGTGGATATTCCACAGATGGCTTCGATTGTTAAAGAGATGATTGACGACGCCATTACATCCTATTTGGATGAAAATACAGATTTGGCTTATAAAATGGCCAAAGAGGATGATCGTGTAGATTCCATGTATAGCCATATGATCAGCAATCTGTATGTGTTTATGGTAGAAAAGCCTGAGGAAGCTCCACAAGGCATGCTGCAACTGCTCGTTGGACGATATATTGAGCGGATTGGTGACCATGCGACGAATATCGGTGAAAGCACCGTATATCTCGTGACAGGGGAGCGGCCGGATTTGAACCAGTAGGGCTTTTTAGGTATATAGCGGTTGTTTCTGACCCAGACTTGTCTTTGTGCAAAAAGGCGAATCTGGTTAGGAAACAACCGTTTTTTTCTGAAAAAGGAGCCTTTATGTTAAGATAGGAAAAGGAATGCGTAAAACGAAAGAACCTTTCGAATGCATTGATGAACTTGCGAGGTGCTAAATGGATAAACTCATGCTTATAGATGGCAACAGTATCATTTACCGGGCGTTTTTCGCTATGCCGCCGTTAACGAATTCGAGCGGACAGCAGACGAACGCGGTGTACGGATTTACAACGATGTTGCTGCGGCTTTTGGAGGAGCACAAGCCGACGCATATACTGGTTGCCTTTGATGCCGGAAAAATAACGTTTCGCCATAAAGGATATGAGGATTACAAGGGTGGACGGGAGAAAACGCCGCCGGAGCTGTCCCAACAATTCCCGCTACTAAAAGAGCTGCTGACCGCCTTTGGCATTGCCCAGTTTGAGCTGGATGGCTATGAGGCGGACGATATCATTGGAACCCTGTCTAAAACCGCGGACGAAGCTGGTTTTAACGTGCTGGTGGTTACCGGAGATAAGGATATGCTTCAGTTGGCTTCGGACAACGTCACTGTCGGCTTGACCCGCAAAGGGGTTACCGAGGTGGAGACATACGGACCTGAACAGATTCAGGAGCGTTACGGCTTGAAGCCGTTGCAAATTATCGACCTCAAGGGTCTGATGGGCGATACGTCAGACAACATTCCCGGGATTCCGGGTGTGGGGGAAAAGACAGCGCTCAAGCTGCTGCACCAGTATGGATCGGTGGAAGAGGTGCTGGCGCATACAGATGAGCTGAAAGGCAAAATGAAAGAACGCGTCGAAACGCATGCAGATGATGCACGGATGAGCAAGGATTTGGCGACCATCTATCGGGATGTAACGCTGGACAAGCAACTGGAGGATGTCGTCTTCGGTGGGCTGCAAGCTGAAACGGCGGGACCTGCGCTGGCGAAGCTGGAGTTCAAGTCCTTGCTGGAGCGTTTATCCTTTTCGGGCGAGGTTGGCAGTGCGGGAATAGACGTAGAGGAAGCTGCGGCTGACGTGACCGTATTGGACGAACAGCGGATTAGCGAGCTGGTAAATGTACTGGATACCGTCGATCTGCTACATGTAGAGACCCATGGAGATAATCCGCATCATGCTGAAATTGTGGGTCTGGTCTTTGGCGGAGCGGGGCGACAGTTTTTTATGACCTTGGATGTACTGCAAACTGATGCAGCCAAGCCTGTCCGTGAATGGCTCGCCGATGCTGGGCGCAAAAAGCGGGGGCATGATCTGCACCGTACGGATTTAGCCTTGCATTGGCACGGGATTGAATTTGCCGGGGCGGAGTTCGATGTACAGTTGGCCGGATATTTGCTGGACCCGACGGATGCAAACCAGTCGCTGAGCGGATTGGCAGCCAAGCATGGATTGTCCTCGATTCGTCCGGACGATGAAGTATTCGGCAAAGGCGCTAAATATAAAGTACCTGACGTGGATGCGCTGTCCGATCATGTGGCACGCAAGGCGGCGGTGATTGAAGCGCTGGTGCCTGTACAGCAGGCCGAGCTGGAAAAAACGGAAATGCACAAGCTGTTCCATGAGCTGGAGATGCCGTTGTCCCGGATTCTGGCGGATATGGAGAAGCAGGGTATTTTGGTGAATGTGGAAGAACTGCGCGCTTTGGGTAAAGAATTTGAAGCCCAGATTGAAACGCTGGTGCGCGAGATTTACAGCATTGCCGGTGTGGAGTTCAATCTGAATTCGCCCAAGCAGCTAGGTGAAATTTTGTTCGATAAGCTGGGCCTTCCTGTTATCAAAAAGACGAAAACCGGGTACTCCACCGATGCCGAGGTACTGGAAAAGCTCGCCCCATATCATGATATTGTGCAAAACATTTTGCAGTACCGTACCATTGCGAAACTCCAATCCACGTATGTGGAAGGATTACTTAAGGAAATTTCGGATAAAACGGGCAAGCTGCATACGTATTTCCGGCAGACGGTTGCAGCAACCGGACGATTGAGCAGTCAATTCCCAAATTTGCAAAATATCCCGATTCGTCTGGAAGAGGGACGTAAAATCCGCAAGGTATTTGTGCCTTCCGAGCCGGGCTGGTCTATTCTGGCGGCGGACTACTCGCAGATCGAATTGCGAGTGCTGGCTGATATTTCGGATGATGAGCGCTTGAAGGAAGCCTTTGTCCACGATATGGACATTCATACGAAGACCGCGTCCGATGTGTTCGGCATCCCTGCGGAAGACGTAGATTCTAACATGCGGCGTTCTGCCAAGGCGGTTAACTTCGGGATTGTCTACGGGATCAGTGATTACGGTTTGTCGCAAAACCTGAATATTACGCGCAAGGAAGCGGCTCGCTTTATTGACCAGTATTTTGACGTGTACCAGGGCGTCCGCCGTTACATGGATGATATTGTGAAGGATGCGAAGCGGGACGGATACGTAAAAACGCTGCTGGAGCGCAGACGTTATTTGCCGGAGATTAATGCCAGCAACTTCAACCTGCGTTCGTTTGCGGAGCGTACCGCAATGAATACTCCGATTCAGGGTACCGCAGCCGATATTATCAAGCTGGCGATGGTACAGATGGACGCGGCGCTTCGCGAACGTAATCTTCGCAGCCGTATGCTGCTTCAAGTACATGATGAGCTTGTTTTCGAAGTTCCGCCGGAGGAAATGGAAACGATGAAAGAGCTTGTCCCGGCTACGATGGAAGCGGCGCTGAAGCTGTCTGTACCGCTTAAAGCGGAAGTTAGCTATGGAAGCAATTGGTATGAAGCGAAATAAGTTATTTCAATGAGCAGATAGTCCCATTTTAACGCTGCTTCCGTTATAATATAGGATGAGGTGAAGACATCATGCCGGAATTACCGGAAGTAGAAACGATTAAACGAACGTTAAACGAGCTTGTCGTCGATAAACATATAGATCATGTGACTGTGAATCTGCCGCGCATCATTCAGCGGCCTGATGATATACATGCTTTTGCTATGGAACTGGCTGATCATCGGATTACAGGAGTGGAGAGACGCGGGAAGTTTTTGCGGATTCTGCTGGATGGACTGGTACTCGTTTCCCATCTCAGAATGGAAGGGCGATATGGCCTGTATTCGCAAAATGATCCTGTGGAAAAGCATACTCACGTTATCTTTCATTTTACGGATGGTACGGAATTACGCTATCAGGATGTTCGCCAATTCGGCACGATGCATTTATTTACGGAAGGACAGGATTTGCTGGAGAAGCCGCTGAACAAGCTCGGTTTGGAGCCGATGGACGAGTCCTTTACACCGGAGGCACTTCGCGAAGCTGTGGGGACCCGTTCGACTTCGATCAAGGCAGCGCTGTTAAACCAGTCATATGTCGTGGGCATCGGGAATATTTATGTGGATGAGTCGTTGTTTAAGGCGGGTATACATCCGGCACAGCCAGCCAAAAGTTTGGATGACAACCAGTTTCGTGTGCTGCACGAAGCTATTATCTCCACACTGAGCGCGTCGATTTTGGTCGGAGGCTCGTCCATCAAATCATTCGTCAACGGACAGGGTGAATCGGGAGACTTCCAGCATCAATTGCAGATCTACGGACGCAGCGTTAAGCCTTGTGTTAACTGTGGTACATTGATCGAAAAATCCGTTGTAGCCGGACGTGGTACACATCATTGTCCGGTCTGCCAGCCTCTGCGCTAAGCAGGTACAGTCACCCAAAGCCCATACCTCTCATATATTGATTTCAAGTACCAATACTGCGAAGGGTTCCGGCTGCTTTAAGGCCCTGCCTTCGCAATGGGAGGGAATTGGAGTGGCTAATCATTGGGGAGCCCTGCTGCTGTTGGCATTTGCACTAAGTCTGGACAGTTTTGGAGTCGGTGTTACGTATGGGCTGCGCAAAATGAAAATTCCACTGCTATCCATTGTCATCATTTCAGTATGTTCAGGTTTGGTCATCGGCATATCCATGCAGCTAGGCGCATTGTTGTCCCAGGTTCTGTCTCCTGTATATACGACCGTTTTTGGCGCTGTTATCCTGATTGGAATTGGCTGCTACTCTTTGTATCAATCTTTGCATCGCAAGGAGGATCTGATTGATGAACCCGATCCTGAGAACAGTAATGTTCTGGCAGGGGAGAAATCTGAAGAAGTACAAGAGGAACGGACCGTATTTTCGTTGGAATTCCGCAAATGGGGTCTTGTTATTCGGATTCTCCGAAGTCCATCTGCTGCGGATATGGACCGTTCGGGCAGTATCTCCGCTATGGAGGCGGTTTGGTTAGGTATCGCTTTATCGGTTGATGCGTTCGGTGCAGGATTGGGAGCAGCTATGCTAGGCTTCCAGCCCCTCGCTACCTCGCTGGCTATTGCGTTATTCAGCGGAACATTTTTGATTGCGGGTATGAAAGCAGGTTTCTGTCTGTCGGCATTTCGATTTATGAAGGCGCTGGGTGTGTTACCGGCATTATTACTGATTATGATGGGCATATTGAAGCTGTTATGAGGTGAAAGAGCATGAATATCGGATTAACCGGAGGTATTGCTACCGGTAAAAGCACCGTGTCGGCTCTACTGGTCGCCAAGGGTGCGCTGCTGATCGACGCAGATGCCATTGCCCGGGAAGTGATGCTTCCGGGGCATCCGGTGCTGGCGGCGGTCATACAGCATTTTGGACAAGCTGTAATGAACAGTGACGGAACTCTGCACCGCAAAAAGCTGGGCGAGATTGTATTTGGGGACCCTGTCCAGCGGCAGGCGCTTAATGATATTACACATCCCGCGATTCGTGAGGAAATGCGCACGCGTATGGAATCTTATGAGCGAGAATATCCGGACAAGCTCGTTCTGGCAGATATCCCGCTACTGTATGAGTCCAGATTAGAGAGCTTGTACGATGAAATTATGGTGGTATACGTACCACGGGATGTGCAGCTCCAGCGTCTGATGCTCAGAGACGGATTGACCGAGGAACAAGCAGGACTTCGGTTGTCTTCGCAAATGGATATTGAACACAAAAGAAGCCTGGCTGATATCGTCATCGACAATAGCGGAACACAGGCCGAAACAAAACAGCAAATTGATCAATTCTGGCAGCGAAAGGGACTTGCATGAATATTTTGCGCAAAAAAAGAGTCCTGCTGACTTTGTTTGTCGGGTTTGTCTTGATTCTGTTTTTTAATTCAAACTGGATGTCGTGGTTCTATCCGATTCAATATAAGGATGAGATTCGGCAATATTCGCAGACGTATGAAGTGGACCCGTTTTTGGTGGCGTCCATTATCCGTGTTGAGACGAACTTTAAGACCAGCAAGCAGTCGCACAAGGGTGCACTGGGACTCATGCAAATCATGCCCGATACTGCGAATTGGATTATGGATAGCGCTCAAATCCAAAAGGTTCCGCTGGATAGCGTCAAGCACGAGCCGGGCACCAACATTGAACTTGGAACCTGGTATGTGCATAACCTGTCGGTGAAATTTAAGGATAATCCGGTAGCTACTGTTGCGGCTTACAACGCAGGCCCCGGTAAAGTGCAGGAGTGGCTCGACAAGGGCGTATGGGATGGGAAAGAAGAATCCATCAAGCAAATCCCTTTTGGCGAGACGCGACATTATGTACAACGGGTTATTTACTACTACAGACAATACACGAAAATTTATAATCAGTTTTAACGGATGGCGAGGTTGCGTGTAAATATGTACATGACACAATGAGCCTGATGGCATTAAAATGAAAAAAGCGCAGGACAGGCTGTTTTTAGCAGCCCATCCGTACACTTTTTCTTGTTGCTTCTGCGTTACTGCGATTATTGGTATTGACCTGCCAATTGTTGTTCGGCGATCGTTACGAGGCGTTTTGTGATATAGCCCCCGATCGAACCGTTCTCATAGGAAGTCATGTTACCTTGGTATCCATCTTGAGGAATGCTGATACCCAGCTCTTGAGCGATTTCATATTTCAGTTGCTCCAGAGCGCCGGAGGATCTGTTGACTACCAGGTTGTTGGAGTTGCCATTGTTTCCTTGTGCCATTGTTGTTCACCTCCTCGTGACTTGGTAAACATATTATGAACCGTTTTGACAAAATTATTACGAAAAAGTATAGGGAATTTATTGGAAAAAGGAAGTGATGAATTTATGAAATGCCCGTACTGTGCCTACAATGGAACAAAAGTACTGGACTCGCGGCCTGCGAATGACAACAAGTCCATCCGTCGCCGCCGCGAATGCGAGCAATGTGCTAGGCGTTTTACCACCTTTGAAATGGTGGAGGAGACTCCGCTCATGGTCATTAAAAAGGATGGCAGCCGTGAAGAGTTCAGCCGTGATAAAATGCTGCGTGGCCTCATTCGGGCTTGCGAGAAGCGTCCTGTATCTGTCGAGCAACTGGATATGATCGTATCTCAGGTGGAAAACGCCATTCGCAACACAGCCGCTACAGAGGTGGACAGCCAGCAGATCGGCGAGCTGGTCATGGAACAGCTCTATCCTGTTGATGAAGTGGCCTACGTGCGCTTTGCATCCGTCTATCGGCAGTTTAAAGACATCAACATGTTTATGAAAGAACTGAAAACACTGTTATCCAAAGATACAGCCAGCGACTGATCGCTGACTGTATCTTGGTTTATGGTGGAAAGATTATATTTTTTTATAAAAGTATTGACACATGGGTGAAAATTTTATATGATATAGAAGTCGCTTCAAACAGATGATTGAAAATATATAAAACGGGGCCTTAGCTCAGCTGGGAGAGCGCATCGCTGGCAGCGATGAGGTCAGGGGTTCGATCCCCCTAGGCTCCACCAAATTTTAATATGGACTCTTAGCTCAGTTGGTAGAGCAGTTGACTCTTAATCAATTGGTCCAGGGTTCGAGTCCCTGAGAGTCCATCCTTTAGAAAAACGGCAGAAATGCCGTTTTTTTGTTTTGAATTCAGCTCTGCTTTCCCTTGTGGTCACATGTTTGGTCGCAGTAGTATTTTTGATAAAAACAAACGCCATGTTCTCTTGAATGAGGGCACGGCGTTTGTTGTAGTTTACCCCATGCTTTTTAGAAAGGCGGTCAATTAACCTTTACAGTACATTTGAATTGACTTGAGGGATTTTTCGTAGCCTATTCAAGAGCAGAAGCCTCGTCATGCAGAAATTTTTGCCGTTCCTCGTACAGACGCCGCGCATCCCCATCTTGGCTTAGAAAATCCAGTGTATCCATCGTCTTCTTCAATGTGGGTTCACTCATCTTAAGCACCTTCCAATTTGCCTTATAAGAAGATAGGCTTCCTTCTTGAAGTTAAACCTCACATTCCTTTACATTCATGTTCAATGGACCTGTTACTTGTGATCAAATCCGTTAAAGTCCTTGAGCATTCCAATAAAATTTTCAAGTTGTTCATCGTCCCATCTTGAAATGTGTTCGTAAAATACAAATTCTTTCTCTTTTAGAGCATCAATCGTCTTTTGTTGTCCAAGCTCAGTAAGGGATAGAAGTATTCCTCGACGATCATCAGGGGAGGTTTCCCTTTTCACATAACCCAAAAGCTCAAGTTGTTTGACGAGACGGCTAACCGAACTGCGATCCATAGCTGTTGATTCCGCCAGCATAGTGGCGCTTGTTGGGCCATAAGAGTACAGCCGACGGATAATATGGAAACCCGCAGGTTGTATTGAAGGATCGAAACATGCTGCAGTTTTGACATTTAGCGCATGTGAGGCGCTTATGAGGGCATTGATTTGCTCGCCGAGCTCCAGTTCCAGTTGTCCTCTTGGCGTATTTTTGTGTCGATCATCATTCATCCTATTTCACCTAACCTTAATTGATAAAGTAAATAATTCAAGTCAATTAATTGACATATATCAATCAAAATAATATAGTTGATTGATATCAAGTATATGGCTGCATTAGCTGTATGTCAAAACTTGAGACGGGTCTAACGGAGTAAAGCAATGAACGGCCAATTACATTGACAATGACTTCAGCACAAAGGAGAATCACGATGACGGCTAATCCGATTGTTGTAATAACTGGCGCAACAAGTGGTCTGGGGCAAATCGTTGCGATTGAATTGGCTAAACGTGGTGCTCATCTTGTCATGACAGCCAGGAGTAGGAATCGCGCTGAAGCTACTAAAAAAATGATAAAAGATATGATGCCCTCAACAAAGGTAGACTTTTTTTTCGGGGACCTATCCTTAATGAAAGATGTCAGACGTATGGGAAACGAGATTTCAACTGCATACCCCAAAATAGATGTGCTTTTGAATAATGCAGGACTGCATGCATTCGAACAACGGGTAACCTCCGAGGGAATTGCAGAAATGATAGCTGTGAACTATTTAGCACCGTGGTTATTGACGCACACCTTACAGCATTCCTTGAAAAATGCAGGAAGCGCCAGAATTGTAAATGTTGCCTCTGAGGCTTCACGCAATCATGGCGAGCTTAAGCTCCCTGAGGATTTGACCAATATATCTCCTTTTACTTCTAGAGGCTCGGCTGCAATATATGGGAAAACCAAGCTGTATAACATTATGTTTACGGGTGAACTGGCACGCCAATGGACTGGAACGGGGATCAGTGTTAACGCTCTGAATCCAGGGTTTAATGTTACAGGTCTCGGACGTGAGCTCTGGTTTGCATCATTACTTGAGCGTTTTTTGAATTTTTTTCATATTGGTGATCCACGCAGAGGAGCTGATATTATGACTCGTTTAATTGTGGATCCGCAGTATCAGGCGGTTACAGGAGGGTATTTTAATGTCGGAACCGGACATTCGATTGTACCTGTACATCCCGGTGGAGACATCGCTATGCAAAATAAACTGTGGAATTATACGAAAGAATTACTACAACAAAGAGGTCTTCTTAATCATATGACCTGATTTTATGGATAACAGCGGCTAAACTGAGGACTGTTTTGTAAAAATCCAAGGTGGGGTAGCATGAGCATAGCTTACTCTTGCGGAATGCAAGATTCATAGTACATGATCTGCATCAAGATGTGGAATTTGGAGAATAGCCGTAGCATGAAAAAGGTTTGATCATTTATAGTATAGATATCGTTTTTATGCTATATAATTGGACTTTTTTGCTTAATACAAGGCAGAGGACTGAAAGACGTTCCTCAATATTTTATAATGGAGGCTTTGCTTGTGGATAACGTTTTCTCGGAGTGGGCAGAGTCCCATTTTCCTTTATATACTGCTGACAGCATCCATTCGCTGTACAGCACCTCGAATTTTCCGATGTATAAGATTCATGAGAGTGTAACCGTGCTGATTGCGATTGCCAGCGGCAAAGGTATTCTCAGGATTAATGATCAAATGTACGAGCTTATGGAAGGGAGCGTCATACTTCTCCCGGCGCATAGCCATGCGGCTTTAATTACGAATCTCCAGCAACCACTTCATGCGTATAAACTTTTAATCCGTACGCGAGAGCAGGTGAGTCCTCTGCCCGCAGGTGTCATGATGCGGAAAAGCGAGGTGGCCTCCAATGCCAATATTCAGTTTTTCTCTTATGAACCTGCGATTGTAGCCCATGTGGAGGAATTGTATATCCATCGTTTACCAGCTAGTGAGGCCCGTCATGTGGAGAATCAAATTATATTTCACCAAATCATTCTCCAACTGTTAAAAAAGCAGGAATCCCAGTATGCTGCCAGTGAGCAGCCGTCCATAGAACACAGTATTACTTATTTGGAAAACCACTATAGCGAAAAAATAACACGTGAGCAGTTGGCCGCAATTGCAGGCGTAAGCCGATCTCACTATTCTATTCAGTTTAAGCAGCTTACCGGTTTTTCTCCGAACGAATACTTGTCGCGGCTGCGCGTTCACCGAGCCAAAGAGCTATTAATTAGCGGATCAGGCACGCTTCGGGAAATTGCGTTGAAAGTAGGTTACAAGGATGAATTTTATTTGAGTCGTCGTTTCAAGCAGTATACAGGAGCGTCACCTTCAAGCTACAATCGCGGATCATTCCAGCGTGTGGCTGTATTGCTTATACCTTACGCCAGCCATCTGTTGCTGCTTGGATTGGAACCTGCGGTCACCATTTCGGAAAGCAGCGAATATGTGAAGATGAATGGTCTGGAGCCTCCGCAAACGATGAAGTTTATAAGTACGAATTGCTCTGCTGAACAGGTAAACTCGGTATTGCTTGATACCAACATCGAGTTGATCATTGCGGCCAAACAGCATTTGCACCAATATGGGCTGAATCCTGACCATTTGAGAGTTGTAGCGCCTATCGTAGAAATTTCATGGATGGAAATGGGTTGGAAAGAGCATCTGCGTCGTATCGCACATGCTATTCAGAGGAGCGATCGGGCAGAGCAGTGGTTAACTGCTTTTGAAAAGGAGGAGCAGACCGCCCGTTCACTGGTGCAGCAATGCGCAGTCGCTAATGAAATCATAACGATTTTGGTGATTAAGCCGGATGAGCTACTCGTTTACGGAGCGAGAAATGTCGGATATATTGTCTATCAATCGCTTGGACTACGGCCTCCTGAATTGATCGGGCAGGAGATGAAGAAGCTAGGGGATCAATTTCACTCCATTCCCATTGAGCTATCCGAACTCGCAGATTATGCAGGGTCGCAATTATTGGTTGCTGTGTTTCCGGATGAAAAGGGTTCTACTGCACATAGTGAAATGGTATTTAATTCGTCTTATTGGAACAGCCTTCCCGCTGTACAGCGGAATAATGTACATCTGCTTGACCTTGATGAATGGTTGCCTTACAATCCGGTTTCTATTCGTTTACAGCTTCAACGAGCGGTAGCTTTATTTACAAGTAACCAATAGTCCAAGTCATTTTCCAAACAAAAAGGCATGGTTCGGCGCATAGTCGTTCCATATAATTAGTTCATACAAATGAGAATGAATTTCATAATCAATGAAAAGGGTACTAAGTTCAAGATTAGTATCTTATCTACGATATGATGATTCATTGAACATAGCGTTTTGAAAGGGAGAGAGTTATTTTATGAGAAAGCTTTTTATTCCGCTGGTACTTTTACTTGTGGTTGTATTGAGTGCTTGTGGCGGAAATCAGGCGAACCATGCCGAGAATGGTAAAAGTTCGTCCTCTGAGGCTACTTCGGACTCGAAATCGAAATCTACCACATTTGTCTATCAATCCGAGAATGGCCCCGTGGAGGTTCCGACCCATCCGCAGCGCGTCGTTGTGCTTACCAGATTCTTAACGGGTAACGTTATGGCGCTCGGTGTGCCTCTGGTCGGCGTGGACGAAATGTCCA
Source organism: Paenibacillus sp. LT-B23 (assembly GCF_059417685.1). Lineage (NCBI taxonomy): Bacteria > Bacillati > Bacillota > Bacilli > Caryophanales > Paenibacillaceae > Paenibacillus > Paenibacillus sp. LT-B23. Next base: position 50,287 of record NZ_JBSQBM010000023.1, on the reverse strand, counting down.
AAACCAACCCGAATTTTGAAGAGAAGCTGAAAGGCGCCGAGGCGGTGACAGACGAAAGTCTGGAGAAGATCATCGAGTTGAATCCGGATCTTATCATCGGGCTTTCAGATATTAAAAACGTCGATAAATTAAAGCAAATCGCTCCTACTGTCACTTATACATATGGCAAGGTGGATTTCTTAACCCAACAACGTGAAATCGGCAAATTGTTGAATAAAGAAAAAGAAGCACAAGCCTGGATCGATGATTTTACAGCCCGTGCCCAAAAAGCCGGAAAAGAAATCAAGGCGAAGATCGGTGCCAACGCGACGGTTTCGGTCATCGAGACATTCAATAAGCAGCTCTATGTCTATGGCGATAACTTTGGCCGTGGAACCGAAATTCTCTATCAGGAGTTCGGACTCGCCATGCCGAAGAAAGTCAAGGAGGCGACCCAGAAAGAAGGTTATTTTGCCTTATCGTCTGAGGTTATGAAAGATTACTTGGGTGACTATGTCATTTTTAGTAAAAACGCGGATGAGGACAATTCGTTCCAGAATACTGAAACGTACAAGAATATTCCCGCGGTCAAGAATCAACATGTCTTCGAGGCTAACGCGAAGGCGTTCTACTTTAACGATCCACTGAGCATGGAATACCAATTGAAATTTTTCATTCAACACTTTCTTGGTCAGTAAGGGTTGATCCCTATTTTGGGACCGCAACACTTAGGGTCGTCTACGATTGAAATCATGGCAACGATTCGTCTTTCGTTGTGAATCATTTTTATTCGATGCGAAGGAACTGGTTATTTAACAGTTTCTTCGCATATTTCATTAAAGAAGAGATGAGAGTCCGATGAAGATTAAACAACATGCTTTTCCCTTTGCATATAAGCTTCTTGGCAGCGTGCTGGCGCTCATTTTGTGTTTCATTATTTCAATGGTATTTGGTGCAGCGGAAACAACGCTCCACGATCTATGGCTTGCTCTCACCTCGGGTACCAAGGATGACAAAATTCTCATCCTGCGCGAGATTCGGCTGCCCCGCGAGCTGGCTGCGATGCTGGTCGGCGCCGCTTTTGCCGTATCCGGCGCGATTATGCAGGGAGTTACCCGCAATCCATTGGCCGATCCGGGCTTGCTGGGCCTGACTTCCGGCGCTAATATGGCGCTCGCGTTGGCTTTCGTATTCTTCCCGGGAATCAACTACTTTGGCATTATGGTGGCCTGCTTTCTCGGTGCTGCTCTGGGCGCAGTTTTGGTCATCGTCCTTGGCTCAATGCGCCGAGGCAACCTGTCCCCGATCCGAGTCGTGCTGGCGGGAGCGGCTGTATCCGCGTTTCTGTATGCCATCTCTGATGGCGTCAGCATTGCATTTAAGATTTCAAAGGATGTATCCATGTGGACCACCGGGGGTCTGATCGGAACAACGTGGGGACAAATACAGGCCATTGCGCCAGTCATCCTTCTCGGCATTATGGTAGCTTTGATGCTTTCCAACCAACTGAGTATTCTCAGCCTGAGTGACGAAGTGGCGGCAGGATTGGGGCAAAATCTGGTATGGATCAAATCCATCCTGTTTGTCCTTGTCATTGTGATTACGGGCGTATCGGTTGCGCTTGTCGGAAACATGGCATTCGTGGGTCTAATGATTCCTCATATCGTCCGCAAGATGGTTGGCACCGATTATCGGTATATCCTGCCTTTTTCGACTTTTGCGGGAGCTACGTTCATGCTGCTCGCAGATACGCTTGGCCGCACGATTAATGCACCTTACGAGACGCCAGTGGCAGCCATCGTGGCGATGCTAGGCTTGCCCTTCTTTCTGCTCGTCGTGCGTAGAGGAGGTAAAGCTTTCTTATGATCCTATCCGCTCTTGTTCGAAAACAACGCCTGATCCTGCTCGTCAGTTTAGGGCTAATCGTTCTAACCGCTATAGCTGGCATGGCTTGGGGGTATTCTTCCTTATCGTTTGACAGGCTGATCCCTGTTTTGTTTGGTCAAGGCACCTTCAAAGAAGAATTTGTTCTGTTCTCCGTCCGGCTGCCAAGGATTTTTATTACGTTGCTATCGGGTATGGCGCTTGCGTTATCCGGCTCTATACTGCAAAGTATCACCCGTAACGACTTGGCCGACCCGGGCATCATCGGCATTAATTCTGGGGCAGGCGTAGCGATTGCGTGCTTCTTTCTGTACTTCCCGATCGATGTCGGATCGTTCATCTATGTTCTGCCGCTTGTCGCTTTTATTGGCGCATTGGTAACAGCAGCTTTGATCTATGTTTTCTCGTATAGCCGAACGAGCGGACTTGATCCCATCCGGCTTGTACTGGTGGGGGTTGGTTTCTCCCTTGCGCTGTCGGGGATTATGATTGTAATCATCTCCTCGGCTGAACGCTCAAAGGTCGATTTTATCGCGAAATGGATTGCGGGCAATATATGGGGCACGGACTGGCCGTTCATTTGGGCACTGCTTCCCTGGCTGATCCTGCTTATACCTTTTACCTTGTACAAGTCGCAACGTCTCAATCTTCTTGCTTTGAGCGAGCCGTCGGCGATTGGCGTCGGACTGAAGCTTGAACGGGAACGCCTCGTCCTCATTCTGACCGCGGTCGCAGCGGCTGCATCTGCGGTATCCGTCACGGGCGGTATCGCGTTTATCGGGTTGATGGCCCCGCACATGGCCAAGGCACTGGTCGGGCCGCGTAATCAGTTGTTCATTCCCGTCGCTGTTCTGCTCGGCGGATGGTTGCTGTTAATCGCGGACACAGTCGGTCGCAATCTCACAGATCCCGACGGTATTCCCGCAGGCATCATGGTGTCGTTAATCGGTGTGCCTTATTTTGCTTATTTACTGCTTAGGAAGTAGCTCCGACGCGAAGTCGGGTAGGTTAGTTCAGGTAGCCAGAGCTAGAGAGCTAGAGTCCCGCAATATCAATCCTTAAAAAACGGCAGAGATGTCGTTTTTTATTAGTTTATAAGTTTTGATTTCGAAGTACTACCATGACTGCGATTTCCAAGATAGGATACGTTGTATCTATGAGGAGATTGCAGTATTTTGTATTCAGTAAATTAAATAGCCCGAATTGGTTACTGCCAGCATTACAGCGAGGTACTAAAATACTTTTAACGCTGGCTGACATAATCGGCGAGGATTTTCAAGTACTCATCATTTACCAATTTTCTGGGGGAAAATACGGCTATTAAAAAAGTTAGAGATTTTGAATGTGCGACTTTTTCATTCATCATGGAATGGTCGGCTTCAGGTAAATGGATGACGGACAGCAGCTCTGAAGGCACCTTCTGTCGATATACTCGTTCAGTATCTTTTACATCAACGTTAATATCTTTTCCAGCCAGAACCAAGAGTACAGGAGAATTAAAGTAGCCTAATTCTTCGGTGGAATCAGACCTGAAATTTTTTCCTATAAAGCTCCATCTTTCTTTGGAAATCAAATTGTCTGGGTTGGCTATTTTCAGGTATTCTTCATAAGAAGCTTGTTTTTGTAGTAATTGCAAAATCTGTTGATTGTAGTCCAATCTCTTTGTAATTTTTTGCGGAGTAGCCCCTTCCTGTTCCATCTCTTTTCTGGTGTTAAATTGCCCTTGTGTAATCCAGTTCACGGCGGGCGATACAAGGATGCTGAAAGCAATATTGTGCTCCTTTTTAACGATCTTCGGAATGACCCATCCTGCTTGACTGGCTCCCCATAGGCCGATTTTTTGCTTATCAATCATCGGTAAGGTTCTCGCCCAGTCTATTGCATATCGGATCTCCTGTGCCCGGTTCTCCATGCTTTGATCCTGCCAATTTCCAGGAGCGCCATTAATACCGGGCTTATTTAGGGATAAGGAGGCGTAACCCTTGGAAGCGAACCTTTCCCACAGTGGTTTGTATCCATCATCATATGTGTCATTGATAGGACCATCCCCATGGACAAAAACAACCAGTCCAATCTTTCCCGAGTAGTCCTTAGGCAAAGCTAATGTACCCGTTAATACCCCTTTAGGAGTCGTAATTTGTATTTTTTCTTCCGTCATCTTGTAGGAATTTTGATATAGAATAATCAATATTAAGGCAACAGCTAGACCTGACGCAATACCAAGGGTAAGCTTGGATGTTTTTTTCAACGGTGTTCTCTCCTCGAATGCAGTTTAGTTTCTTTCCAAGTCATCAGATGCCATACAGGCTCCTTGAACAAAAAATGCCGCAACCCATTGCATTTGGATTGTTCTACTTCAAACGCTAGTTTCTGATACAAACGGATGGCCCCTTGGTTCTTATGCGCTACATGAAGCGTCAACACATGAAAACCGGATTCAACCGTAAATTGCTGTGCGAAAGCTAGAAAACGTCGTCCTATTCCCTGATTACGATGACTTGAGTGAATCGCCAAATGATCAATATAGCACTCATCTGCGGCAGGCTTATATTCCAGCACATGCATACCTGTCAAAAATTTAAACACATTGAAGCAGCCAAACTGTTTTATGAGCGGAGCCCAAGAAATGGGTTTTGTTTTAGGGAGCGAAGAGGAAGGTGCGTTCCATTTGAGGGAGAGAACACCGACAACTTCTTGGTTCTTTTTAACTACAAATTGCTTCATAGTTGAAGGATTAGGGTCTTGAACCAAGACCTTCATGAGTAGCTGCTGTATATCCTGATCCTCCAGTGTAACAAGAGCTTGAAATTTAGTTTTAAATGATTCCACTAAGAGCTTACATACAGCTTCATAATCTTGCTTTTGATAAGCAACAATGTCAATTGATTCTGGACTCATGTAACGGCCTCCCGGACTCTAAGAAGTTTATTTTACTTTTACTTGAATCTCATATTGCAGCTTGTTGTTGTCGAACATGGATAGGTAGGATTTTTCTACTAGAATAATCTTGCTTTGGCACTTATATTGGTGCTGAGTGACATAGCGCTCTAATTGTTGGATTTCATACTCAATCTCGTCGTCTTCAGTGACGGAAAAATGCTTATAAAGATAGCTGCCTTCTTCCAGAATATAGTCAGCTGTATCTGTCATATCTGTCGTTTCATAACATAGCTTCACTTGTCCAGAGTCAGATAGATAATGCAGATCATTTTCAAATAACTGAGGTGGAGCGGGTCGTTGTTCGAATAAATCCCTGGCAGTGAGTTCTTGATCTCTTTCAAATGCAAACCACAGCTTTAAATGTCGGGGACCTAGCAGCCTAATCTGATACTTATTGTCCTGATGAGTGAGGTTATGATGTTCTTTTAGCACTTTGTGAATAAACTGTTCGAGCAACTTCAAATTAGTTATTTCATCCTGTACCCTCTGCAGCGAATCCTCTAAAAGCTGGTTGTAATCATCGGCAGCGTAGGAAGTCATGCATTCTTCAATCTGACCCACAGAGACATTTAATTTACGTAGCAATAAAATATGGGAAAGCTGATAAATTTCATGAAGCCCGTACATTCGATATTGATTTTTTTCTGTGTATGACGGATACAGGATCCCCTTTTCTTCAAAATATCGCAGTTGATGTACGGATACATTCATAAGCTGTGAAAGCTGGCTGATCGTAATGTGTTCTTTCAATGACAAGACTCCTTATGGTGTAGTTGAATAACTTCACTATAAACCTTAGGTCAGACCTAAGGTCAATAGCAAATTGAGGACAGCAAAGGATGAGCAAATGAACGAACATAAATGATTTACCTGTCAGTGATAACCCGTTATAATCATAAGATTAGTGAGCATAAACAAGATGCTCAGGATAGTAGCTGGAATGGGGAAATCATGTTGAAGACTTTTAAAAAGGTATATATTGAAATTACAAGTATCTGTAATCTCGCTTGCAGCTTTTGCCCTCAGACGCAGCGTGTTAAAAAATTTATTGATCCGGAAATTTTTCGCGACGTTCTTGACCAGGTCAAGCCGCATACGGATTTCATTTATTTGCATGTAAAAGGAGAGCCGCTGCTTCATCCGAAAATTGATCTTTTGCTGGAAAGCGCTCATGAAAAAGGTTTGAAGGTGAATATTACCACCAACGGCACTCTGCTACCCAAAACCGGACATAAGCTGTTGGGTCAACCCGCGCTACGGCAGATGAATTTTTCGCTTCACAGCTTTGATGGGCATGAAGGCTCGGTAGACCGTGAAGGGTATTTGGGCAATATTTTTACGTTTGTAAGGGAAGCTGTGAAGCATAATGTAATTATTTCGTTCCGTCTCTGGAACCTGACTCAAGATAATTTGACTAATGTGCAGCGTCAGCGCAACCGGGAGACACTTGAGCAACTGGAGCAAGAGTTTGGACTGGACTACCGGATTGAGGAAAAAGTGATACCGGGCAGTGGGGTCAAAATCGCACCAAACGTTTATTTGAATCAGGATCATGAATTTGAATGGCCGAGTCTGAGTGCCCCGGAAGATGACGGAAAAGGCTTTTGTCATGCACTTCGCAGCCAGGCGGCGGTATTGGTGGATGGAACGGTTGTCCCTTGCTGTCTTGATGGTGAAGGCGTTATTAATTTAGGTAACGTGCATGAGCAATCTTTTTCCGACATTGTTGAAGGGGAACGTGCGAATCGCTTGTACTTCGGGTTCTCCAAGAGAGAAGCGGTGGAAGAGCTGTGCCGCAAATGCGGTTACCGTAAACGATTTGGAACATAACTGAGATTTGGCAGGTGTAGACTTCGAATCTCTGACAGATCGCTACCCCCGTTTTTGGAGTTTAGACCCATAGGAAAAAGCCGCTAAACAACAAGGATTTCTTGGTGTTTAGCGGCTTTTTTGCGTACGTGAAACATGTTCACATTCAACTGTTAGCCAGCGCTTTGGCGTATTGTTTGCCTGCCGAGAGAAGGCTGTCACTCAGTTCAGGATCATTAACAGAACGTGCAAGCACAAGAGAACCGACCATACTGCTGAACAATGCCCTAGCTTTGGACAGATTCATTCCCGCCAAATTGGAGATAAACGTAATCATTCGCTCCAGCTCCTGCGTGAATATCTGCCGGATTTCTTCGGAAGAGTGGGCTATTTCTACAGAAAGGGCAGGAATAATACAGCCCATTTCTGTTCGATCGCGGTGATGGGTGCTTAAATAATAGTCTATGACAGCATTAATTTTGGGATCTTGCTTTTCTTGGTCAACGGCCTTCTGAAGAAGAGCGAGGGTATCATTGGCGGCATAGCGACAGGCTTCGGCGACCAGCTGTTCTTTGTTGTCAAAGTGTGAATAAAACCCGCCGTGAGTTAATCCGGCGCCTTTCATAATAAAAGGCACACTTACATCGTGGATACCGTTGGCGCGAAAAGCCTGGGCAGCACTTTCAACGATCTTACTCCGCACTTTCATCTTATGGCCTTTTGGATAAGGCATTGTAATCACTCCACGGCTTCATAATGCTAACTTCAAAATATTATAATCATCATAATAAAACGTGTCAATTGGTCTTCTTTCAACGACAACTTCAGCATGGCTGATCACGACTATTGACGTATTTAAAATATGATGACTATAATATATTATGGTCATCATATTTAATCAGGCTATTTTAACAGGGGGTATTTGGTTATGAGCAAGCTTGAATCTGTAGATACACTGGTCATTGGATCAGGTCCGGGAGGTTATGTGGCGGCAGAGCGTTCTTCTCAGCTTGGAATGAAGACAGCGATTGTCGAACGCAGTCAGCTAGGTGGAGTCTGCACGCATGTAGGCTGCATTCCATCCAAAGCTTTGATTGCCGAAGCACATCGCTATGAGGTACTCAGGCAGTTAAATCAGGCCGATGCAGCAGCGTCATTCGTGAATGCTCAAGCCTTAAAGCAGGCGGTTGTGAATAAGCAGGCAGGCGGAGTCGGCTATTTAATGAAAACGGCAGGTGTGAGTATTCTGGAAGGGGAGGCAAGCTTGGTTGACGAGCATACAGCCATCATCAAGCAAAATGGAGAGGAACAAACGATTTCCTTTAAGCATGCCATATTGGCAACCGGTTCCCGCCCAATCGAGCTGAAAGCATTTCCGTTCGGCGGACGTATTTTGTCTTCTACAGAGGCTCTTTCGCTTCCAGAGGCTCCAACCAGTCTGGTCGTGATAGGCGGTGGATATATTGGCGTCGAGCTTGGACAGATGTATGCCAAATTTGGAACAAAGGTAACGATTCTGGAGGGAGGGGAACGGATATTGCCGGGGTTTGAGGCGGATCTTGTGGCCCCTGTTGTCAAGCAGTTGAAAACAGATGGTGTAAACATCGTAACCGGGGCGACAGCCGAAAAAGTCGTGCAGAATACGGATACCATTACGCTGCATTATTCAAAGGATCAGGAGCAGCATCATGTTACCGCAGAGTTTGTATTAGTAACTGTAGGCAGAAAACCGAATACGGATGGCAGGTTAGGACTGGAGCACATTGGCTTGCCAGTGACGAGCAGGGGGCTGATCGAGACAGACGAGCAGTGTAGAACAGCTATTCCGCATATTTTTGCCATTGGAGATATTACGGCGGGTCCAGCGCTTGCCCATAAAGCTTCCTATGAAGCGAAGATTGCGGCAGAAGCGATAGCAGGTCAAGCTGCCAAAGTGGATTATAAAGCCATACCGCTGGTTGTCTTTTCTGAACCGGAGCTGGCTAGTGTTGGCCTAAGTGAAACCGAAGCCAAGGAACAAGCCTTACCGATTGTCATTGGCAGAGCCTCTTTTGCGATTAACGGCAGAGCACTGGCACTAAGGGCAGCAGACGGATATATCAAAATCGTAGCAAAGCAGGACTCGGGAATCGTACTGGGGGCGCAAATCGTGGGTGTCGAAGCGTCAACACTCATTTCGGAGCTTGCTCTAGCTATCGAGATGGGCGCAACCGTAGAAGACTTGGCTCTAACCATTCATCCCCATCCTACATTGGGAGAAGTAATTATGGAGGCTGCGGAGAACGCGGTCAGAAAAATGGACAGTGCAAAGTAGAGGCTCCGTACGAAATCACTTCATTGCCTGTGAGAATAGTTATCAACTATAATGTATTATAGTTGAATGTGAATGCGATCAGGTACGTGGATGGTTTGGATCGGGGGCTGGACAAAAGCAATGAAATTAAATAATCACATCTTGCTCTGGAATCATGTTTTTATACAAGTGATGGATGTTCGTCATAAGAAAATCGGGAAAGGGGAGGAGTTGCGGAGCTATAGACTTCCGGCTAGTGCGTTCTTGTTTACTCTGCGCGGAAGTGCGCGAGTGCGGCTGGACGACAGCATTCATAGGGTGGAGCGTTTTCATGTGCTGCATGGGGGAAAAGGGATGTGCCTGAGCGTCATTACGGAAGATGTGCTTGAATATTACATCATTCTGTACAAGGCGACGTTGGCCCTGACCAGTCGCAAGGAGATTGCACAATTGCTGGAAAAGGAGAATCCTTTTCAGAATCAGTATGCTTTCGCACCTCATTACCCGCTGCCCCTGTATGATAAAGTGAAGCTGTTGGAGCAAGAATGGCGTGAAGCTTCCGGACTTGGAAAACTGCATGTCAAAGCCTTATTTCAACAATTAGTATATGAGTTGTTGCAGCAGTTGTATCGGCAGGGCATTGAACCCCTTAAGCCCGACCTGGTAGCGCAGGCTGTAGCTTATATTCGTGAGCATTCTAGCCGATCTATGACACTTGAGTCCATTGCAGAGGAACTGGAGTGTAGCACCGGGCATCTATCAAGGCTGTTCAAGAATAAAATGCATACCAGTCCGATTCATTATTTGGGTCAGGTACGGATAGATCGAGCAGTTCAGCTTTTAATGCAGACGGACGCCACTTTACAGGAAATTGCGGAGAGTGTGGGGTATCCGGATGCTCATTCATTAAGCCGCAGCTTTAAGAAATATAAGGGACTTTCTCCTGTACGATTCAAAAAAGAACGGCAGCATCATGTCAGGAAGCAAGATCAGGATATGCCCCAAACGTTGCTAACATATGCCCTTCAGCAGACTTCTTCCACACGTTATACTGATATTGATTATCAATATCGGTATAACGCGGAAGGAGATTTATTCATGCACGGAAGAGTCAAAATAACCGCCATGATGATTATGCTGTGTTTATCATTGATGCTGGGAGCTTGTTCAGCTCCTGCCAATACAAATGGAAGCTCGCAATCAGAGGCTAATCCTACAACGACATCATCCAATGGCGATGGACAAGCGACAGTGCAAGCAAAGACAAGAACAGTATCGACACTAAAAGGAGATGTAGAAGTACCTGCAAACCCGAAACGAGTTGCATCTGATCAGTATATGGGTCATCTTTTGAAACTGGGGATTATTCCGGTAGGGGTCAGAAGCTTTATGCTGAATGAGGCTTGGATTGATAAATCAGGATATCCCAAAGAGAAGTTGGTCGGAATCAAGGATCTCGGCGAATTTCCTATGAATCTGGAGAAACTGACGGTTTTGCAACCGGATTTAATTATAGGTTCGATAGAAAAAAACATCGATAGCTACCAAAAGGTTGGAACTACCGTTTTCCTGCCATATTGGGAGGGCGAATCTACAGCGGGGCCGCTGGATAAATTCCGCAGAATCAGTGAAATCTTTGGCAAGGAGAAAGAAGCCGAGCAGTGGATCACTGAATATGAGAATAAAGTCGCAGAGGCCAGAAAGAAAATTGACGGTATCGTTAAGGACGGAGAGACGGTTTCGATCGTGCAGGTCGCGAACAAATCAGTATATGTTTTAGCGGCAGAAGGCGGAAATTACGGAAGTCCAACCATTTATCAGATGTTAAAGCTACCACCTACGAAGAAAGCATTGAACATGAAAGAAGGATTTGAAAATATTTCGCTTGAGGTTTTGCCTGAGTATACAGGGGATCATATCTTTGTGTACGGTTCGGAAGATGAGGGGGCCAATCAAGTTCTAAATAGTGAGCTATGGAAAGGGCTTCCCGCTGTAAAAAAAGGACAGGTTTATATGTATGGCTCATTCAGCGAAAAGGGCGATGAGTTTGTGATGGAAGATCCTTATTCGCTGGAGCTTCAACTCGACACGATTGTGAATATCCTATTAGCCCACAAAAAATAAAGTTTTATATAACTTTAAAAAATCGGCCCATCTCCTGATTCGTGCAGAACGTGTATACATTTAAATCATTTGGTTCACAGAGTAATAAACCGCTAAATACGAGGGGAAACCCTGTGTTTGGCGGTTTTTTTATGGTTATTTTATGATGAGTCAGCTCAGTCGCTTATAGTAATTGTCACTGTATAGTATTTATGATTCACCACAATTCAATGCTTTTGGGCTTGTTGTATGGATGAAGCAATAAAAAACAGTGAGTTTCCTCACATAAAACGACATATTCCGACACCTGAACGCCATATTCTAGCAAGTGTTGATAGGCTATAATCGTAGCAGTGACAACTGATTGTCACTAAAATTTATTAGAGTCAGGATCGGTGGTTCAAATAATGAAGCTGGCAACAAAATTAACTTGGATGATGCTCGTCATGTTGTTTCTCGTAGGATCCTCCATTGGATACTTCGGATATCGTACCGCTTACCATCAAGTGGATGAAGCTGCAGGGATCGAGCTGGTGGGCTGCGCCAATATTACGACCGGCCTTATAGATCCTAAGGATATATCAGCTCTGGTCAGTGGAGATAAGAGCAAACTTCCTGCCGTTGAAGACCGGATAGGCTGGATCGTGGCACATAAGCCTATTTTTAAAGAAGCTTTCATTCTCTCTCTGGATGGAAAAATTCTCGCCGCCGATGCCAACTTCAAGCAAAGAGGCTATCAAGCTGGCGATTCCTTCTACTTCACGGACGAAGACAAGGAAATGATAACTACTATGAAGCATTCCGCATACTCCAAGGTTTATACATATGAAGGAACCTCGCTCAAAACCGGATATGGCCCCATTTATCAGGACCATGATCCCACCAAGCCCATTGTTGCACTGATGGCTATCAATTTTGACGGCTCGTTAATTCAGGAACGGACGTTGGATATTATTGTTCAGCCCTTCATTATTGGCGGCTCCATCTTCATTGTAGCTATCCTTGTCGCTTACCTGTTGATTCGCCGTATGGTAAGTCCGCTTACCAAGCTGTCAACCTCTGTGAACACTATTACAAAGGGCGACCTTACCCATGAACCGCTTCTCTTCAAAAGCAAGGATGAAATCGGGAATCTGGCCCGCGATTTCAACGATATGACAATGAACCTGCGCAACCTGATTACTCAGGTCAATCACACCTCCATGCTGGTCGCTTCTTCCTCTCAGGAGCTGTCTGCCAGCGCCCAGGCAACGAACCGTGCTGGAGAGCACAGTGTGAATGTTACGATTGAGCTGGCCGATGGGGCGCATACCCAACTGCAGAACCTGGAAGGAAGCTATAAAGCCGTTCAGGATATGTCACGCTTCATCAGCAATATTGCTGGCAATGCGGACATCGCGATGAATAAGGCCGCCGATAATGTTCAGAAAGCGCGTCTTGGGCAGGAAACGATGCATTCCACCACCTCCCAAATGGGAGTTGTGAGCGAAAGCATCGGTGATCTCTCAAGCATTATTGATACGCTTAGCAGTCATTCCAAGGAGATTGAGAACATCGTCGGCACCATCGCCAGCATTGCCGAGGAGACCAACTTGCTGTCGCTGAATGCGGCGATAGAAGCTGCGCGCGCCGGAGAAGAAGGCCGGGGTTTTGCCATTGTCGCCGGCTCCGTCCGCAAGCTGGCCGAACGTTCGGCCATATCCGCCAGACAAATCAGCGAGCTGGTCAGTCTGATTATCTCCCAAATCGACAAGGCGGGAGAAACTATGAAGCGTTCCACGGACGAAATGCTGCAGGGCAAGGAGCTGATCATATGGGCCGGACGCTCCTTCTCTGAGATCGAAGTCTCCGTATCCGATATGTCTGCCCAAAGCGAGCAAATATCAGCCACAGTCCGGGAGTTGGCGCTGATCTGCGAAGGGCTCGTTGAAGCCATTCAGAATATCGTTACGGTCTCTAATCATACGGCTGAAGGGGCGGAGTCCCTGTCCACCTCTTCGGAGCAACAGCTTGCCGCCATGCAAGAAGTGGAATCCTCCGCAGCGCTCCTCTCCTCACTGGCCGAGAAGCTACAGGTTTTGGTGGAGAACTTCAAGATTTAGGTTTCGTGCAGAGTGTGTATACATTTCCGATAAATTATTTGGTTCATAGAAAAATAAACCGCTAAATACAGGAGAAACCCTGTGTTTGGCGGTTTTTAATGGTTATTTTATGATGAGTCAGCTCAGTCACTTATGGTAGTCGTCACTGTGACGTTGTTGACAGAGGTTGAGGAGGCGCTAGTGTTGAAATTAATCACCTCCAGGACTACCGTTGCACCAACAATCAAGCCTGTATTTATAATTAAGCTAGCAGCGGTAAGCGTCGTTAATCCGCCTCGCTGCAAAGTGCCACCTACGAATACATTGTAGTAGCCGCTGCTTGTCGGAACCGTAAGTCCGTTGACAGCAACTGAAGCACCGCTATCATTCGTGAAGCTCTGTGCCGGAATGGTGGTTACTCCTCCCACGATGTTGCCCAGCACTACGGTAGCTGTATAACGATTAACAACAGGAGTGAAATTAATATTCGTTGTGACGTTAATATTTCCGCTTACAATACTGTCTGCTTCCAGACGTATTCTAATAATAGACATAGGAACTCCTCCATTCCTAATATTCCAGATATATCTCATAGTTTATGTCTATCATCTGGATATGGATTGGATGGGGAAGAGTCTCTAAAAATATATCTAGCACGTCTTGAGGGAGCATTTGTTCCATGTGAGCTTTGGCCGCATTCAGTTCCCTTTGCAACTTTTGATTGTCCATTTCATCCACTCCATATCGTAGGTTTTCCAAGTAGCTATACGATACTTCTTTTCACTGAATTATAGATGTAATGTAGTTTACAACTCCGACAGCTTTTCCCGATGGATGTAAATTGTTTTAAACCTGGTTTTAATGACCTTTTCTTTGACAAGCTCCTGTAGAGCCGTCGTTACAGCTTCTCGGGTGGCTCCGAACAGATTAGCGATTTCCCGGTGGGATAGCGGAAAATTTATTTTGTAATACTCATCATGATTTTGGAGGGCAAACTGATCGGATAGCTTTAAAAGAACATACAAAATTTTATCCTGTAAATTTCCCAAAGCCAGATGCTGGGCCAAACGGCTCATACCCGAGATTCGGTCGCTCAACACCTTGATCATGTTCATCATGAATCGGGGATGTTGTATTAAAAAATGCTCAAATCGGTCTTTGTCCATCAGACAGATATCGCATTCTTCTATCGTTTCTATATACATATCCCGTGTCCCTAATGAAATGATGTCCATATCACCAAATACATTTCCTTCGCAATATCCAAAGTAAATTGCTTACCATCCGCATTCAGCTTGTACAGACGGCCCCTTCCCTTTTTCACAAAATAAAGTCCCTCGGAAAAGGTATCCGGGGTTTGATTTCAACTAAATCTTCTAATGATAGACTATCAAGCAGATTGAATTGGGACAGGTATTGAATGCTATTCATGTGTTCTCCTTAAGGTTGCTTGTGGTGTACAGAATCATAATACAATTATAGCTTCTCCAAGGAGCTTTGGACTCCTAATGCTCACTTGTTTATAAAGTAGAAGGTAATGACGCTTGGAGAATCAGGCGATTTTATGTTAAATAGAGGATGGTATAAAATAGAGATATAACTACGAGATACATACAGAAAGAAGGCTTGATGATGATCAAATTAAAAGATATCGGTAATTTTGACGTTCTTCCCGAGATTGTAATGCATATCGTTGAAGGCAATATATCTGCTTTACGTCAAGCGCTGACCGAAGGGTGGGATGTCGAACAGGGAATCGTACTCAGCAAATATACCACGTTAAGTCCATTGGATATTACGCTTATTTCCGGGCAGTTGGATGTGTTGAAGCTGCTGGTGGAACAGGGGGTTCAACTCAATGTGAAAGACAATCCGGCATTCCTGACGGCTGTTCGCTATGGTACAGAAGAGATCGTGCGCTATGTGGTTGCCCATGGTGCCAAGCTGGACGGGAAAAATTATGTGAAATCAGGTGCTTATGAACAAGCTTACTACGGTAATAAAAAGAATATCCCGCTTATTCATGAGCTTGGCCTGGATATCAAGCAGCATGGTGGAGCAACGCTGCGCAATGCGGTTAGTGAGCATGACTCAAAAACGGTAGCTTTTCTGTTGGAGCATGGTGTAGATATTAATTTCAATGCTCCTAATATGATATATCCTTATCAAGCCACGCCTTTAACCGTAGCGGCCCGAGATAATAATTTTGCTATGGTGAAGTATCTGGTCGAGCAAGGCGCTGATGTGACGCTGACGGAAAAAGACGGAGAACGGGCATATACGATTGCCATATCTAATAAAAACACGGAGATAGCAGAGTATTTAAAGTCTGTGGAGCCTCCGGAATTTCATAGCCTGGAAAATAAACGACATGCCTTAAAAAGCTACAAGCTCTCTAAGGACCTTGAGACCTTCCTGACGGGTGACCAGCTTCGTGTGAATGTACCTGAAAATGATTATGATATTGGATTTGTTGAATTTTTCTCATTGGTAGATACCATTGAAATGAAGGTAGGGCGGCAAAAGCTGCTGCGTGTTTCTTTAAAAATAGACAACTACTCGGATATTCTGTTGGTGTGGAATCCGAAGCAAAAGTGTCTAGGTTATTACGACGAGGAGCATCAGGAATATGCGGATGTGTGCAGCTTTGCCGAATTTTTGGCACAGCCCGCAATCTTTCTGGAGAAGATCCTCGAAGGAGAGCTTTTAGATTAGGCAAAAAAAGCAAAAGAGCCATAGCTGCGGGTACCACCGTACTTATGGCTCTTTGCTGTGTTCAGCACGATAAGGGCTTTTTACAGATGCATAAACCGATTTATGAATAAGAATGGTTGCGGATGAGCTGAATAAGGTTCAGGGCAGCGGCAGATAGAGGTTCATTTTTGCGGGTACAGATAGCGATTGAATTTTGAAGCTGGATGTCTTCGACGTATACCCGGCACAGCTCGCCGCGTTCTACATATTCGCGTACGACCAACGAAGACACAAAGTTCGCACCGTATCCGGCAATAACTGCGGTAATGGCCTCATGCAATCCCGTGAAGTTCAGGGTGATCTGGGGAACTGGAGCATTGTAGGTTCGACATAAGGAAAACAATCGCTCCCGTGTCGAGCTTCCCTTTTCACGCATAACAAAGGGTTCATGCATCATCTCTAATAAAGTGACCTGCTGATTAGCGTATCGGTGATCCGGTGCGACGACAAACCATAGCTCATCACGAAACAATTCTTCTGTCTCAATCGTATCTGGGTGTTGCTCTGGCAGTCCCCCATAGACGGCAAAGTCCACTTCTATATTTAATAGCTGCTTCAATGCATCATTGGAATTGGTTGTGTTAATCGTCATTTCAACGTGTTCATATTGTTGCTTGAACTTCGCAATCCAGGTCGGAATTAGAAAATGAGCCGGTAAATAAGTAGCAGCCAGCCGGATATGCCCATGGGTTCCATCACGATAATCCTGTGAAAATTGTTCGATTTGCTGTTCAACGGCAAAGAGCCGTTTGGCGAGTAAAGCAAGCTTTTCACCAGCATCGGTCAAGGCAATTCCTCTTCCCAGCGGCATGAGCAGTGTGAGGGATATTTCTTTTTCGAATTTTTTAATTTGAGCGGTAATAGCAGGTTGGCTGATATTTAATAGTTCAGAGGCTCGTGTCACACCTCCGGTGGAGGCGACCACATGGAATAAACGTAACGCATGCAGGTTCATTGTAGAACTCTCCTTTTTCGATCATTCATATATTTAGATTATAAATAACGCAAAAACATATATTATTTTTATAATAATAATTCATTTACAATCAAAGTGTAAGTTAATACAAAGGAGAGTGGAGCAAATGAATCAAACGAATCAAACGAACCCATGGGATCAAGTAGACCAGTATATTTCGGATCGTCTCATTCCGCATGATGCTATTCTGGAACAGGTACTGGCTGCTAATCAAAAAGCGGGATTGCCTCCGTATGATGTATCACCCAATCAGGGAAAACTGTTAAATATCTTTGCTCAAATGCAAGGTGCACAACGCGTGCTGGAGATCGGTACTTTGGGAGGATATAGTACAATCTGGCTGGGAAGGGCGTTGCCGAAGGACGGAAAAATTGTTACGCTGGAAGCCAATCCGCTTCATGCTGAAACAGCCCGGTCCAACATAGCGTTGGCCCAATTGGATGGAATGGTCGAACTTCGTGAGGGAGACGCATTAAAACAGTTAGCACAGATGGAGGAAGAATGCGTTGCCCCTTTTGATCTAATCTTTATTGATGCAGATAAACCGAATAATCCATTGTATCTAGCTTGGGCACTCCGTTTTTCGCATCCTGGCACGGTGATTATTGGCGATAACGTCATCCGTGAAGGAGAAGTCATTCAAGCCTTAAGCACAGACCCTCGTATACAGGGGGTAAGAAAATTTTATGATTTGCTGGCTGAAGAATCGAGGATTACAGCTACAGCCATTCAGACGGTAGGGAGCAAAGGCTATGATGGCTTCGTCATCGGAATCGTAAATGGTTAAATGGCCGAAATCTGCTAAGCACAGAGGGGACCAACCCGAGTGTTTAGCTTTTTTGTTGTGGTAAAATGATGCTGATGGAAGCATCAGAACGTTTTTGAACGTTTATTGCTGAATTCCTATGTAAGAAGAATGAATTTACATAAAAATGGATGGCTTTTCCTTTCAATGTAAACGCGATCATGATGATTGGAGCAGGAATTCACCATTTTGTAAAAAAATGAAGTTGGAATGAAGTTTTTTGAATCTTTTTGAAGAAAAATGATTGTTTTTTGTGAGGATTATGGTACGATATGAACAGTTGGGGGAATGAAGATGCTGACGGAAGAAAGATACAAGTTAATAATACAGCGCTTACAAGAATGCGGTGTTGTAAAGTTGCAGGAATTGGTCGATCTGTTGGGCGCTTCTGAATCAACGATTCGGCGTGATTTAATTGATCTTGAAGCCCGTCAGTTGCTAAAGCGGATTCATGGCGGGGCTTCCTTGCTGAATCAGAAAAGTCAGGAACCTGGCATGGAAGAAAAAGCATTCAAAAACGTTCAACAGAAAAACGCAGTCGCCCGTATGGCCGCCAAAGAAATTTTGGATGGCGAATGTATTTATCTGGATGCGGGAACAACAACGATGGCGATGATTCCTTACATTGAAGCTAAAGACGTGACGGTCGTGACAAATGGCCTATCCCACGTAGAAGCCCTGGTAAGCAAGCGAATCAGAAGCTATCTACTGGGAGGGATGATGAAAATTCATACCAAAGCCGTAATCGGGAGTATTGCCCTGCAGAATTTGGACAATTTTCGATTCGACAAGTGCTTTCTGGGAACGAACGGGGTAGACGTGGAAATGGGGTATACCACTCCTGATCCTGAAGAAGCGCTGATTAAACGGCGTGCCCATCAGCTATCAGGCAAAACGTATGTGTTGGCCGATTCCAGCAAGATTGGTGAAGTTACCTTTGCCAAGTTGTTCGAACTGAAGGAAGCTATCCTTATTACAGAATCGGTGCCTGAACGATCACGCCGATCCATTGCTCAGAAAACTAAGATAATCGAGGGATAACGATGATATATACAGTAACGCTGAACCCTTCCATTGATTATATCGTGGAAGTTGACGACTTGAAGCTAGGTGATTTGAACCGGATGAAACGTGATTTGAAACTGCCGGGCGGCAAGGGAATTAATGTATCGCGAGTGTTGAATCAGTTGGGAGCAGACAGCACGGCTATTGGTTTTCTCGGAGGATTCACAGGCAGGTTTATCAACGATACATTGCGGGAAGAATCCATTAAAACTAATTTTGTAATCATCGAAGATGATACACGGATCAACATTAAGCTCAAGCATGGCGATGAGACGGAAATCAACGGCTTGGGACCTGCTATACATGAGCAAGAGGCAGATGCGCTGGTGCAAAAGCTGTCGAGTCTCCAGAAAAATGACATTGTCGTCTTGTCTGGAAGCATCCCGCCGTCACTAGGAGGAGACTTCTATGATCGGTTGATTAGCGTATGCCAGCAGACCGGGGCTGAATTCGTCATCGACACCACAGGTGAAGCGCTGATGAAGGCACTGGTTCATAAACCGCTGCTCGTCAAGCCGAATCACCATGAGCTGGCTGAGTTGTTTGGCGTTACTATTAACTCCAAGGAGGGGATTGTCACTTACGGCCGTAAGCTACTGGAGGCAGGGGCTAAGAATGTACTGATTTCCATGGCAGGAGAAGGCGCTTTGCTCATTACGGCAAACGAAGTGTATCACGCTAATGTACCGGCAGGAACGGTTAAAAATTCTGTAGGCGCAGGTGATTCTATGATTGCTGGATTTGTGGGTACGCTGGCCCTTCATGGCGACCCGATCGAAGCATTCCGTGCGGGTGTGGCATCCGGAAGCGCAACTGCGTTCTCTGATGATCTGGCTACAAGAGAGAAAATTGAACAATTACGGCCGCAAGTCACGATTTCAAAATGGTAATCCAGCTACATCATGAGCTTATTATGCGTGTGTCGACACGCTGATCGAACATAGGAGAGTGTGAAAAATGAGAATAACAGACCTGATGATTAAAGAAACGATGATCATGGACTTGCAGGCAACGACAAAAGACGGGGCGATTGAGGAACTCATCGCCAGTCTCGAAGCCAGCGGACGCATTAATGACCGGGCATTGTTCAAGGAAATGATTTACAAACGCGAAGCAGAATCCAGCACCGGAATCGGCGGCGGCATTGCGATGCCGCATGCCAAGACCAAAGCTGTGAATGAAGCGACTGTCGTTTTTGCAAAAAGTAGTAAAGGTGTAGATTTCGAATCGTTGGATGGAGAGCCAGCGAACGTATTTTTCATGATTTCGGCTCCAGAGGGAGCAGCAAATACGCATCTTCGCACACTGGCGGCACTTTCCCGGTTATTAATTGATACCGATTTCATCGAAAAGCTTATGAGTACGCAGACACCGGATGAAGTATCTGAGCTGTTTGATACCAAGCAGGCCGAAGTAGAAACAGCCAAGCAAGCAAAAGAGGCGAAGAAAGAAGCTGCCAAAGCACAGCAAACGCCAGACGTTATCGTTGGCAACCCGGATTCTGACGAGTTTGTGGTTGCGGTTACCGCTTGCCCTACAGGTATCGCGCACACGTTTATGGCTGAAGACGCTCTCATTAAGAAAGCGAAAGAGATGGGTGTAAATATCCGGGTAGAAACGAACGGCTCGGAAGGTGCGCAAAACGTACTGACCCCGGATGAAATTCGTCGTGCCAAAGGTGTAATCGTCGCAGCCGACAAGAAGGTCGAAATGGCCCGCTTCGACGGCAAGCCTGTATTGCAAAGACCGGTAAGTGACGGTATCCGTAAATCCGAAGAACTGATCCGCAAAGCGCTGAACGGCGATGCGCCAATTTATCGTAGTGAAGGTAAAGGCAGCGCTGAAGAGTCGAAAGCGGAGAAGAGCAGCGTCGGTAGTAAAATTTATAAGGATTTAATGAATGGTATTTCTCATATGCTGCCATTTGTTGTAGGCGGGGGGATTTTGTTAGCGATTTCCTTCCTGTTCGAGCAGGTAGCAGGAGCAGATAATCCGATCTTCAAGCTGCTACAAACCATTGGCGGCGGAACGGGTGCGTTCCACTTCCTGATCCCGGTACTGGCCGGTTTTATCGCGATGAGTATTGGGGATCGTCCGGCACTGATGCCAGGTATGGTTGGTGGTCTGATGGCTGTAAACTCTAATGCCGGTTTCCTTGGCGGTCTGGCAGCAGGTTTCCTGGCTGGTTATGTAGTTATCTTCCTGCGTAAAGCTTTTGCAGGTCTGCCGAAAGCGCTGGATGGTTTAAAACCAATCCTGTTATACCCGGTATTTGGACTCCTAATTACAGGCGCGATTATGTTCTACCTGTTCGATCCGATTTTCGGTGGTATTAATACGTGGCTTGTCAATGTTCTGAACAATTTAGGAACGGGTAATGCGGTTATTCTGGGTCTGATCCTGGGTGGAATGATGTCGATTGACATGGGTGGACCTTTCAACAAAGCGGCTTATGCATTTTCAATCGGTGTCTTTACTTCCAGTGGTAACACGAACGGGGCTATGATGGCTGCTGTTATGGCGGGCGGTATGGTACCTCCGCTGGCGATCGCATTAGCTTCGACGTTCTTCAAAAATAAATTTACTGAGCAAGAGCGCAAGTCTGGTTTGACGAACTATGTACTCGGCTTATCTTTCATTACGGAAGGAGCAATCCCATTCGCAGCTGCTGACCCTCTGCGCGTCCTAACCTCTTGTATTGTAGGTTCAGCGATTGCTGGTGGTTTGACGCAGTTCTGGAAAATCAATCTTCCAGCTCCACATGGCGGAATTTTTGTAGCAGCTCTTGCCAATCATGCTTTGCTGTTCTTGCTTGCAGTTGCGATTGGCTCCGTGATTTCCGCGCTCATTCTGGGACTGTGGAAAAAACCGCTCGAAGCGAAATAACTGGCATCACAAAAATAAAAAAATAAGAAGAGGGACCACTCCCTCTGGTTTTCATAATAGTAAGCCGCTAAACACCAGATTTCTGAGTGTTTGGCGGCTTTTTCTTTATGCTAAGTTGGCTTGCGCATATAGCTTATTAGTAGTTTTTGCATTGGAGCTATCGCATATAAAGCTCCTTAATCAGTTGCATCAGCAGCTTTCGCGCCGAAGACATGTATTGATGGTGCTGGCTGCTGTGTAATAGTCCAACGGGAATAGCCGGGTCTGTTAACTGTAGTGGAATCGTGATGAGTTCATCCGACACAGGTAACGACGATAGAATTACTCCGACCGAAGGAATTGCTTTAACAAATGACGGTATGGATGAGATTTGACTGACAATATAAAAAAATGGCATCGACGGAAAGCGCGAAAGCTCTTTTTCCAGCCGAATATGGTACAGGCAGTTCTTCCCTCCAACGATCAGCGGGTATTCATACAGGTCTTCTAGATGAAGCTCGCTTTTGGCCGCAAAGGGATGATCACAGGATACGATAAAAGCAATCTGTTCGTGATACACAGGTTCAAAGTGCAGGGAAGGAATCGAGTATGGTTCCCCGCAAATTGCAAAATCAAGTGTGTTCTCCATCAGAGCATTCGAGAGCGCATCTGTGTTTCCTACTGTAAAATGGCACGTCATATTCGGCTTATGCTCCCGAAATTGACGCAGAACCTCGGGTAGCACGGTAGCCGCTGCCGTTTCAATTACCCCGATATGCAGCGTGCCGATCTCCTCTTTTTTCAAGGACTTGGCCTGATCCAATACATAATTCCAATGCTGAATAAGTCCATCTACCTCTTCCGCATAATATTTGCCCGCAGCGGTTAATTCCGCATCCCATCCTCTTTTAAAAAGCTGAAATCCCAGCTCCTTCTCCAGTCTCTGAACTTGGCTGGTTACTGTAGACTGTGCGTAGTTTAATTTGGCGGCTGCCTTTGAAAAGGTTCCTTCTTCGATAATGGTACGAAACGTGGTTAGCTCTTTCAGATCCATGAACACTCATCTCCATCGATAAAAATGAATATATTTATGATTATTTTCAATTATATAGATGAAAATAGATAGAGTACAATTAATTTATCCCAACGGACAGGAGAGATGAACATGCCATTTGTACGCGTAGGTTACATGGAGCAGCAATACACAGAGCAAGAACTGCCCTGCATTAGCCACTGTATTTTGAATGCCTTGATTGAGCATTTTCAGGTACCGGCAAAGGATTATTTTCAGGTTTTTCATGCTCATAAGCAAAGCGAGTTTTATTATAGTCCGGATTATTTGGATATACCCAGAACAGACAAGCTGCTCTATATCCAAATTACGCTCGGATCGGGTAGAACTACGGAGCAAAAAAAGAGTTTCTACCAAAGGTTAGCCGAACTCTTATCCACCGAATGCAAGATCAGGCCGGAGGATATATTTGTAACACTGGTGGAAACGGAATTAGAGGATTGGTCCTTTGGCAACGGACTTGCCCAGATGATTTTATAGCTGGAAACTGCACATCTGCATACGATCTGCATAACTGCATATCAGGAACGAAGGGAAGTGTTGAATAAATGAAGCATAAATTAATCACATCGAGTGTACGGGAAAAGGTTGGGGATTTTGCGCCCGCTTTTGTGAACTATACGGAAAATGTTCTTTTTGGCGATGTATGGAGAAGAAGCGAGCTATCTCTCAGAGAACGGAGTCTCATAACCGTTTCCGCATTGGTAGCGGGTGAGCATGGGGGTCAGCTTCCCTATCATCTGAATTTGGCCAAGGATAACGGATTATCGGAAGAAGAACTGGTCGAGGTAATCACACAGCTTGCCTTTTATGTAGGATGGCCCCGAGCCGCCTCAGCTATTCAAATCGCCAAAGACGTATTTCGGGGAGGAAAAGAGGGTTAGGCATTCGACCATCCAAGAATTTCATACCCAAAAAGACCGCTAAGCACAAGGACTCAAGTGTTTAGCGGTCTTTTTGGCATGGCATAGAAATGGAGAATGGAAAAGCCTATCTGATCAGATGCAGACAAAAATCCAAATCCGCTTGAAGATGCTCCTTCATCAGCCGTTCTGCCGTGTCACCATCATGCGCCCGAATTGCTTTGCAAATGTGCTGATGCTCGTCAATCAGAAAGGGGCGATGATAGTAGACGACCGTATGACGGAATAAATAAATGACGGATTGCATCCGGTCAAATAAATCAATCATCATCGAATTATTGCTGGCGCTCATAATGATTTCGTGAAACTCTTTATTCGCCTGCATCACCTCATCCAGCGAGCCGGAGCGCCCAATTTCCACACATTGCTCCAAAGCCAGCAGTTCTGTCTCGGACAGGTAGGCCGCTGCACTTCGCGCCGCATGTCCTTCGAGCAGCATCCGCAGCTCAAAGGTGTTACGCAGGTCCGTTTCAGATAGCTTGACTACACGCTTGTTAACGATAAGCCCTTCCTGCTCCAGTTTGCGGATGGATTCCCGGATAGGTGTCCGGCTCACACCGAGCTGCGTGGCAAGTTTTTCCTCGACCAACTTGGTTCCCTGAGGAATTGTTCCGTTCAGGATCATATCACGCAACGTTTCATAGGATTGCTGGTGCGCCGTTCGGGAGTTATTGCTGCTGTACTGCATGGTCATTCACCTCTACGTCTACTTTAGCGAAAAGACGGAGGTTAAACAACGTTTATCCTATGTGTTCGATAAAAATTGATACAAATTTTAAATTTTTGTATACAAAAATGAATTTATTGTGTACAATTTCAAATGTAAAGACAAATTAATAGCGCTTACATGTGATAAAAAGCGTTTACAAATGGATTTTTATAAAAATCCTGAATAGGAAATCGATTTGAAAAGCTACGGAGGACTTTAACATGACAAAGAAAATTGGATTTATTGGATTAGGTATTATGGGTCGTCCGATGTCGTTGAATCTTTTGAAAGCGGATTATGAACTCACTGTATTCGATATTAATCAGGAGGCAGTCGCTGCTCTGGTTGCATCAGGGGCACATGCAGCCGCCTCTCCCAAGGAAGTTGCGGAGCGCAGCGAGATCATTTTCACAATGCTGCCGAATTCCAACCATGTGAAGGAAGTGGTTTTGGGCGAGAACGGGATTTTAAAAGGGGCTAGTGTTGGAAGCGTTATTGTGGATATGAGTTCCATTTCCCCCGTTGTCTCCAAAGAGCTGTCGGTGAAAGCTGCTGACGCTGGTCTGCATATGCTGGATGCACCTGTCAGCGGTGGCGAACCGAAAGCAATTGATGGGACATTGGCGATTATGGTTGGTGGAAAAGAGTCCGTGTTTGAACATATCTTGGATGTTCTGCATGTGTTGGGTCAGGATGTCACCCTGGTTGGTGATAACGGCTGCGGTGCAACGGCAAAGCTTGCTAACCAGATTATTGTTAATCTGAATATCGCGGCCATGTCCGAAGCGCTCGTATTTGCAGCCAAGGCGGGCATTAATATTGAAAAAATGTACCAGGCTATCCGTGGCGGATTGGCAGGCAGTGCGGTACTGGACGCTAAAGTTCCTCTGATTTTGGAACGTAATTTTGTGGCTGGCGGACGTATTGATATTAATCTCAAGGACATGACGAATGTTATGGAAACGGCTCATGATATCGGGGTGCCATTGCCGCTTAGCAGCCAACTGCTGGAGATATTCCACGCACTGAAAGTGGACGGAAAAGCCGCAGACGATCACGGCGGGATTGTGCAGTATTTTGAAAAGCTTGCGGGTGTACAGGTAAAAGCAGAGTAGGTAGAGCGTGCTAATCCAGAATTTGAATAAGGTGGAGATTACATGAATGTAAAAGCAGGATATTCTTCGTTGTCAGCTTTTCAGGCAAAACTGCCTTCCGAATGGGAAAACAAAGGGATTCGTCAGGAGATTCAACGGATAAATGACACCAGAGGTCGGAAAATTATCGTTTTGGACGATGACCCAACAGGTGTACAAACAGTTCATGATATCGACGTTTTGACGCAGTGGGATGAAGAATTGCTTCGTGAAGCATTTGATTCCCCGGAAACACTCTTTTATATCCTGACCAATACTCGTGGGCTTGATGCGCAGACCGCAGAACGGATTAACCGCGAAATCGCACGCAATGTGCAGGCTGTTGCAACCGAGAAGAGAAAATCATTTACCTTTATCAGTCGCAGTGACTCCATGCTGCGTGGGTATTATCCGCTGGAAACAGACGTACTGGCAGAAGAGATTTCACGTCAGAGCGGACGGAGCTACGATGGTCATCTGATCATTCCGGCCTTTTTCGAAGCTGGACGCGTGACGGGCGCCAACACCCACTATATGGTGGAGAATGACACGCTGATTCCTGTACATGAGTCGGAGTTTGCCAAGGATAAGGTATTCGGCTATAAGAACGGCGATTTGACAGCATGGGTGGAAGAAAAGACAGAAGGCCGTATTCAAGCCTCGGAATGTCTCATCATTTCACTGGAACAGATTCGCAAGGGACCGAACGCCGTTCAAGACATCTTGCTGCAAGCCCAACATAATGTGCCGATCATCGTTAATGTGCTTTCGTATGCGGATATGGATGTGTTGTCACTGGGACTGCTGAAAGCAGAGGAGCAGGGAAAATCGTTCATTTTCCGTACAGCCGCTTCCTTTGTCAAATCATATGCCGGGATATCTGACCAGGATTACTTGCCTAAAGAACGTCTGATTGCAGGTGGACAGGAAGGCCATGGTGGTATTGTCGTCGTTGGTTCCTATGTTCAAAAAACAACACGCCAACTGGAGCAGCTACTGACGTATCCGGGCATCGTGAGTCTGGAAATTGATGTGGAGCGGGTGCTCGATCCTGCTGGCTACAAACAGGAATTAAGCCGCGTCATAGAAAAAGCCAACAAACAACTGGCTGCGGGCAGCAATGTGGTTGTATACAGTAGCCGCAAGCTGATCACGGTGAATAACAAAGCTGACAATTTCAAAATTAGCCAAACGGTATCCGGTGCACTGGTCGAAATCGTACAATCGCTTGAGACGGTACCCAAGTTTATCATTGCCAAGGGTGGAATCACTTCCAGTGATGTGGCGACCAAGGGCCTTGCCATCCGCAAAGCGCGTGTACTTGGTCAGGTAACGGCAGGTATCCCGGTGTGGTTGACCGGAGACGAAGCCAAATTCAGCGGTATTCCGTATATCGTGTTCCCCGGGAATGTGGGCGGAGAGCGGACATTGCTGGAAACCGTAGAGAAAATCGAAAACTAGCAGGGGAAACCCCTGTATTTTAACAAACATAGAGAGCGCTTACTTAACTAAGGGGGTTATGTGATGTATTCCGTATTCGGACTCAGTCATGACGCAAGTTTGTTGTTGTATGCACTTATTTCTATTATCGGACTGATTGTGCTGATCGCCAAAGTCAAAATGAACCCTTTTGTCGCGCTCATTGTCGGCGCTGTATTTATGGGTCTTATCGCAGGTATGCCGCTGAAAAGCATCGTAACAGCCTATCAGGAGGGCGTGGCCAGTGTACTTGGCTTTATCGCGATTGTGCTCGGTCTGGGTACGATGCTCGGTAAGTTGATGGCGGAATCTGGCGGCTCGGAGCAGATTGCCAAAACGATGGTTCGGGTGTTCGGTGAGAAAAACGTCCATTGGGCCATGATGGTTGTCGCTGTTATCTGCGGTATCCCTGTGTTCATTCAGGTGGGTATCGTGCTGTTGTTCCCGCTTGTATTCGTGATTGCCAAGCATACGGGAACGTCGCTGATCAAAATCGGGATTTCCCTCGTAGCTGGATTGGCAGTCGTGCACAGTCTGATTCCACCACATCCGGCGGCGATGCTGGCCGTAGGTATTTTTAACGCCAACATCGGTAAAACGATCTTCCTTGCGCTCATCGTAGCGCTTCCTTCCGCAGCTATTGCGGGTCCGATCTACGGAAGCTGGATTTCCAAACGTATCAAGGTGGAAACCTCCAGTGAATTGATGGAGCAATTTACGGAAACGAGAGAAAGAGAGCTGCCAGGCTTCGGTATTACACTTTTCACGATTATGCTGCCTGTTATTTTGATGCTGATGGCGACGATTGTTGATCTAATTTTGCCAGAAGCCAACGGCTTTAGACAGGTCATTGATTTTATCGGCAGTCCGATCATTGCGTTGCTGCTTGCCTTGTTGTTCTCGCTCTACTCTTTTGGTTATGCACGCAATTTCGACAGTAAACAGTTATTGAAATTTACGAACGATTGTCTCGGTCCGGTTGCTTCCATTATCTTGCTGATCGGCGCGGGCGGCGGTTTCAACAAGATTTTGACCGCCAGTGGCGTGGGTGACGCGATTGCAGGTTTTGCCCAGCATGCACATTTATCACCGCTTGTGCTTGCCTTTGTCATTGCGGGTCTGATCCGTGCAGCCGTCGGTTCTGCCACGGTAGCCATGACGACTGCGGCGGGTATTGTCGCTCCAATCGCGGTCACCATGCCGGGTGTAAGCCCGGAGCTGCTGGTACTGGCTACAGGAGCAGGCTCGATCATTTTGTCCCATGTCAATGACTCCGGCTTCTGGATTGTCAAAGAATACATGAACCTGTCCGTACCGCAAACCCTGAAAACGTGGACGGTCATGGAAACTATTCTCGGATTTAGTGCTTTTGCCATCGTAATGCTGCTCAGTATCTTTATCTGACTTATATCATAATCTATATTTACCAAACGACTTTTAATCATGATTGTATTGTTATTCTGGTTTGAAAGCGTTATAGTAAAAGTAATTGAATGAAGGGGCAAGTAACCTTCGGGATTGTTACTGGTTAGCAGGCGATACCCAAATAATGACTAATTATTTAGTCGTTATTTGGTTTTTTTTGTTACTACAAACTTTGTCATTACATCAATGAGGTGAGTAGATATATGATCATCCGGCAAATATTTAACAACAATGTTATTCGGGCCGAAAATCAGGTTGGTCATGAATTTGTTGTCATAGGGAATGGTCTGGGCTTTAAAAAGAAAAATGGTCAGAGGGTCGATGAGGAAAAAATAGAAAAAACTTTTGTATTAAAGTCCGATAAAATTCCGCAAAAATTAATTGATCTCATTGGAGAAACATCTGTAGAATATTTAAAGGTAGCGGATGAAATTGTAGGGAACGCGAAAAAGGAAATGGGAGATA
This sequence comes from Paenibacillus sp. LT-B23, assembly GCF_059417685.1. Taxonomy (NCBI): domain Bacteria; kingdom Bacillati; phylum Bacillota; class Bacilli; order Caryophanales; family Paenibacillaceae; genus Paenibacillus; species Paenibacillus sp. LT-B23. The sequence goes on along the minus strand of NZ_JBSQBM010000023.1, from coordinate 21,527 downwards.
TTTTTAGTGATAACATTTATATCTCTTTGATTGATCATATTCAATTTGCTATCTCTCGGTACAGGAAATCCGTGGGACTAAAAAATTCACTTTTGTGGCAAATTAAAAAATTTTACAAAAAAGAATTTATGATTGGTATGAATGCACTGGATATTATCCACGCTCAATTTGGTATTCACATGGACGAGCATGAAGCAAGCTTTATTGCCATGCATTTTGTCAATGCAAGGCAAGACGGTCAGGGAATGAAGCAAACGGTTGAGATTACGGAGGTCATTGATGACATTTTCAACATTGTAACCGATTACTATCAGCTGGCATTGGATGAAACTTCATTCAACTATTCCCGGTTTATTACCCATTTACAATACTTTGCTCAAAGAATGCTGAGTAACGAACAAGAGCAACGAGCTTCAGGCGACAACTTCTTGTATGAGCAGGTCAAAGATAAATACACGAAGGCTTTTCAATGTACCCATTTGATTAATCAATACCTGGAAAGCAAGCATGAAAGCGCTATGTCGATTGATGAAAAGGTGTACTTGACGATTCATATACAGCGTGTGACTTCCAGAAACGATATGGCTGGTTCCTAGAAAAAAAGCTTGCAAACGATTTCTGAGTGATTTATAGTAGGCTCACAACTTAAATATAAGGATTGTTACTGGTGAAGCAGGCGATACCTAAATGAATGGCAGTGATCATTTTCTTTGATTACACAGGCCTTTCGTTTAGGTATTTTTTTTGTTTTAAGACAATCTGCCCAGAAGGAGAATGAACATGGACCATAAGAAAATGGGCGATGACATCGTACGCCTCGTTGGAGGAGAAGAAAATATTAACGGGCTTGTGCATTGTGCGACACGGCTCAGATTTGACCTGAAAGATTCAAGAAAAGCTGAAAGAGAAACGCTAGAGAAGCATGAGGGCATCATTACTGTTGTCGAAAGCGGGGGGCAGTTTCAAGTGGTTATTGGGAGCCACGTTGCCTATGTATATGCGGAGATCATGAAAAACAGGGATTTTGGATCGGACTCTCCTGCGGCTGGTGAATCAAGCGGAAAGAAGACATCGGTCATATCTACAATCTTTGAAGTCATTTCCGGCAGTTTCTCCCCGCTGATTCCGGCGATGGCGGGCTCGGGGATGATAAAAGCACTCCTGACGGTTTTGACCTTGCTGGGGTGGATGTCTGTAACAAGTGATACCTATCTGATCCTGTCTGCTGCGGGGAATGCTGTGTTTTACTTTTTGCCGATTTTGCTTGGGATCACGCTTGGTATAAAGCTGAAGGCGAATCCTTATGTAGCCGGTGTCATCGGTGCGGCCCTCATGGAACCCAACTTTACGGGGCTGATGGACAAAGGCTCTGATGTATCGTTTTTAGGAATACCGGTGGTCATGATGAACTACTCGGCCAGTGTTTTCCCGGTTTTCATATCCATCAGCATATATGCGTTGGTAGACAAGTTTTTGAAGAAGATCATTCTTAAGGATCTACAGCTTTTTTTAGTTCCGATGCTGGCTTTAATGATTATGGTTCCGCTATCTGCGATCGCATTCGGACCTTTCGGTACAGGGGTAGGAGATTGGATTTCTTCAGGTGTGACATGGTTAATCGGTGTAAGTGGCATTTTGTCAGGGATTGTTCTTGGCGGTTTTATGACCTTTATGGTCGTCTTCGGACTTCACTGGGGGTTTACACCCATCACGATTCAAAATATCGGTGTTGGCGGTGATCCGATTGAGGCGATGGCTGCAGCAGCAGTATTTGCTCAAATTGGTGTCGCATTTGGTATTTTCCTGAAGGCGAAAAAAGATAAAACACTTAGAACTCTTGCCGGTTCCACGAGTATTACAGGATTGCTGGCTGGTGTGACAGAGCCGATTGTGTATGGTCTGGTGCTTCGCTTTAAACGTGTCATTCCTATTGTCATTATCGCTGGGGCTATAGGCGGAGCCATCAATGGACATTTTGGGGTGAAAATGACAGCTTATGTTTTTCATAATATTTTTGCTATTCCAGTATATACGCCAACCTTAATTTACGTTATCGCCATTGCATGTTCATTTATAGCTGCAACGCTAATGGTTCTTATTTTTGGGTATGAAAGCAAGGTTAAGGGGGAGGCCCCGGAAATGGATGAATCCGTGAATACAGAAGAACCCGTGGCCGTCGACATCAAGAAAGAAACGATATACAGCCCGATCACAGGCAAGACTACACCACTGAGCCAAGTGAATGATTCTGCATTTTCTACAGAGGCCATGGGAAAAGGGTTAGCCATTGAACCGTCTGTCGGTGAGGTCGTAGCGCCGATAGATGGAGTTGTAACCTCGCTGTTCCCCACAGGACACGCGATAGGCTTGACTTCAAATGCGGGTACAGAGATATTGATTCATATCGGAATTAACACAGTTGCTCTGAAAGGGAAGCATTTTAATCCAGTGGTTAAAGAGGGGGACAGTGTGAAACAGGGCGATTTGTTAATCCAATTTGACAGGGAACAGATTATAGAAGCAGGATACGATACTGTGACCCCTGTCATCGTTACACTTACTAAAAATAAAGTGGACGTATTCGAGACAAATCAGGAGCAGGTTCAGAAAAACGAAGTATTGTTAACTTTGGTTGTGTGATACAGGAAAGCGTCATCATCATATACATGGATTGCGAACATCAGAAGGATATAACTATAACTGGAGGGACTATATCATGAAACATGATCAATTGAAGGCATTTCCCGAAGATTTTTTCTGGGGAGGTTCAACTTCCGCTTATCAAGTAGAGGGTGCATGGGACGAAGATGGAAAAGGACCCTCTGTCATTGACATGGCTAATCACGTCGAAGGGGTCACTGATTTTAAGGTAACCAGTGATCATTACCATATGTTCAAAGAAGACGTAGCTTTGATGGCTGAAATGGGCTTTAAAGCGTATCGTTTCTCTATTGCCTGGACACGTATTTATCCACAGGGCGCAGGTGAAGTTAATCAGAAGGGAATCGCGTTTTACAGCTCATTAATTGACGAACTCATTAAATATGGTATTGAACCGATTGTTACTATGTATCATTTTGATCTGCCTTATGCTCTTGAAAAACAAGGCGGATGGTCGAACAGGGAGACGATTGACGCCTTCGAGCAGTATGCCAAAACATTGTATGAGAACTTTGGAGACAGGGTGAAATATTGGTTAACCATCAATGAGCAAAATATGCTGATTCTCCATCCCGGCTCCATCGGAACTTTAGATACAAGCCTGGAAAATCCGCAAAAGGTACTTTACCAACAGAATCATCATATGTTAGTAGCGCAGGCGAAAGCGATGGTGTTGTGCCATGAGATGCTGCCTGACGCGAAAATCGGACCAGCGCCGAATATTGGGGTCATTTATCCAGCGAGTTCCAAGCCGGAAGATACGCTGGCGGCTGACAACTATGCAGCCATTCGCAACTGGCTCTATCTGGATATGGCGGTATTTGGTCGATACAATCACATTGCCTGGAGCTATTTGGTCGAAAAAGGATATGAGCCTGTCATTGAAGAGGGCGATATGGACATATTAGCGAAGGGAAATCCAGACTTTATCGCCTTTAATTATTACACCTCTCAAACCGTAGGAGAAAGCTTGGATGACGGAAATGATTTTTCACATACAGGAGATCAGCATGAAATTGTGGGTGAGCCAGGAGCATACAGAGGCTCGGTGAATCCTAATCTGCAAACGACGGAGTTTGGCTGGGAGATTGACCCGGTCGGTTTTAGATCCACGCTGCGTCAAATTTATTCCCGCTACCATTTGCCTCTCATCGTGACGGAGAATGGTTTAGGCGCTTTTGACAAGCTTGAAGAAGGCGATGTAGTGAATGATCCTTATCGGATTGACTTTTTCAAAAAACATATTGATCAGATTCAACTGGCAATTACAGATGGCGTAGAAGTATTCGGCTTCTGTCCATGGTCTGCGATTGATCTTGTTAGTACCCATCAGGGCTCCAGTAAGCGTTACGGGTTTATCTATGTTGATCGTGAAGAGTTTGATCTCAAAGATTTGCGCCGTATTCGTAAACAAAGCTTCTATTGGTACCAAAAACTGATCACCACGAATGGTGAAGTCCGTTAATTAAAGCAATAATACAAGAGCACCTCCCTGAAATGGATATTACCATTTTGAGGAGGTGTTATTTTGGGTTTAGGGGTTTCTTAAACAGCAGTGTTATCATGTGTTATATAATAGAAGAAACACAAACGGAAAGGACACCATTCATTGACCTTACAACAATTAAAATATGTCATCGAGGTTGCCAATCGTGGCTCCATGAATGAGGCGGCAAAGCGGTTGTTTATTTCCCAGCCCAGTCTGTCGAACGCGATTCGGGATCTGGAGGAAGAAATTCATATCACGATTTTTGATCGTACCAATAAGGGCATTTCTTTGTCCAAGGAGGGTGTGGAGTTTCTCGGTTATGCGCGTCAGGTCGTCGAACAGGCGGAGCTGCTGGAAAGTCGCTATCTGGATGCCAAGCCTTCACCGCAGCATTTTTCCGTATCCACGCAGCATTATGCTTTTGCTGTAAATGCATTTGTGAATCTGGTGAATCAATATGGACAGGACGAGTATGAGCTGGCTTTGCGGGAGACGAAAACCCATGAAATCATACAGGATGTCAAAAGCTTGCGCAGCGAAATTGGAATTTTGTATCTCAACGAATTTAACGCCAAGGTGATTAATAAGCTGCTAAAAGATGCAAATTTGCAATTTAACAGCCTGTTTACGGCCAAGCCGCATATTTTCATCAGCACCAATAATCCGCTATCCCGACAGTCCATCGTAACCATTGATCAGCTTCATCCTTATCCGTATCTGTCCTTTGAGCAAGGGGAGTACAATTCTTTTCACTTTTCCGAGGAGATTCTGAGCACGCTGTCGCATCCGAAAAGCATTCGTGTCAATGACCGGGCGACCCTTTTCAATCTGCTGATTGGCCTGAACGGGTATACCATTTCTACCGGGGTGATCAGTGCGGATCTGAACGGTAACGAGATTATTTCCGTACCTTTGGAATGTGAGGAGTCTATTAATGTGGGATGGATTTGTCATAAAAATGCTGCGCTCTCCAAGCTGGCTTCCGTCTATGTAGAAGCGCTGCATGAGGCGATAGGCGAGTAAAAAGTTTGGTATAGCTTTAGGCTATAACTAGCTATAGTTTATTGGAGTTACATTATAACTGAAAATGTGTGTTATCTTTCTTACAAGAACTTCACTACAGAAGTGAAAAAGGAGATAACCCTAATGAGCAGCATCCTTGACAATGCATCCCAACGAAAAGTGACCCCTTTCAGACATGATATGGTCGGCAGCTTTCTGCGTCCGCAAGCGATCAAAGACGCCAGAATCAAATTTCAAAACAACGAAATCTCTGCGGATGAACTGAGAAAGATTGAAGACAACGAAATTACAAAGCTGGTAGAAAAGCAAAAATCCGTAGGACTTAAAGCTGTGACAGACGGCGAATTCAGACGCTCTTGGTGGCATCTTGATTTTATGTGGGGCCTGGATGGCGTGGAAAAGGTAGAGCTTTCGAACGGTTACCAATTCCAAGGCGTGGAAACAAGAGCGGAAACCGCACGCTTGACTGGTAAAATCGGTCACTCCCGTCACCCTTTCATTGAAGACTTCAAATTCTTGAAGCAAGTAGCAGGTGAGGATGCCATTGCACGTCAAACCATTCCGGCACCTGCGCAATTCCTGGCCGAGTTGTTGCGTGGAGAGAACAAAGAAACAACCGATACCTATTACAGCAACCTGGATGAGCTGGTGACGGATATCGCCAAAGCTTACAAATCCGTGATTCAAGCATTCTATAATGAGGGCTGCCGCAGCTTGCAGCTGGATGATTGCACATGGGGCATGCTCTGCGATAAAAACTATTGGGAAGCCAGACAGCATGCGGGTGAGAATGTGGAAGATACCAAAAAGCTGTTCGCCCGCGTGAATCAGGAAACCGTAAATGATCTTCCAGCCGATTTGGTCGTTACAACCCACGTATGCCGTGGTAACTACCATTCCACCTGGGCATCCTCCGGTGGCTACGAGCCAGTTGCTGAAACCCTGTTCGGCATCGACAACATCGACGGCTACTACCTCGAATTTGATACCGACCGTGCAGGCGATTTTACACCGCTGAAGCATCTGAAAGGCCAGCAGCAGATCGTCTTGGGTCTCGTTTCCTCCAAAACAGGTGAGCTGGAAGACAAGCAGACGGTCATTAACCGCATTAAGGAAGCCACTCAATTTGTGGATATTAACCACATCTGCCTTAGCCCACAATGCGGCTTCGCTTCGACAGAAGAGGGCAATATTTTGACAGAAGAGCAGCAGTGGAAAAAGCTTGCCTTCATTAAAGAGATTGCGGACGAGATTTGGAAGTAAGGGTTTAGGGGAATTGATTGGGTAGGTTCTTTAAACTAAAGATCCCGTTATCATAAAAAACACGCCACATGGGCGTGTTTTTTTATTTTGGCGTGTGACTTAGCTTCAATTCTTAATTAATATTCCCATAGTTTTATTCCGCTCAGAAGCACATGACTTGGTGTATAATCCTTATCCCCATTTATTTCTTGCGTTTGAGCGCATCCTGTAGAGGGCATACCTGTTTTGTAGAATTATTGCCTTCCCCTCTACAAGTCACGCTATTGATTTTACAGGAGCCTCTTGCCTTTCGCATGTAAGTAAAGGATGACATTTCAGTCCAATACACCTGCCAACATCACAACAAAGATTGGATTCAACAGCTATGATATGGCTCATAATTTTCATTTATAATAAGCACAAGGAGGCTCATAAGATGTTTGACCACAAGTCATTGCAATTGCTAACTCAGATGGTTAACTATCCGAAGTTGTCAATTCCGGAGTTGAGACTTCAATTGAATTTATCGCCTCGACAGTTTGAATATACGCTGAATAAATTAAATACCGGACTAATTGAGTTGGAATTACCGAAGATTGAAGTAATTGAAATGGGGTTTAAGATTGACGAAAGAGTTAAGAAATACTGGAAAAATGAGGAGTTATCACTTGGTCGCAAGCAACTGGTTTTTCAAGAGAATGAACGACTGTATTTGATTTATTTATACACGTATATCCGGCGGGAGCCGATTTCGATCGTTCATTATCAGTCTTTGCTCCAGGTAAGCAGGAATACGGCCTTGGCAGATGTCAAAAAGCTACGTGCGCTTTGTCAGGGAGAAGGTGTCAAATTAGATTATAACCGAACGGACGGTTTTAAATTGGAGGGAGAAGAGCGTCACAAGCGGCGATTTGCATCGGTATGTATTGGGACACTATTACAGTTGCCGATGGGACGCCCGGGTATCAAGCAGGTGATGGATAGTTGGAAATATGAAGATGCGAGTACAACGATCAAGCAGCAATTAACCGATATGGCTCATGAGTATCAGGTCGTCTTTGTGGGTAACAGGCTGGATCAACTTATTTATGAGCTGTTGTTTCTGCAATTCCGCTATGGGCGTAATGCACTGCTTTTGCCCGTTAAGCAAACAGAGTTAATACAACAACAACCACTCTTTCTGATGGGCAAGAAATTATCCGCTTATTTGTTTAATGAAGTGCATGAGATGGAGATCGTATATCTAACGATTCAATTATTGTCAGCTACGCAGGGCGTGCCCCATATTTATCCCAGTGAAGAGCTGAGTTATGTATCTGACGAAATTATCAGGGAAGTAGAACGCCTGACCCTAGTACCCTTTAAAGAAAAACCTATTTTACAATCGATCTTGTACAAGCATTTGGTACCGGCTTACTTTAGGATTATGTGTGAAGTGCCTTTATCTAATCCTTTAATTGACACTATCAAAGCAGAACATGATGCCCTGTTCAAACTGGTCAAGCAAGCGTTGAAGCCATTGTCTGATTTTACAGGGGAGTGGATCTCGGATGAAGAGGTTGGATACTTTACCATTTTGTTCGGGGGGCATGTCCGCAGATTAGAACCTGAACCTAAAGTATACCGGGCTACAATTGTATGTCCAAACGGGATCAGTTCCTCCATGATGTTACGGACGCAATTGTGTCAGCTATTTCCGGGCGTGCATTTTACGGAATCACATTCGGTTGCGGAATTAAAACAGATATCTCCGGATAGCTATGACATGATTTTTTCTACTATTTATTTGGAATCATCCAAACCTGTTTACTTGACTCGCCCATTATTAACCGCATTAGAAGAAGATTATTTGCAACAAGCTGTTGCTGCTGATTTTGATCTGCCCGTACCTTCTGCGGTGCCCATAGATGAATTAATGGCTACCATACGGAAACATGCCACGATTAAAAGCGAAAAAGCACTTTATACAGATTTAACAAATCATTTACGACAGATGCGTTCAATTGAAAGGAGTCATTCCCCTATGTTGTCCGAGCTTTTAACTGTAGATAAAATTCGATTCACGGATGCTCCCCTGGATTGGAAGGAAGCGATTCAACTAGCAGCCAAACCATTAGAGGAACAGAACTATATTACACCTGACTACACACAGGCAATGATTAATAGAGTTTTGGAAATCGGTGCTTTTATTCATGTCGGCAAAGGAATTGCTATCCCACATGCAAGGCCGGAACAAGGTGTGCAGAAATTGGGGATGTCGCTGTTGCGAGTGAAAAAACCGGTGTTGTTGCTTGATCAGCCGGAGCATGCGATTGATATGTTTATTTGCCTAGCGGCGATTGACAATAAGTTGCACTTAAAGGCGCTGACGGAATTGACTTCGTTTCTGGTCAACGACGATTCGTTAAACCGTTTGAAAGAAGCTACAACAGCGGACGAAATTATAGCCATGATGCAAAAAAAAGGAGACGATAAAAAATGAAAATTTTAACAGTTTGTGGTTCTGGTCTGGGAACAAGCTTTATGGTGGAAATGAATATTAAGCAGCTATTGAATGAGATGGGCGTAGAGGGTGTGGAAGTAGATCATTCCGATCTGGGCTCCGCTACGCCTGGGAGCGCAGATGTGTTTTTTCTTGCCAGAGACATTGCTGAAGGCGGAGCGAGCCTGGGTGATGTGGTCGTTCTGGAAAACATTATCGATCTCGAGGAATTACGCACAAAACTAACAGCAGTCTTACAAGATAAAAATCTATTGTAAGGAGAATTGGCCCATATGAATAAAGCTTTGAATATACTGATTAACGTTTTGAGTGAGCCGTCTGTGCTAGTTGCGTTGATTGCTTTGGTAGGGTTGCTGGCTCAGCGGAAAAATCTCTCGGATATCTTGAAGGGAACGACCAAAACGTTTGTAGGATTTCTTGTCATCAGCGCAGGCGCAGGTGTTTTGCAGCAAGCTCTTGCCCCTTTTGGCGATATGTTTAAAGCAGCGTTTCATGTAAGCGGTATCGTTCCAAATAATGAAGCTATTGTGGCTCTTGCCGTGAGTAAGTATGGTTCCTCCACCGCATTGATTATGTTTTTTGGTATGATTGTGAACCTGTTAATTGCTCGTTTTACACGATTTAAGTACATTTTTTTAACAGGTCATATTACGCTATATATGTCATGTATGATTGCTATCATTTTATCAGTGAGTGGTTTCACATCCGTCTCCCTTATCCTTTTTGGAGCGCTGACTGTAGGTATTTTCATGTCGCTTTCTCCAGCCGTTGTGCAGCCATTTGTCCGTAAATTAACGGGCAATGACAATGTGGCTTTGGGGCATTCTGGCGCGGTCGGCTTTGCTATTGGCGGGCTGGTAGGTATGGCAGTGAAAGGTAAGAAAGACATTGTATCTACTGAACAAATCAATTTCCCTAAAGGACTCGGCTTTCTGCGGGACAGTACGGTCAGTATTGCGTTAACGATGGCGGTCTTCTACATCATTGTAGCCCTTTTTGCAGGTCCGGCTTATGTCGAAAGTCACTTGAGTAACGGGAAAAACTATATTTTATTTGCGCTACTTCAGGCAGGGTTGTTTTCTGCAGGCGTATTTATCATCTTGTCGGGTGTACGTCTGGTCTTGGCTGAAATTGTACCGGCATTTAAAGGGATTTCCTCGAAAATTGTACCAAATTCCAAACCGGCGCTGGATGTCCCTATTGTTTATACCTATGCTCCGAACGCGGTACTGATAGGCTTTTTCTCCAGTTTTGTGGGGGGGATTGTCAGCATGCTCATTCTGGTTTTATCCGGCGGGATTGTTATTTTACCTGGGGTTGTCCCGCACTTCTTCACAGGAGCAGCAGCAGGAGTGTTTGGAAATACCATGGGCGGTGTGCGTGGCGCCATTTTAGGCGCATTTGTGAACGGAGTGCTCATCAGCTTCATGCCTATTCTATTAATACCTGTTTTAGGGGATCTCGGGTTAGCCAACGCAACCTTCTCCGATTCCGACTTTGGTGTAGTGGGGCTGTTCTTGAGCGGGCTAAACCAGATGGGTGGAAAAACGATAACGATGATCGGGATCGGTGTGGTGCTGCTCATTATGATTTTGGTAAGCCTGAAAAAGCCGAAAAGCAGTGCGCAATAAACAATATAAATGAACACTATAAAAAACGAGGATCAGGAAGAGAGGACAAACTTTATGAGATTTGACCAGCAAGACCTTCAAGCCGTTATGGCCATCCGAGCATTATCTTTGGACGCGATTGATGAAGCAAACTCCGGGCATCCCGGATTACCTTTAGGAGCAGCACCTATGGCTTATGCTCTTTGGTCACAGGCATTACTTGTAAATCCCAAAAATTCGCGATGGGAAAATCGGGATCGGTTCGTTCTGTCTGCTGGCCATGGATCCATGCTCCTTTACAGTTTGCTTCACTTATCCGGTTTTGATGTGACGATTGACGATTTGAAGAAATTTCGCCAGCTAGGTTCCCGAACGCCCGGGCATCCAGAAGTCGGACACACCGACGGTGTGGAAGCGACGACGGGACCCTTGGGACAAGGGGTGGCGATGGCTGTTGGCATGGCATTGGCAGAACGGCATTTAGCAGGTTTATATAATAAGGAGTCATTTCCGATTGTGGATCACTACACATATTGTTTGTGCGGAGATGGTGATTTAATGGAGGGCGTGGCTAATGAAGCGATCTCTCAAGCCGGCCATGAGCAATTGGATAAATTAATCATGCTATACGATTCCAATGACATATCGCTGGATGGAGAACTGAGTCACTCTTTCTCAGAAAATATAAAACAGCGGTTTGAGTCCAGTGGGTGGCAACATATCCTGGTTACAGAGGGTAATGATCTTACCGAGATTACTGCAGCGATTGACTTGGCACGAGAAAATCATACACAACCTACAATTATTGAAGTGAAGACTGTGATCGGGTATGGCTCACCGCATGCCGGTACGCATAAAGTTCATGGTTCACCTCTGGGAGAAGCAGGAACGGCTGCGGCAAAATTGAGCTATCAATGGGAACTACCGGCTTTTACCGTATCAGAGGAAGTATATACCCTTTTTCGTGAAAAAGTAGCAGCTCGTGGTGCCAAAGCCGAGGCTGAATGGCAGGCTCTAATGGTGAATTATACGGAAAGTTATCCAGAACTGGCTAAACAGTTTCATGACAGCTTTACCAATACACTGCCCGTAGATTGGGAAAAACCATTGGCTGATTACGAAGCAAGCTCAAGTAAAGCAGGACGAGATACCGGCAGCGACATCTTGAACTTGATTGCACAGCAGGTCCCTTATTTCTTTGGAGGTTCAGCTGACTTAGCGAGCTCCAATAAGACATTAATTGCAGGAGATGAACGTTTTTCTAAATCAGCCCCAGCAGCACGTAACATTTGGTTTGGTGTACGTGAATTTGCAATGGCAGCTGAAATGAATGGCATAGCCCTGCACGGTGGGTTAAAGATTTATGGAGGAACTTTCTTTGTATTTTCTGATTATTTAAAAGCAGCTATACGCTTGGCGGCCATTCAGCAACTTCCGGTGATTTACGTACTAACCCATGACTCCATTATCGTAGGAGAAGACGGACCTACCCATGAGCCGATCGAGCAACTGGCAGGATTGCGTGCGATGCCAAATTTAAATGTAATCCGTCCCGCAGACGGCAATGAAGTGATCGCTGCCTGGCATATGGCGATCTCATCAGTTTCAACACCGACAGCACTTGTCCTTACACGTCAGGCTCTGCCGATCCTTGCAGGCAGCTCTGAAAAGGCGTTGGAAGGTGTGAAAAAAGGCGGATATGTTTTAGCGCCTGCTTCCAAAGAAGTACCAGATTTGCTGTTAATCGCAAGTGGTTCAGAGGTGAAGCTGGCTGTCGAAGCACAGAGTATCTTGGAAAACGAAGGCATTTCAGCATCTGTCGTAAGTTTGCCGAACACATCTGCTTTTGATCAGCAGGACGAAGCTTATAAAGAAAGAGTCTTGCCCAAAGCAATACGTGCCCGCGTCGGCATTGAAATGGGGGCAAGCTTTGGCTGGGAACGCTATATCGGACTGGACGGAAAGATGTTAGCCATTGATCGTTTTGGCGCATCCGGTAAAGGAACCGAAGTTGTAGAAGCCTTTGGCTTTAACGCAGCCAATATCGTTGCTTTAGCGAAAGAGGTACTTGCTGAATTAAGGAAATGATAAGAAATTAGAAACACTGAAAAGGCGCAAATACGCTACTAAGCAGTTACGCAAAAAAAGTCGTTCATTAGATCAATCTGATGAGCGGCTTTTTTGATATGGTTCTACACGATGTAACTGAACCACATATGCGTGCGTGTCATTATTCATTGTTTAAAATTTCTTTAACAATATTTTTCGCTAGCTTAATTTTTTGAGGGTTTGACTTTCTAAGCAATGTTAGTATTTCATTTAGTTCGGCTTCATGCTTTGTAACCTTAATTTCCTCATTTACATAAGCAAAAAGCTGAATCAAATTAACATCCAGTGCATCTGCAATTTTAGCTATATTCAATAACGATACGTTCTTTTCCCCACGTTCAATCTGCCCTATGTATGAAAAATGAAATCCGCCTTTTTCTCCAAGCGACTCCTGAGACAATCCTTTTTCTTTTCGCAAAGCACGTATCCTGGCACCCACTAGTTTGAGAACTTCTTTATCGTCCATCGTCTACACCTCACTTATTCTAAAAGTGTAGACAAGATATCTAAAGGAAAACATTGAATGATGAATACAATAAATATTAATAATATCTATAAGTATTATTTTGGGTATAATAAGACTAATATTGAAATTCTCTGGAGGAATAGCTATGAAAAAAGAAGAAGTCCTACCATGCCAAATAAACGTTGCCAATGCGCCCTGTCGTAAACCGTTTTTCTTCATACGATAAGAGTATGCTTTAAAGCAAGGAGGGATTCAAACATGGGTGAAGTTGGTTATGGTGGCGGTGGAGCATGGACATCCACAGGCGCGATTCTGGTATTGTTCATTTTGCTGGTGATTATTACTAAATCTTTTCTGATCTAACAGCAGGTTAGCATCGCTTAAATCTACAAAGCAGCCTTCTTTCACTACAGAGTGAGGGAAGGCTTTTTTAATGCAGAATGGATGTTAGCCCAAGCATGTTGTCTGTCCCTGCAAGCATTGCTATACTTTAATTACAGGGAAAATTTCCCTCAGTATTATGACATACATGGATGGCAGCATACGTGAAAAAGTAGTCTGATCCGGTTGTAAATTGCAGGGTGAACTTATAACGACAGGGACAAGCTGCCTGAACAGGTGGAAACCGGAACTGGGGAAAATGGCAAAGGCCATCCCCACGGCTTTACATATCCGTGAAGACAGCCCTTAACCCGTCTATTGATATTTTATAATAATCGCATTGCTGATTTGGCGGCCGGGTGTGGTGAGATAGGAGCCGTTGTAATACAGCCCGCTGGAAGCACCGCCGTCCAAATTCATGGCCTGATAAGCGCCTGCCTGCTTCATGATTTGAGCGAGCTGTGACATGGTGGCTCCGCTTGTGGTCAGGAGGATCAGCTTATGATCCCATGTAATCCCGAGGGCGCTTCTGGCCCCGCCGCCTGTTAATATTTTAGGGTCCTTGAAGCCTTCGGATTTTATATTCAGGGAAACTTTTCCGTTCGTCACCAAGCGTGGTCCAGCTTGAAGGGCGCCTTCGACGTTGCCTTGACTTAAACGCCGCTCAAAGGCTGGACCTGAAACCAGCTCGGCCAAATGGTTAGCATCGTACGTGAAGACGGTTCGTTGGTCGCCAGAGCTTTTTTTCAACAATTTCCCGTGGCTGACCAGATAGCCGTAAGGCGTTTTGTAGGAGCTTTTGGTATAGGCGTCAAAGTAGGTACCGTTGATGGCTACAACCGCTTGATTGCGTTTGGCGAGACTGCTTAGGTTCTCCACTTTGCCGATGCTATTGCCTGCCAGCGCCACATCCAAACTCACCTTGGGATGAAGCATGGAGATGATGACCACCTTAGCGGAGAAGGTGCGTGATCCGACCTTGAAGCTCTTGTGAGCCGTCTGGATCGATGTGGTGCTGCCAGGTAGCTTGCCCGTGAATACCGGAAGCCTGAAGACGTTGTGCCCTGCTTGATATGTACGGATGAGGTTTCCTTTTGCCATGAGACTTGCAGGTTTAGATGCTGGCTGATGAACTGCAAGGGAACGTAGGTGGAACCATTATCGGTAAAAGGAGCCTTTTGCATACGGATTGTTTGATCATTCACTTTAGCCGTAGACTGTCCTGCAAATAAGGTGAGCCGGGTATCGCCTTGGGCAATTTCAATTTTTTTGTCCGTAGCCGTCATGTTGATGGTGATCCCTTCATAGCTGTTCAGGAGGCGGAGAGGGATGAAGGAGTGGTTACTCTGATCCACGTAGACCAGCATGGGCGCTGGTGCAGCAGCGTAGATCGGGGTTACAAGTAATAGCAGGGACAGGATAACAAGCGCGGTGATTCTTTTCATGAATAGATCAATCTCCTTATGTAGTCTTGACACTTTACGAGGTGCTTGTACTTATATCGGGTTTTATAAGTTGTAAAATGTATGTGCGAGACAGGGCGTTGGATCATCTGGCGTAACCATGAGCCACTGCGCTGGTAATACGAATATTTTGCAAATGAGGATAAAAGCAAAATCTGTTAAGCTAACTTGGAAGAATGTGTAATGGCATATGATACAGTTCTGATATAGAAAGGAAAGAGGTGCGGAGACATGGACAAGAAGGCGGATATTCGCACATCCATGAAGGAGTTATTTGCACATATGGATGAGGCTTTTTTTATGGATTTGGTAGAAAATGTGCCTTTCGAGATGCGTGACGGCAATGCCGATGAGGAAGGCTGGATCAAGTGGAAGCCTCTTCCTTCGCAGATCACAGAGCAGGAAGTTCGGGATCTTGAGGAAACCTACCATTTCGAGCTTCCTCCTCTATTGAGAAGTTTCATCATGTCCTATCACTATGTGTCTTTGCAATTCGATAACGAATTCATTCCTGGAGTATACTGGAGCGATTGCGCCTTTATTGAGTTTCCGCGACTGCCTGTGGGTCAAGGCTTGAAGGGGTTTCATGATTTGCTCCGCCAATGGTCGCCCTTGCTATCGGCAGGCTATATTCCCTTTGCAATTGCAGAGGACGATCAGGGCCCCGTTTGTTTGAATGCAGGAAGCAGACATAAGGATGGGGACTATCCTATCGTATGGTTCTTTCATGAGGATTTGCAGCATCTGGACGAGGATGAGCAACGCATCAGGGATAACCTGATTCCCCATGTACAAGGGCTGTTTCCCTCTTCTGTCGAGATGTTTAACGTGATGTTTAAGCAGATCAGGCACTAACAATTTCGGAATTGGGACTATATCATGCATCTATCGTATTGACATAAAAAATGAGGAATGTTATAAAAAAAGGTAGGCTGGCACTCGAATGAGGGGAGTGCTAACAGACTTTCCGGTTTGGACGGTTCCCCATGTGCAGCCTTACCTTACATAAGGTTCATATTCGAAAGGAGATATCAGAATGGAGAAAAAACAGTTTCAGGCTGAGTCCAAGCGTCTGCTCGAAATGATGATTAACTCGATTTACACGCAAAAGGAAATTTTTCTAAGAGAGCTGATCTCCAACGCAAGTGATGCAATTGATAAAATTTATTACAAAGCGTTGACGGATGATCAACTGGTCTTTGACAAAGAAAATTACTATATCAAAGTAACGGCTGACAAGGAGAACAGAACGCTCACTCTTCGCGATACCGGGATTGGTATGACGAAGGAAGAGCTGGAAAATAACTTGGGTGTCATTGCTAAAAGCGGCTCGCTGGCGTTCAAAAATGAAAATGAATCCAAGGATGGACATGACATCATTGGGCAGTTCGGGGTCGGCTTCTATTCGGCATTCATGGTGGCGGATGTCGTAACAGTGACTACAAAGGCACTGGGCAGCGATACCGCTTATAAGTGGGAATCCACAGGTGCAGACGGGTATACCATTGAGCCGGCTGAGAAGGATGAAGTCGGTTCTGTGATAGTTTTGAAAATCAAAGCAAACACCGAGGACGAATCCTACGACGAATATTTGGACGAGTATCGTTTAAAAGCACTGATCAAGAAATACTCCGACTTTATCCGTTATCCGATCAAGATGGATGTTACAGGCAAACGTCTGAAAGAGGGCAGTGACAACGAATTCGAAGATTACGAAGAAGAACAGCGTATTAACAGCATGGTTCCCATCTGGAGAAAGAACAAAAGCGAGCTGACCGACGAGGATTATCAAAATTTCTATGCGGAAAAACGCTATGGCTACGACAAGCCACTCCAGCATATCCACGTCAGCGCGGACGGCGCGGTGGTGTACCAGGCTATTTTGTTCATCCCGGAAAATATCCCGTTTGATTTCTATTCCAAGGAGTATGAAAAAGGACTGGAGCTGTACGCCAACGGCGTGCTGATTATGGAAAAATCGCCTGACCTGCTGCCGGATTATTTCAGCTTTGTCAAAGGTATGGTGGACTCCGAAAGCTTGTCGCTGAACATTTCCAGAGAAATGTTGCAGCATGACCGCCAACTGAAGCTGATTGCTAAAAATATCGAAAGCAAAATCAAAGGCCAGCTGCTGACTCTGCTCAAAAATGACCGGGAAAAGTATGATCAATTCTACAAATCATTTGGCAGACAATTGAAATTTGGCGTCTACAACGATTATGGCACTCATAAGGAGACGCTTCAGGATCTGCTCATGTTCTACTCTTCTACGGAGAAAAAGCAGGTTACACTGGACGAGTATGTATCGCGTATGCCTGAGGATCAGAAGTATATTTATTATGCTTCCGGAGAGTCCAACGAACGTATTGAGAAGCTGCCGCAGACCGAAATGGTGGCCGACAAGGGCTACGAAATTCTGTATTTCACCGATGATATCGATGAGTTCGCTATTAAAATGCTCATGAGCTACAAGGAGAAAGAATTCAAATCCGTATCCAGTGGCGATCTGGGCATTGAGGCTGACGAGAATGAGAAGGAAACAGAAGCGGAACAAAACGACAACAAAGAGCTGTTCGAGTACATGAAGGGCTTGCTGGAAGGCAAGGTATCCAGTGTTAAAGCCTCCAAGCGCTTGAAGACGCATCCGGTGTGTCTGTCCGCAGACGGCGAAGTGACGATAGAAATGGAGAAAATCTTAAATGCCATGCCGAACAACGCCGATGTCAAAGCGAATAAAGTGCTGGAAATCAACATCAACCATGCGGTGTTCAACTCTTTGAAAGAGGCTTTTGCCGAGGACAAGGAGAAGGTCAATCTTTACACGGCACTGCTGTATAATCAGGCACTGTTGATCGAAGGTTTGCCACTGCAAGACCCGGTTGAATTCACCAACGATATTTGCAAAATCATGGTTTAATAAGGTTTAGTTTTGCTTTAGTTTTATAGAGAGCCGTTCCCGCATCGGGGGCGGCTTTATTCATGATAAACAATCCTACAGTACCAGCCAATTATTTTACCACCCTCTGAATTTTCTTCATAGGAATTGGCATGGTGGCCTTTTTACTAGAAATAAGATAATATTAACTCCTTAAGGCTGTTTACTTGGAATGCAAAAAAACTTCCGGTAAACGTGCACTGACTTCCTTGGAACGCCTTGGGAGGGGCTTTGTGCTCTTTATTTTATGGCGTTTTCATGCCTGAATTTGGGATTTGTAAAATTTTTGTGACATAGCCGTGTGAATTTTTACACTGCAAATTATCGTTTTTCTTGATTATTTGGTGGGATGTCTTTATAATCATTTTGTTTGCAAGAATGATTAGCGATTAGCGTATGGAATAAGGAGGTTATTTATTTTGGGAAAAGCGTTGATTATTGGCGCCGGTGGCGTGGCCAGCGTTGTGGTGCATAAATGTTGCCAAAACCCAGATGTATTTGAAGAAATTTGTATCGCGAGCAGAACTGTTGAGAAATGCGATGCGCTTAAAGAAAAGCTGGGTGGAGGCCGTACGAAGATACAAACGGCTCAGCTGGATGCTGACAACACCGACATGGTCATTGACCTGATTCGAAGCTTTCAACCGGATGTAGTTATCAATGTGGCTCTCCCTTATCAGGATTTGACGATTATGGATGCTTGCCTTGAGACAGGCGTTCATTACGTTGATACGGCGAATTATGAACCGCCGGATACGCCGAAGTTTGAATACAGCTGGCAATGGGCCTACAAAGAAAGATTCGAAAAAGCGGGCATTACAGCTCTGCTGGGCAGCGGTTTTGATCCAGGCGTGACTGGAGTATTTACGGCTTATGCTCAAAAGCATTATTTTGATGAAATTCATACGATTGATATTGTAGATGCGAATGCAGGGGACCACGGATATCCTTTTGCAACTAACTTTAATCCGGAAATTAATATTCGGGAAATTACGGCGAAGGGCCGTTACTTTGAAAATGGAGAGTGGATTGAAACTGAGCCTCTTTCCGAGAAAAAGGTATACGACCTTCCTGAAATCGGACCGAAAAACATATATCTTTTGTACCATGAAGAACTGGAATCTCTTGCAGTAAACATTAAAGGCGTGAAAAAAATCCGTTTCTGGATGACTTTCTCGGACAACTACCTGAATCATTTGAACGTGCTTCAAAACGTAGGCATGACTTCCATTGAGCCTATTGATTACGAAGGACAGCAAATCATTCCATTGCAATTCCTGAAAGCCATTTTGCCAGACCCGGCTTCCCTCGGACCTAGAACCAAGGGTAAAACGAACATTGGATGTATCATCCAAGGCGTTAAAGACGGAAAACCGAAAACGTATTATGTATACAATGTGTGTGATCATGAGGAATGTTATGCAGAGGTTGGCTCCCAAGCCATTTCCTACACGACAGGTGTTCCTGCCATGATCGGCGCAATGCTTATCATTAAAGGCATCTGGAAAAAACCAGGCGTATACAACGTTGAGGAATTTGATCCAGATCCATTCATGGAAGCACTGAATAAACACGGATTGCCATGGCAAGAAAGCTTTACGCCAACGTTGCTTGATTGAGGCCTGTGATGAATATTGATATTAGCGGACTTCCATCACCTTGTTACCTTGTTGACGAAAGACTTCTTGTGAAAAACCTTGAGGTTTTAAATTCTGTTCAAGAGCGAACAGGCTGCAATATTTTGCTTGCTCTTAAGGGATTTTCGATGTTTTCGACATTTCCTCTGGTTGGTAAATATTTAAAAGGCGTAACTTCCAGTTCGTTGTTCGAGGCGAGACTGGGTCGCGAAAAAATGGACAAGGAGGTTCACGTATACGCACCAGCTTATGTTGACAGTGAATTTGACGAGCTACTGGAGTATGTTGACCACGTCGTTTTCAACTCCTTCGATCAATTGAAACGGTTCAAAAGTAAGGTGCAAGGCGTGACTTCCAAAAAGATAGAAATTGGAATTCGGGTCAATCCGGAATATTCGGAAATCGAAACTCCGCTGTATGATCCTTGCTACAACAACTCCAGAATGGGTGTGACTTTGGCTAACTTTAGACCTGAGGATCTGGAAGGCGTGGACGGTATTCATTTTCATACGATGTGTGAACAGAATTCAGACACGCTGGAGCGCACCATTAAAGTCGTGGATGAGAAATTCGGGCCATATATTAAGCAAATGAAATGGCTTAATTTTGGCGGCGGTCATCATATCACCAGAGAAGACTATGATCTGGACACGCTGGTACGCTGCATCCAATATTTTCAGGATAAATATGGTGTACAGGTTTACCTGGAGCCGGGCGAAGCTATCGCTTTGAATACAGGTTATCTGGTTGCTACAGTCCTGGATACGATGAAAAACGGAATGGATATTGCGATTCTGGATACTTCGGCTGAGTGTCATATGCCCGATGTGCTGGCTATGCCATACCGCCCGAATATCATTGATGCAGGTAAGCCTGGTGAGTATGCGCACACCTACAGACTCGGTGGCCTTACCTGCCTGGCCGGAGATGTAATTGGAGACTACTCCTTTAAAGAGCCATTGAAGCCGGGAGACAAGCTTGTATTCTGCGACATGGCCCATTACACGATGGTCAAAAACCACATGTTCAACGGAGTCAACCTGCCAGCCATCGCTAGCTACAACGACGAAGAAGGCATTAAGGTGATCCGCCAGTTCTCCTATGAGGATTTTAGCTCACGTCTGTCCTAAGATATGGATAGTGTGAAATGACTGATTGTACCGAATGGAATAACTGAACTACAAAAACCTCGCCCCTTGACATAGGGGCGAGGTTTTTGATTTATAAGGGTTAGGAATTTTAATATTTATTGTTCAATGGTAGCTGAAAGCCTATAATCGAACTGTTGACCAATTTCGTAGCCTGGAACCTCAACTGCTATATAATACCATTTGCCAGCTTCAAGTTCTTTGCCTAAAGTGTTCTGACGATTTTCCGCTGCTCTAATCTCATGACCATTGCTATCGGATAGAACCAATTTTAACCATGCATTAGGATACTTATTCCCTTCGATTCTAAAATTAACCCGCTTGGTCTGAAAAGCCTTGAACTTAAAAACATCATATGAATCCCAATTTCCTTGAGTAAGTTTTCCAATGCTTCCATATATATCATCACCCAACCAAACTTCGCTTGCTTCTTCAAAGCTATTATTAGGCTCTCTGTCGGTCCCGTTATCATAGAGTTTAATCGATTCCTTAGTGGGTGAAGCAATGTCTTCTTGAGCAAAGGCGGCACCGGCAGAAGTACTTAACATAAGTGTCAGACCTAATGAAGCTAACAACGTTTTTTTCATGAATAAACGACCTCTCTTTTTGGGATTTATATTCATTTATATGAATATATTAGTAATAGAACTCAGATCAATTGTATAGTATTTACCAGTAAATTGGAACAATAAAAAGGAATATTTATCAATAAAATAAATATAATAGAACATTTTGTTACAAAGGTGTATTTCTTTCATCTCTCAAGAGTAGAATCTAAGGAAGTTCTGTAGAAAAGACATGAACTATGTACAAACGACTAAAACGAAATACATAATCGGAATAAATAATATTATAGTTTT